>JAEUJP010000478.1 GCA_016793725.1 Myxococcaceae bacterium | reverse complement strand
AGGTCGCCCTTCTCGAGCGCCACCGCTCCGAGCGTGATGGGAATGTTGACCGACCGCGGGTCGTCTTCTTTCGCCTGGTTCAGCTCGGCGATCGCCTCGTCGAGCTTGCCCAGCTTCCACAGCGCCGTGCCCAGCTGCAGCCGCCCGTCGTGAATCTTCGGGTCGAGCGCCAGCGCCTTCTCGGCCTGCTTCTGCGCGATGTCGGGCTTGCCCTTCGCCTGCGCCGTGCGCGACAGCCCCAAGAACGCCCCCGGCAGGTTCGGGTTCAGCTCGACCGCCTTGTTCAGCTCGGCCTGCGCCCGCTCGACGTCGTTCTCGGCCAGCGCCAGCTCGCCCAGCCCCACGTGCACCAGCGCGTTTTCGGGCGCCTTGGTCAGGCCCTCTTCGAGCTGCGGCTTCGCCTCGGCGAACCGGTGCAGCCGCAGGTACAGCCCCGCCAGCGCGATGTTCGCCTCGACCATCGTCGGGTCGGCGCTGATCGCCCGCTTGTAGCTCTCTTCGGCCTGCTTGGTTCGATCCATACCGTCTTCGACCCGGCCCGACAGAAACGCGATGCGCGCGTTGCCCGGGAACCGCCCCGACGCCGTCTGCATCATCTTCGTCGCTTCATCCATCTTGCCCAGGCCGATGAGCGAGTTCAGGTACGACTCGATGTACGCCAGGTTCTGCGGCGACTTGTCGACCGCGTCTTTCAGCATCGGCGTCGCCTTCGCATAGTCGTGCCGCTCGACCAGCAGCGCCCCGTACGTGCCCTTCGCGAACACGTTCGCCGGGTCGGCCTTCAGCGCCGCCTCGAACGACTCGACCGCCTCGTCGATCTTCCGCGCGTCGGCCGCGATCTGCGCCTTCAGCGCCAGCGCCCGCCCCAGCTCCGCCGGCGCCAGGTTCACCTTGTTCTCGTCTTTCAGCGCCGCGTCGATCAGCTCGACGCCCTTCGCCGCGTTCTTGCGCTCGATCACCTCGATCGCCGCCAGCTCGACCGCCGACGACACGTGCTCGGGGCTCGCCTGCAGCGCCTCGTCGAATCGCCCCGCCGCCAGGTCGACCTCTTTCTGCTTCAGGTGCAAGAGCCCCAGCGCGTGCATCGCCTTCGCCGACTTCTTGTCTTTTTCGAGCACCGCTTTCAGGTCGGTCATCGCCTGCGGAACCTGACCTTTGAGCGCCTGCGCCTCGGCCTTCAGGAACAGCAGCTCGAGATCGTTCTCGTTCTCTTGCCGCGCCCGCGCCGCCGCGACCAGCGCCAGCGCCTTGTCGTTGTCTTTCGCGTTGATCGCCGCGTGCGCCAGCGCCTTCACGACCTCGACGTGCTTCTCACCGAGCAGCAAGATGTTCTCTTGCTCGGCCTCGGCCGTCGACAGGTCGGCCGGCGTCGCCGCCGAGTACCGCCGGGCGAGGTAGTAGACCGACTGCATCCACACCGCGCGCGCCTCGGGGTACGGCTTCGAGCGCAAGAGCTTCTCGCCGTTCTCTCTCGCGCTCTTGTAGCCCTTGAACGTGTCGGCCAGCAGCGCCTTCTTCGCCTCGTTCAGCGTCGCGAACTCGGTCGTGTTCTGCGCCACCCGCGCGGGGAACAGCACCTTCAACCCGAACAGCCCGTACCGCGTCGTCGACGACCACGCGCCCGCACCGACGATGCCGAGCACCAGCACCCCCGCTACGATGAGCGGTATGCGCTTCTTGAACGGCACCGGGTCTTTGCCCTGCACCACGGCGACCGCTGCCATGCGGCCTTCGTAGAGCTGCTTCAGCCGCTCCATGCTCGGCGGCGGCGGCCGGTTGCTCGGCACGCTCACGCCCGGCGCACCACCGGTCGACGGCGGCGGCCCACCGGTCTGCGCCGCCGGAGCGCGCGCCGGCTGCTCCATCAGCTTCGCGATCGCACCCTGGAAGGCGGCCTCTGCGCCGATCGGCTGCCAGCTCTCGCTGTCGAGCGAGACCTCTTCGTTGCCGAGCAGCTGCCCGTCTTCGAGCATCTTCACGACCACGGCCTCTTCGAACGGGCCGAACACTTTTCCGCTGCGGCGCTTGATGTGGTACCGCCGCATCGCGGGCGAGTCTTTGACGCCGGCCTCTTTCGCGGTGTCGTCGATGAACGACAACATCTCGAGCCCGTCGGCCGGAGCCGCCGCCTTCGGAGGCGGCAGCGGCGCCGACAGGTCGGCCTCGAGATCATCGGGCGGCGGCTTCGACGTCGGGTCGAACTCGAGCGAGTCGCCTCCGCCCAGGTCGACCTCGCCGAACGACGCCGACGGGTTCACCGGGTCGAAGCTCGGCGCGGGTGGGTTCGACGCCGCCGGCATCGGCGCGAAGTCGTAGGCGCCGCCGCTGCTTGCGCCGGTGCCCGCGGGTGACGGCAGGTCGTCGCCGGGCGGGCGCGACGTGTCGAGCTCGAAGCCGCCCGGGTCGGTCGCCTGGCCGGCCGGTGAGGGCAGGTCGGCGAAGTCGAAGCCCCCCGACGTCGAGGTCGGCGGCGCCTCGGGAGGCGGCGGCAGATCGAAGTCGGCCGACGGCGCCGCGTACGATGGCGCCGCATACGCGGGCGGAGCCTCGGGCACCTCGCCGAAGTCTGCGTCTGACGCCTCGGGCACGTCGCCGAAGCCGGGCGAAGCACCGCTCGTCGGCTCACTGTCGAACGAAAACGCCTCGGGCGGGGGCTGGTACGACGGGTTCTGTGCGGTCGAGGCCGTGTGCGCGCTCGTGTCGCCGGGCAGCGGCACCGACTCGGCGAAGGCGTCGTGGCCGCCGAACGCGGGCTGCTGCGTCGTCGGCAGGTCGTAGCCCGATCCGGGCAGCGGCACGGCGGTCGTCGACGGCGGCGGCACGAGCTGCGTGCGGTTGTTGAAGTCGGAGTGGCCCGGCAGCGGCACCGCGCCGCCCGACGGGCGATGCACCTGCGTCGCGGCGCCCGAGCTGTCGAAGGCACCCGGCAGCGGCACGGCGCCACGCGAAGGCGGGCCGACGTGGGTCGCGGCACCGGCCGGGTCGAACGCGCCCGGCAACGGCACGGCGCCACCCGGTGGCCGATGTACCTGCGTCGCGGCGCCCGAGCTGTCGAAAGCGCCCGGCAGCGGCACGGCGCCGCGCGAAGGAGGGCCGACGTGGGTGGCCGCGCCGGCCAGGTCGAACGCGCCGGGCAGCGGCACGGCGCCGGCGTGGGTCGGCTCGTAGCTGCTCGGAGCGGGCACCGCGTGCGCCTGCGTCGCCTCGTACGAGCCGGGCAGCGGCACGGCGCCGGTGGGGGGGCGCTGGGCGGGAATGCGCTGGGTCGGCGCCGAGATCTCGACGTGCGGCGCTCTCGCGCCCGGGAGTGGTACGGCGTTGCCGGCGGTGGCCTCGAACGAGCTGAAGTCGACGTGCGCCGACGGCGCGGGCGCACGCGGCGCAGCCGGCACCGGCTTGTAAGCCGCGCTGGGAATGGGGATGTCGGCGACCCGCGTCGACTCTTCTTCCCATTGCTGTGACTGGGGCTGCGAGGCGGTGATGCCGGGCAGGGGCACGGCGCCGCCGCTGCCGACCGACGGCGGCTTGTACGAGGGGGCGGGCTTGCGGGTCTGCGCGTCGTTCACGTTCGAGGGCGGGGCGCGCGAGGTGGTGGCGCCCGGCACGGCCTCGGGGGGTATGAAGGCCGGCTGCATGCGGGTGGGCGCGTCTTCCCAGTCGGTGTCTTTGGGGGTCGACTGCGCGGCGCCGGGCAGTGGCACGGCACCCGACGCCGGGGGCGGGGGCGGGGGCTGAGCGGCGGCTGCACCCGGCAGGGGTACGGCGCTGGAGGCGCCGCCCGGCTTCACGGGGAAGATGTTCTGACAGGTTGGGCACTTGATGCGTGCGCCGCCCGCCGGGATCTTCTTGTCATCGATGTTGAGGTGGGCGTTGCAGGAAGGGCAGGTCGCCTTCATTCATGCTCCGAATTTTGAATCTTTGGGGGAACTTGGCGCGGACGTTACCCCGATGCTGACGAGAGGTCATTCTCCGTGCTACGCGCCCAAACCCTCTTGGCGCCTCACATTTCCATCGTCATTCCCGTCTACAACGAGGAAGAAATCATCGTCTCGGCTGCCCGCGACCTCGTGGCGGGGCTCGACCAGCGCAAGCTCGATTACGAGGTCATCTTCGCCGAGAACGGCTCGCGAGATCGCACCCCTCAGCTGCTCGAAGAGCTGACGAAGGGCAACCCGCGGCTGAAGTGGTTTCACAACGAGACGCCCAACTACGGCAGCGCGATGAAGCGCGGCATTCTCGAGGCGAAGGGCGAGATCGTCATCTGCGAAGAGATCGACCTGTGCGACCACGCCTTCTACGACGCGGCGCTGCCTCGGCTCGAGCACGTCGACATGGTGGTGGGCTCGAAGGCGGCCCGCGGCGCGTCTGATCAGCGCCCCGCAGTGCGGCGGCTCGCGACGTGGGGCCTGAACGCGACGCTGCGCGTGGCGCTCGGCTTCAAGGGCACCGACACGCACGGCCTCAAGGCGTTTCGGCGGCAGAAGCTGTTGCCCGTGCTCGCGAAGTGTGGCGCCGACATGGACGTGTTCGCCTCCGAGTTCGTGATTCGCGCCTGGCAGAGCGTCAGCGTCGAAGAGATACCGATTCAGCTGCACGAGAAGCGGCAGCCGTCGATTCACCTCTTCAAGCGCGTGCCGAACGTGCTCAAGCAGGTCGGCCGCCTCGTCTACGTCATTCGAGTCAAGGGCGAATGAAGGTCTCGGCGATCTCCGTCGACCTCGACTCGCTGCAGCACTACTGCCGCATTCAGGGTGTGCCCGAGTCGGTGCTCGACGATCGCGCGCGCTCGCTCGTCGACGCCGTCGCCGTGCCGCGGTACCTCGAGCTGTTCGACAAGGCCGGCGTGCCGGCGACGTTCTTCGCGATCGGCGCCGAGGCGGGGCCTTCGTTGCGCCGTGCGCGCGAGGCGGGCGTCGAGATCGCGAGCCACTCGTTCGCGCACGACTACGCGATGTCGCGCTGGCCGGCCGATCGCATCGAGCAAGACCTCGACGCCGCCCACACCGCCATCACCGAAGCGTCGGGCGCGCCGCCCGTCGGGTTTCGTGCGCCGGGCTACACGCTGTCGGCGGCGCTGCTCCGCGCGGTCGCGCGCAAGGGCTACGCCTACGACTCGTCGGCGTACCCGGCCGCGCCGTACTGGGCGGCGAAGGCGGGCGTGATGGGCGCGCTCAAGGTGCTCGGCCGGCCGTCGCGCGCGATTCTCGACTCGCCGCGCGTGCTGCTCGCGCCCATCTTCCCCTACCGGCCCGCGCTCGATCAGCCCTACGGCAAGGGCGACGCGCCGCTGAAAGAGCTGCCCATCGCCGTCGCTCCGGTGACGCGTGTGCCGTTCATCGGCACGTTCGTGACGATGATGCCGTGGCCGGTGGTGACGATGACGTACCGCGCGGTCAGCGCGCTGCCGCTGCTCAACTTCGAGCTGCATGCGGTCGACGTGCTCGACGTGAGCGACGGCATACCCGAAGAGCTCGCGCGCCAGCAGCGAGACCTGAAGGTTCCAGCAACCGAGAAGCTCTCTCGACTGTCGAAGCTGTTTGGGTGGATGAAAGAGAGCTCCGACTGCCTGACGCTGCGAGATGCAGCGAGCCGATTTGACCTAAACTGAACCGTCTTTTTGTTGCTGGGCCGATGACTCCGGAAAAGCTCGGGAAATACCGACTGCTGCAGCTGCTCGCGACGGGCGGCATGGGCGAGGTGTTTCTCGCGCGGCAAGACGGGCCGGCCGGCTTCTCGAAGACGGTCGTCATCAAGCGCATCTTGAGGCACCTGGCGACCGACCAGAGCTTCGTCGACATGTTCGTGAACGAGGCGCGGCTGGCGGGTCAGCTGCAGCACCCGAACATCGTGCAGATCTTCGAGCTCGGGCACGAGGGCGACGACTGGTTCATCGCGATGGAATACGTGCACGGCCGCAGCCTGCACGCCTGCGTCGAGCAGCTCTCGCGCACCCGCACGCGCGCCGACCCGCGCGTCGCGGCACGCGTCTGTGCGCTCGCCCTGCAGGGGCTGCACTTCGCGCATCAGCTGAAAGACGAGCGCGGCGAGCCGCTGGGGCTCTTGCACCGCGACGTGACGCCCGACAACGTGCTGGTGAGCTTCGCGGGCGGCGTGAAGCTGGTCGACTTCGGCATCGCGAAGGCGATGAACGCGTCGTCGTCGACGCGCGCCGGCACGACGAAGGGCAAGTTCGGCTACATGGCGCCCGAGCAGTTCATCGCCGACGCGACGCTCGACGCGCGCACCGACATCTACGCGATGGGGGTGACGCTGCACGAGGTGCTCTTCAACGAGCGCCCGGCGTGTGTGCCGGCGACGCTCGAAGAGGCGCGCAAGCCGCGCGTCGGGTTCTCGCGGCGGCACGAGCTCGACGCGGCGCTGAACGACATTCTCGAGCGGGCGCTGTACCCGAACGCCAAAGACCGCTTCGCGAGCGCCGACGACATGGCGCACGCCCTCGAGGCGTACGTGTCATCGACCGGCGAGCCGCTCACCCACGCGCACGTGGCCGACTGGCTCGAGCGCACGTTCGGCAAAGAGGCGGCGAACCAGAACGTCGCGGTGGCGCCGCGGCAGATGCCGCTGGGCTTCGGCACCGACGTGCTGTCGGCGCCGTTCGTGATTCCCGCCGGGGCGGCAGCGGTGCCGGCGTCAGACATGGTCGCGTCGGCGCCGACGATGATCGAGCGGCGCCTGCAGGGCGGTCGGCGCGACACCGACCCGCCCGAGCACGAGGCGAAGCCGGCCGATCTCGCGACGACGACGAACGAGCCGTCGCTGGCCGCGCGCGCGCGCGCGCCACGCTGGCCCATCGCCGTGGGGCTCGCCCTTCTCGTCGCCGGCGTCGGTCTGGCGTGGGCGCTGCGGTCACCGGCGCAGGTGGTGGTGGTGTCGCCGCCGCTGCCTCCGCCGCCGAAGCCGCCGGTGCACAAGAAGGCGCCGGTGCGCCCGGTCGCGGCTGAGGCCGAGCCCGGGCTCGACGTTGGGCCCGATGCCGGAGCCGTCGCGGTGGCACCGCCGCCCGTCGAGCCGGTGCGCGCGGTCGAGAAGCCTGCGCGCCGCCGCACGGTGCCGCGGCCAGGCCGGGTCACGGTGCGGGTGAACCCGTGGGCCGAGGTCATCTACCAGGGGCGCAGCTACGGGGTGACGCCGGTGGCGCCCATCACGGTGCCGGCGGGCACAGCGACGTTCACGCTGCGCAACAAGCAGCTCGGCGTGACGAAGCAGGTGTCGATCAAGGTGCCGGCGGGCGGCGAGGTGGTGCTGAAGGCCGACCTGTTCAAGGCGAAGAGCAGCGCGAACTGAACGGTACGGGCTCGACGGTGCCCGAGTGTCTCGACCGGGCCCCGGTGTCTTGAACCTGCTCCAGGCACGCCGGGGCAGGGTGCGGCTCAGTCTTCTTCGTCGCGGGTGCCGCCGTCGCGGCGCTTCTTCGCGACCTGCGACTGCTCGTCATCGTCGGGCGTCGGGTTTGCCTCGGCCGGAGCGACCCCGACCCACAGGGCAGCTCCGATGAACGCGGCGATGACGAGCAGCTTCTTCACGGGTTCTCTTTAGCCCTTGAACGAACGAATGTGTTTCACGAGGCCGTCGAGCTCGGAGTCAGAGACCTTGTCGGCGGGGAAGGCCTTCATCTCTTTTTTGTCTTTCGAGCCTTCGCGGATGATCTTCTTGATCTTGTCGTCCGTCCAGTTGGCCTGCCACTTCTCGTTCGTCATGTCGTCGACCTTGTGCTTCTTGCCCTGCTTCGTCTGCGCCTTGCCGTCGGCGCCGTGACAGCTCTCGCACTTCGCCTTCCACAGCGCGGGAATGTCGTCTTCGGCCCAGGCTGAAGCCGACGCGGCAAAGCAGGTCAGTACGGCGATGCGAATGATCTTCATGTCGTTCTCCTACGGGGTGGTTACTGCGAAATTCAGTGGCTCTGCGGCCTGTGCGCGCAGGTAGGCGATCACGGCCGACAGCTCGCTCTTGTCGAGCTTCTCGTGGGGGAAAGAGTCCATCTCGTTCAGCTCGCCGTAGAAGCGCGCGGCGTCGGGCGTGCGAATGAACGCCTCGAGCCACTTCTCGCTCGCATAGCCCTTCAGCGCCGGCGCCGTGCCGCTGCCCTCGTCGTCGAGCGTGTGGCACGACTCGCAGCCCTCTTTGTCGAACAGCGTGCGACCCTTCGCGGCCAGCTCGGCGTTCACGTCGGTGCGCGCCCCTTCCGAGTAGACGAACTCGACGATCGCTTTCGCCTTCTCGTCGCCGCCGGTGAACGCATCCATCTCGTCGATCTTGGTGTTGCCGAAGTAGTGCGGCGCGTGCGGGTCTTTCAAGAACGTCGTCAGCCACGCGCGCCCCGCGTAGCCGTTCATGCACACCACACCCTTGAACGGCTTTTCGGTGCAGTCGGAGTGGCACGCCGCACACTCGCGCAAGAACACGCGCGCCCCCCACACCAGCGGGTCGTTCTTGTAGAGCTCGAGCGGCCCGCTCACCGGCACACCGATCATCGCGAGCCGGTGCGCCTCGTGCGCGATCTTCTCGGCCTTCAGGTTCGTCTCGATCGCCTTCTGGTCGTTCGCGTCGGCCCACGCCGTCATGCCGCCGAGGCCGATCGCGCCCACCAGGCCCCCGAGCACGCCCGCGACGATGAGCGCGTGCGCCTTCGGCAGCTTCTTCTGCAGCCGCGGGTAGACGAACGGCAAGCCGCACAGCGCGCCGACGGCGACGCCCGGCAGCCCCGCCGTCGCGATGAACTCGGTGCTGCCGGTGAACCAGTGCCGCAGCTGGAAGATGGGCAAGAAGTACCACTCGGGCCGGGCGACGTACTCGACGGCCGGGTCGCCCGGAGCGCCCAGCTCGACCCCGCCGTTCGCCGACGTGTAGACGAAGAGGCCCACGAACGTGGCCGCGGTCATCGCCGCGTCGCGCGCGGCCTGCGTCGGCCAGTACGGCGTGCGCTTGATGGTGGTGCTGTCGGTCTGGGCGGCGCCGGGCGGCGCCTCGGCGCCGTGGCGCTTGCGCAGCTTCAAGTGAACGCCGAGCAGCAGGGCGAGCGCGGCGGGCAGCAGCAGCACGTGCAGCGCGTAGAGGTGGGTGAGCGTCGCGTTGCCGAACGCGGGGCCGCCCTGAATGACCGTCTGCGCCGGAGCGCCGACCACCGGCTGGTTGCCCGCAATGCCGAGCAGCACCTGCGTCGCCCAGTAGGCGCGCAGATCGTTCGGCAAGAGGTAACCCGTGTGCGAGATGACGATCAGCACCTGGAGCACGAGCAGGCCCGTGACCCACGTCAGCTCTCTCGGCGCGCGGTAGGCGCCCCAGACCAGCGCCTGAATGAAGTGCAGCAGCGCCATGACGATGAGCGCGTTGCCACCGAAGTGGTGCAGCCCTCGAACCAGGCTGCCCATGAACACCTGGTACTCGATGTAGTGCACCGACGCCCAGGCATCGGTCACCGATGGCGAGTACCACGCGCCGAGCGCGATGCCGGTCAGCGCCTCGAGACCGATCAACGCGAGCGTCACGGCCCCGAACGATCGCGCCCACGACGCACCGCCAGGGAGCGGAGACTCGGCGGCCTCTTTCAGCCACGCGCCCAGGCCCGAGCGCTCGTCGACGAACGTGAGAACGCGCCGGAGCATGGTCAGCCGATCTCGGTCTTCTCTGGCACGCCGATCTTGAAGCGCCGGTACTTCACGAAGACGTCTTTGTCTTTGACCTGCACCTCGAGCGTATCCATCGGGCGGGGCGACGGGCCCTCTGACGCCTTGCCGTCGAGCTCGAAGGTCGAGTCGTGGCACGGGCAGCCGTAGGTGCTCTTCGACTTCTGGTTGATGCTGCAGCCCGAGTGGGGGCAGACCGACGACATCGCGGTGATGGAGCCGTCGGGCTTCTTCAAGAGCCAGACCGCGCCGATGATGCCGACCGACCTCGTCCACCCGTCGACGAGCACGCTGGTGAGCTCGACGCGCTTCGGCACCCCTTCGACGAGCTCGCCGAGGCCGGCCGCCCGCAGCAGGCCCCCGTCGTCGGCTTTCGGTTTCATCAGCGGGGTGACCACGGTTCCCAGCACGGGCACCGTCGCGAGCGCGGCGGCGAGCGCAGCGAAAGCACCCGCGAGGAGCTTCAAGAAACCGCGGCGCTCGGTTCCGGCAGGCGCGTCAGGCATGGCCGGCAGGAGTATAGAGGTGGCAGAACGAAACCATGGCGCGAATTTTCGTGCTGACCCTCACCGACCAGGGCTCGTCGGCGGTCGAGCTGACCGCGGGGCGCCCGCTGCTCGTGGGCCGGGGCCCCGGCGTCGGGCTCCAGCTCGACGACGCGCGCGCCGCCGTTCGTCACCTCACGCTGACGGCGCGCGCCGACGCCGTCGTCGTCGAAGAGCTGCGCGGCGCGCAGGGCACGCAGCTGAACGACGTGCAGGTGTCGGGCCAGGCGCTCGCGCGCGGCGGCGACGAAATTCGCATCGGCGATGCGCGGCTCGTGGTCACGTTCGAGAACGACGCGCCGTCGCTGGTGAAGCCGCGGCTCGCGACGCACGACGAGCTGGCCGCGCGGCTCGAAGACGAGCTGTTGCGCACGCGGGCTCCGAAGCAGGTGGGGCTCGGGCTGGTGGGCACGCCGCCGCTGAACGCCTCGGCGCGGCAGGCGCTGGTGCGGCGCCTGATCGAGGGCACGCAGAAGCTGGGGGCCGTCGCGTGCTGGGGCGAGTTTTCGGCCGACGTGCTGGCGGTGATCGTGCCCGACGTCGAGGGGGCGAACGTCGAGACGGTGTTGGGGCGGCTTGCGGCGATCGCGGGCTCGCGCGCGCGCGTTGCGACGGTGAGATCGCGCGTCGATGGCCTCGCCGCCGAGGTCTTGTGGGAGCGCGCGCTCGAGCGGCTGCACGCCGTGGTCGAGGTCGAGCCGGTGGTGGTCGACCCGGTGATGGTGCGGCTGCGCGAGGCGGTCGAGCGGCTGGCGCGGCGGCCGACGCCCGTCGCGTTCGTGGGGCAGAGCGGCGCGGGGCGAGGGTTTCTCGCGCGGGCGCTCGCGTCGGCGGCGTCGGCTCAGGTGATCGAAGGGCAGGGCGCCTGGCCCGATTCACTCGGGGCCCTGATGGAGGCCGAAGCCGGCGCGGTGCTGCTGGTGCGCGACGCCGATGCGCTCGACCCGGTGCGGGTCACCGAGCTGATCGACCGGGCGCGCGAGAAGAGGTCGTGGGTGGCGCTCACGTCGCAGGTGATGCAGCCGCTGAAGCACGTGCTGAAGGTGCCCGCCCTCGCCGATCGGCCCGGCGAAGTGCTGCCGCTCGCCGAGTCGTTCTTGGCGTCGGAGCGGCGGTTGCTCAATCGCCCGCGGCTCGCGCTCGGCGCCGATGCTCGCAACGTGCTGTCGCGGTACCGGTGGCCCGGCAACGTGCGCGAGCTGCGCAACGTGATGGCCCGCGCTGCCCGCTCTGCCGTTCGCGACGAGCTCGGCCGCGATGCGCTGCCGGGGCGGCTGTCGACCGAGGCCCCCGAAGAAAACCTGCGCGGCGCCCTCAAGACCGCCGAGCGCGAGATGCTGCTCGAGGCGCTGGCTCGCACGCGGTGGAACGTGACGGCGGCGGCGGGGCGGCTTGGGATTCCGCGCCGCACCGTCGTGTACCGGATGTCGCGGCTCGGGCTGAAGCGGCCGGCTCGGTAGTCGTGCGCGCATCCGTCTCCGGGGACGACGACGACGAGTACGAGGACGCCGACGTGGACGATGACGAAGCACGACGACGTGAACGGCACATCTCGGGTGCGGGTGCGGGTGCGGGTTCGTTGACGGCGAGCCCGCGAAGACGTGCACGCCGCTCGCACACGTCGTCGTCGTCGGCGTGAAGACGAAGTGCGTCGACGCACCCGCACCCGCACCCGCACCCGATGGCCCGAACCCGTTGACGTCGTCGTCGTCGTTCACGTCGTCACGAGTCGCCGTCCGCGTACTCGTCGTCGTCCCCGAAGCACGTACACGAAGCACGTACCCGAAGACGTGCACCACGCTATCGGCCGTACTTCAGCTTCCAGTACTCGTCGGCGGTCAAGCAGACGACGCCGGTCGCCATCACGGCCGCAGCAGGGCTGCGCGTCGCCTTGAACGCGCGCAGAAACCGGTCGGCGACGAGCCGGGGCCGGTTGTCGCGCTCGCGGCAGACGTCGGCGAGAAAGCCGAGCACGTCGTGAAGCCCGTGCAGCAGCCGCGTGCGCTGCACCAGCCGAACGTACGGCGGCAGCTCGACGCGCGAGTACTTCAGCGCGTGGTTGAAGAGGCGGTGGCCATCGGGAGCGACCACGACCCGGCGCAGCAGCTCGGCCGCCTCGCCCCGTTCGAGCAGCCCGTTCGTCGGCCGCCGCCAGCGGTGGCGGCGAAACACATGCTCGTGGCTCTCGGGCACCAGCTCGTCGCGCCGCTCGAGGTGCTGCAGCGCGTGCTCACCAGTGAGCCCGGGCGGGAGGAGCGCCGCGAGGTGGCCGAGCCGAAGCTCGACCGGCATCTCGCGCGTCCTCTTCACCGCCCAGCGCTCGAAGTGGTTCAGCTTGTCGGAGCCGCGCCGCCGGCTCACCAGCATCGAGATCTCACGCTGCATCTCGTCGGGCTCGTCGCCGCCGTCGTCCCACGCGCTCGGGTCGTGCACCATGGCGCGCACCGCCGCGTTCGCGCGGTGACGCTCGGCGCGGTGAATCTTCGGCCGCGCCGTCGCCGCGTGACGAGACGCCGAGGGCAAAATCGACCTCGCCATCTCACGCACTTTGTCTTCGCCGTAGAGCACGCCCGCTTGACGGCGCGCCGGCGCCTCAGCTGACCGTCGCCACGCAGAACAGCGACATGCCCACCGGCAGCTTCACCTTCGCCTCGGCCGCCGCGAGCAGCGGCGCCACCTGGTCGTACAGCCGCAGCTGCAGCGGCGGCATCGCGCGCCGCCTGAGCAGCCGGCTGTTCACGAGCCACCCGGGAATGCCGACCAGGTTCATCCACTCCAGCAGGTCGACCGAGAAGCCGTTGCCCTCGAGCACCGCGCGCAGCGCCGGCAGCGTGTACCGCCGGTAGTGGCCGACCGCTTCGTCCATCGCTCCGAACAACAGCGGCAGCGCCGGCACCAGCACGATCAGCTTGCCGCCCGGCGCCAGAATCTGCGCGAACCGCCGCACCGCGCCCGCGTCGTCTTCGATGTGCTCGAGCACGTTCGACAGCACGATCGTGTCGAACCTCTCGCCCTTCAGCCTTTCCCAGTCGGCCAGCGCGACGTCGCTCTTGTACGGCACCACGTTCGGCTGATCGCGGAACCGGTTCTTCAGCCGCTGCACGTAGAAGTCGTCGACCTCGAGCGCCACCACCTTCTCGCGCCCGCGCGCCAGCAGGCTCGTGATGGTGCCGATGCCCGCCCCGATCTCGAGCACCCGCCGCCCGGCGTGCTCGGCGAAGCGCCGCCCCAGCCACGTGTTGTAGTTCGGCGCGCCCGCCTCCATGCGCGCGAGCGTGTTGTACCCCTCGTGCGCATTGTCCGAGTCGTTCTGCATCGTCGCGTAGCCGAACAGCTTCTTCGCGTGCTGCCAGAGCGCCGGTGTCGCCACCGGCGCCGCGCCGCCCTGCACCGGCACCTCGGTGAAGCGGTACAGCTGCGCCGCCAGCTTCACGAGCAGCTCCGAGTCGACCTCGGGCCCGCTCGACGTCAGCTGCACGTCGCGCAAGATCTCGGTTCGAAACGCGCGCTGCCCGCTCAGGGGGTCATTCACCGGCGCGTCGCTCACCCACGCGGCCAGCCGGCCCAGCGCCGCGTCGGGCGCCCCCCGCTTCTCGCGCCGCCCGATGACCACGTCGGCCCGGTCTTGGTGAATCGGCGCGATGAGCCCCGTCAGCGTGTCGAGCGTGTACGTGCGGTCGGCGTCTTGAACCAGCGTCACCTCGCCCTCGGCCCGCGCGAACGCCGCCTTCAGCGCCTCACCACGCGTCGCCTTGTCGGGCAAGACCACCGTGTCGATCGCCGGCTCGACGCCGCACGGCCCGTCGCCCGCCAGAATCAGCTGCGTGCCCGGCCGCACCGAGACCTCGCGTGCAAACAACGCCGCCGCCTCGCGCGTCGAGGCATCGTAGGGAATGACGACCGAGAGCTCGGGCTTCACGCGGCCGCCTGTATCACGTTAGAGGTCGAAACCAGCGTGCTCACCCTGCTCGAGCTGTTCCGTCTCCTCTCGTCGTTCACCCCGAAACGCCAGAGCCTCGCGAAGGCCCCGTGGGACGAGTACGTCGAGTGGGCGGTGCCGCAGGGCCTCGCTCCGCTCGCGGCGTACAACCTCGAGTACCGCTTCGCCGGCGGGGGCGCCCCCGAGCGCGCCCGCGACCGCCTGCTCGGCATCTACCAGGGCCTCATGAACGACAACGTCATGAAGCTCGTCAACTTCAAGCGCAGCGTCGACTCGCTCGAGGGCCGCCGCGTCGTGCTGCTCGGCTCGGCCTCGTTCGCCGAAGAGCTCTACCCCCACATCGCCTTTCGCCCCGTCGCCGAAATTCGCCTGCTCATGCCGCCGGGCGACGTGCAGCCGATGGCCGGCTTTCTGAAGAACGCCGAGTTCAAGCCGGCGCCGGCCGCGCCCGACGAGGGCCTCGCGCCCGACCTCGTCGTCAGCGATGACCGCACCGCGATTCTGTTGCACGGCAAGCTCACCGGCGACGCGAAGCTCGACGCCGCGCTGCTCGAGCGCGCGAGGCCGGCGAAGGTCTATGGCCCTTCGATGCACCGCCTGCCGCACGAAGACGCGCTGCTCGTGCAGGTGCTGTTCGCGGCGCGCGCCGGGTTCGACGTGCCGTTCATCGAGTGGGTCGACGTGCGCGAGCTCGCGTTCAACATCGCCGACGCCGGCCTGGTGAAGGTGAGGGCCGCCGAGTGGGGGGTCGAGCGCGCGCTCTATGCCGCGCTGCAGGTGGTCACCCGCCTGTTCCCCGACGTCACCGAAGCGGCCGCGAAGCTCACGCCCGACCTGTCGCTGCCCGTGCGAAAGCTGCTCGACGTGGGCGTCGTCGACCCGGTGGCGGTGGTCGGCAAAAAGTCGACGGCGCGGCCCGCGGAGGCGTTGCGCGCCATGCTGACGGCGTCGTAGGAGGAGCCCCATGCGCGTCGCGGTCATCGGTTCAGGGTACGTCGGCCTCGTGGCCGGCACGTGTTTCGCCGACTCCGGCAACGACGTGACCTGCGTCGACATCGACGAGCGCAAGATCAAGGCGCTGCGCGAAGGCAAGATCCCCATCTTCGAGCCGGGCCTCGAAGAGCTCGTCGAGAAGAACGTCAAAGAGAAGCGCCTCTCGTTCACCACCAGCCTGCCCGAGGCCGTCGGCACCGCACACGTCGTCTTCATCGCGGTGGGCACCCCCGAAGGTGAGAGCGGCGACGCCGACCTGCAGTACGTCATCGCGGCGGCGCGCGAGATCGGCAAGGCGCTCAAGCAGTACACGGTCATCGTCGACAAGAGCACGGTGCCGGTCGGCACGGCCGACCTGGTGCACAAGGCCGTCGCCGAGAACACGAAGCACGAGTTCGACGTCGTCTCGAACCCCGAGTTTCTCAAAGAGGGTGCGGCGCTCGACGATTTCTTGAAGCCCGACCGGGTGGTGGTGGGCACGAGCTCCGAGCGGGCGCGCAAGATCATGGGCGACCTCTACGCCCCGTTCGTGCGCACCGAAAACCGCGTGATGTTCATGGACACGCGGTCGGCCGAGCTGACGAAGTACGCGGCGAACGCGATGCTCGCGACGCGCATCTCGTTCATGAACGACATCGCGCTCATCTGCGAGAAGGTCGGCGCCGACGTCGACGCCGTGCGCCGCGGCATGGGGTCTGACAAGCGCATCGGCTACCCCTTTCTCTTTCCCGGGGTCGGCTACGGCGGCTCGTGCTTCCCGAAAGACGTGAAGGCGCTGGTCGCGACGGCCCGCGACAACGGCATCGAGCTCGACCTGTTGCGCGCCGTCGAGCGCACGAACGAGCGGCAGAAGAAGCTGCTCATCGAGAAGGCGAAGAAGCACTACGGCAACGAGCTCGGCGGCAAGACGTTCGCGGTCTGGGGCCTCGCGTTCAAGCCGAAGACCGACGACATGCGCGAGGCGCCGTCGGTGGTCGTCATCGAGGCGTTGCTCGGCAAGGGCGCGAAGATCGCCGCGCACGACCCGGTGGCGGCCGACGCGGCGAAGCGCGTGTTCAGCGACCGCATCACCTACGCCGAGACGCCGTACGACGCGCTGAAGGGCGCCGACGGCCTGTTCCTGGTGACCGAGTGGAACGACTTCCGCAACGCCGACTTCGAGCGCATGAAGAAGTTGATGAAGACGCCGGTGGTGTTCGACGGCCGCAACGTGCTCGACCCCGAGCGCATGCGCGGGCTGGGTTTCACGTACTACGGCATCGGCCGGCCGTGACTTCGAGATGACTCCGGAGCTCACCGTGCAACCGAAGGTGGCCCTGCCCATCGCCGCGCTGAAGGCGCTGCGCCCGAAGCAGTGGACGAAGAACGGCGTGCTGCTGGTGCCGCTGCTCTTCGCGAAGAGCGTCTTCGTCGAGGGGCAGCTGATGCGGGCGGGGCTGTCGGTCGCGGCGTTCAGCCTGCTGGCGAGCGGCGTGTACCTGGTGAACGACTGGTTCGACCGCGAAAAAGACCGGCTCCACCCCGAGAAGCGCAACCGGCCGATCGCGGCGGGGCTGCTCGGGCTGCCGTCGGTGCTGGTGCTGCTCGCGATGTGCTGGGGCGGGGCGCTGGCGACGTCGTTCATGCTGGGCCGCCAGTTCGTCATCGTGGCGGTGTCGTACGTGGCGCTGCAGATCGTCTACACGACGGTGCTGAAGCACATGGTGGTTCTCGACGTGATGGCGCTCGCGCTCGGGTTCATCGTTCGCGTCGTCGCGGGCGCCGTCGCGATCGACGTCGCGGTCTCGAACTGGCTGTTCCTCTGCACGCTGCTGGGCGCCGTCTTTCTCGGGTTCGCGAAGCGGCGCGCCGAGCTGTCGTCGCTCGAAGAGGGCGCGTCGGCGCACCGCGCGTCGCTCGGTGAGTACACGCAGACGATGCTCGACCAGATGATGAGCATCAGCGCGGCCTGCACGATTCTCGCGTACGGCCTCTACACGGTTTCGCCCGAGACGATTCAGCGCGTGGGCAGCGATCACCTGAAGCTGACGGTGCCGTGCGTGATCTTCGGCGTGTTCCGCTACCTGTTCCTCGTGCACAAGCGCGGGCTGGGCGGAGCCCCCGAGAAGATTCTGCTCAGCGACGTGCCGCTGATTCTCGACATCGTCGCGTTTCTCGGCATCGTGGCGTGGGGCCTGTATTTCTGACCTCGCCGGTCACCGCTGCAGATAGTCGTCGTCGCCGCGGTGGCTGATGATCGCGGTGAGCCCGTGCTGTGCCGCGGCCGCCGCGCGAATGGTGCGGGCGATGTGGCCGATCTCTCGAATCCACTCGTTCGAGTGGGCTCCGAGCCCCGAGAACGTGACGGCGAGCACGGGCGGGTGCTCGATGCGGCCGAGCCAGTACTGCAGCACCTCGTGGCGCTCGGGGGCCTCGACGGGCTTCAGGCGCCGGCCCTCTTTTTCGAGCAGGCGCGACAGCGCGTTCGGCAGCTGGGCGGCCCACTGGTTGACGACGTGTACCGGGCGCCAGCTCCAGTCGGCGCGGGCGACCCCTTCGTTCGGGCGGTAGTCGCCGTGGCCCTGAACGGTGAGCACCTGATCGGGGGGGAAGGAGGGCACCGGCTGCCAGATGCCGCACGCGAGCGAGGCGAGGCCCTCTTCGGCGAGGGGGCTCGCGGTGAAGTTGGTGCGGTACTGCCGGGCCTTGGGCTGATCCCAGTACGGGTAGTGGGGGTCTTCGAGCATCAGCGCGAGGTGAACCGCGTCGTTCCAGTCTCCGGCGTAGGCGTGCGGCTGTTCGCCGAGCTGCCAGCCGCCCGCGTCTTTCACCCACTCGTAGAAGAGCAGCCGGTAGATGGAGCTGCTCCACTTCTCGTCTTCGAGCCCGAAGAAGCTGCCCTCGACGCCGCGGTCGAGCAACAGCTCGAGCTGAACGCGCGTCTGCTCGTCGTTCAAGTACCGGAGCAGGTGCTCGATGGCGGGGGCCGCGTCGACCACGCCCATCTCGAGCGCGGGGAAGACCACCTCACGCAGGAACCCATCGTTGACCGGCCGGAGGACGACTTCCACTCAACCCGCAGCTTACGCCTTCGCGTCTTCCTGCAGGATCAGCGAATAGATCTCTTGCGCGCCCTTCGCCGCCAGAATCGACTCGCGAAAGCCCTGGTTGCGAAACAGCCGCGAGATGCGCGCCAGCGCCTTCAGGTGCAGCCCCGCCGAGTTTTCGGGCGCCACCAGCGCGAAGAACAGAAACGTCGGCTTCTTGTCGTGCGCGTCGAAGTCGATGCCCGCCCGGCACACCCCGAAGCTCGCCGACAGCGTCGACAGCTCAGGCAGCTTACCGTGGGGAATTGCCACACCTTCACCGACGCCCGTCGAGTTCACGCGCTCACGCTCTTCGAGCACGGTGGCGAGGCGCACGGGGCTGACGTTCGGGTTCGTCTTCGCGAGCGCCGCCGACAGCTCTTTCAAGATCTCGACTTTGGACGTGCTTCGCAGCTCTTCGACGACTGCGTCGGGCTTGAGGAACTCTGCGATGCGCATCTGCGGGCGCATGTAGCGGACGACTCGAGGCAGCGCAAGCTGGCCCGTTGGGCTAACTTCGACTTTCACCGGCGTCGCGCTCACGAAATGTCCCTCCGTATTGCTGTACCCCTCGTCCTCCTGGCGTGTGCACATTCGCAGCCGCCGGCGGCGTCAGCCCCGACGCACGGGCCGCCCGCCGAGGTTCCCGCCGAGCAGCCCGCTCCAGCGCCGGCTCCGCAACGCACCGAGCCCGAGCCGAAGCCCGAGCCGCTGAAGAAGAAGGGCCCGCCCGACGTTCAGGCCCTGCTCGCGGGGCTGACGCTCGAGGCCAAGGTCGGCCAGATGATGATGGTCGGCTTCGGGGGCACGGTCGTCGACGCGCCGGTCGAGGCGCTGGTGAAGGGCAAGCAGGTCGGCGGCGTGTGCATGTTCAAGCGCAACATCGCCGACTCCGAGCAGGTGGGGCGGCTGAACGACGCGGTGCGCGCGCTGCTCGCCGACACGATTCCCCCGTTCATCGCGGTCGATCAAGAAGGGGGCAACGTCACGCGCATCGACGAGGGCATGCTGGTGCTGCCGGGCAACATGGCGCTGGCGGCGACCCGCGATCAGTCGCTCGCGTACGAGGCGGGCAAGGCGCAGGGCGAAGATCTGTGGCGGCTCGGCTTCAACATGAACCTCGCGCCGGTGCTCGACGTGAACATCAACCCGAAGAACCCCGTCATCGGCATTCGTTCGTTCGGCGACTCGCCGAAGCTGGTCGCCGACTTCGGAGCCGACTTCGTGCGCGGCCAGCAAGACGCGAACGTCGCCACCATCGCGAAGCACTTCCCGGGGCACGGCTCGGTCGACTCCGACTCTCACAAGGTGCTGCCGGTGCTGACCGAAAACGAAGCGCAGCTGGTGAAGGTGCTCGAGCCGTTCGAGGCAGCGATGAAGGTGGGGCTCGACGGCATGATGACGGCGCACGTGGCGGCTCCGCGGGTGACCGGCGACGACGTGCCGGCCACGATGAGCGCGCGCATCTTGAACGACATCTTGCGGCGGCGAATGAAGTTCGACGGGCTGGTGCTGACCGACGAGCTCGAGATGCAGGCGATCGCCGACCGGTTCGGGGTGGGGCGCGCGGCGGTGATGGCGGTGAAGGCGGGCGCCGACATGGTGCTCATACCCTGGCG
The DNA here is from genome assembly GCA_016793725.1 of Myxococcaceae bacterium. Taxonomy (GTDB): domain Bacteria; phylum Myxococcota; class Myxococcia; order Myxococcales; family Myxococcaceae; genus Xiheicaenimonas; species Xiheicaenimonas phototrophica. The sequence goes on along the minus strand of JAEUJP010000478.1, from coordinate 14,357 downwards.
GGTCGAGAAGAAGGCCGAGGTGCACGCGGCCCTGCTCGACGCGGTGAAGAGCGGCGAGCTGCCGATGGCGCGCGTCGACGAGGCGGTGCGGCGCATTCTGCTGCTCAAGGTGCGGCGCGGGCTGTTCGACGAGATGCCGCCGCTGGCCGAGCGCCTGAAAGAGCTCGGCAAGAAGCGCGCGCTGGCCGACGAGATCGCGCGCGGTGCGGTGACCTTGCTGCGCACGACTCCGGGCGTGTTCCCCGTGTCGAAAGACAAGCGCATCGCGGTGGTGACTGCCGAGCCGTCGCTGGTGACGGCGATTCAGTCGCGGGTGCCGCAGGCGCCGGCGCTGGTGGTGCCGCCGTTCGTGGCGTCGAAAGAGAAGCGCGAAGAGCTGAAGCGGCTGACGTACCAGCTCGCGCAGGGGGCCGACGTCGTCATCGTGGGCATCGTGAACACGCGGCAGCTCGAGCTGGTGACGATGGCGCACCTGGCGGGCAAGCCGGTGGTGGTGGTGGTGATGGGGCTGCCGTACCTGGGGGCGCAGGTGCCCGAGGCGAAGGTGGTGCTCGAGGTGTACTCGTTCAGAGACAGCGCGACGAACGCGGCGGCGGCGGCGGTGTTCGGCGAGGCGGGTACGCCGGGCAAGCTGCCGGTGGCGCTCTTGCCGCGGTACCCGTTCGGGTTCGGGCTCGACCCGGTGGGCGAAAAGCTGGCAGGCGACCGCCACTGACAGCGCATGCCCTTCGACCCCGCCAGGCAGCTGCAGATCGAAGCGTTCATCGGCGCCGAGCGGGTGTCGTCGCTGGGCGACAACTCGGTGCGGGTGCGGCTGGTGACGAAGGGGCTGCAGGCGGTGAACCGGCTCGAGCTCGAGCTGCTCGGAGTGCCGGGAGATCTCGCGCACGCGGGCGCGGTGGTGCTGAACAACGTGGCGGGGTACGTCGCGAACGAGCGGGCCATCTGCGACGCGCAGACGTTCGGCCTGGGGTTGGGCCCGTGCCTGCTGGTGGGGCGGGCGTACGAGACGGTGAGCCACGGGCAGCGCGTGCTGCGGCTTCAAGACATCGCCGACGCGGCGGCGGGTGAGCGGCCGGCGGGCATGCTGCTGTCGACGGCTCAGCTGGCGCGGGGCACCGCGGTGGCCGAAGAGAACGAAGAAGAGGCGGTCGCGCGATGGCGCGCCTGTGTCGAGTACTTCCCGGGCGACCCGGCAGAAGCGGGGTACCACTTCAAGCCGGGGCAGATCGTGAACCAGGAAAACCACCTGACCTACCTGTTCCTCGCGCGGCACGACGCCGAGCGGGCGAGCGAGTGGTACCGACGGGGGCTCGAGCGGTCGAGCCTGACGCTGGCGTACGAGCTCGGCACGATGGAGCTCAACGGCGCCGAGCCCGACCGCGTGGCGCGCGAAGCGAAGGCGCTGGTCGAGCTGTTGCTCGCGGGCGACGAGCCGTGGGGCGCTGAGCGCATGGTCGCGGGCGACGCGAAGGGCTCGGAGCTGATGGCGATGGTGCCGGCGCCGATGGTGGTGCGGCGGGCAGAGGGGTTGATGCGGCCGGTGAGCGTCGCTCCGTTTCCGTTTCGCGGGTACTTCTACGAGGCGCCGGTTCGGGCGCGGCTGCAGTCGAGCGTGGTGCACGCGCTGGTCGCCGAGCTGTACGCGGCGGCGTGCGCAGCGCCGGCGAAGGTGCTCGCGCTGACCCGCGACACGAGAGACCTGTGGCTGATGCCGCTCGACCCGCTCGAGGCGCACGGGGTCGAGCCCGAGGCGGGGCCTCCGGCGATGCCCCTGCCGCTGCCGGTCGATGGGGTGGTGTGCCTGCCGCTGGTGTCGCGGTTGCTGGCCGAGCTGGGCCGGTTGTTCGCGGCGGGGCTGACGCTCGACGAGGTGAGGGCGCGGTTCGAGCTGAAGACCGATGCGCTGGCGAAGGCTTCAGCCCAGGCGAAGGTCGCCGCGCAGGCCGACCTCGAGCAGGGTTGGTTCGTCGCCGCGATGTCGATGTGAGCGGCGGCTACTTCTTCGCCGCGCTCGCCTCGATGAGGCCGTAGTGCCCGTCTTTGCGCCGGTACACGACGTTCATCTCGCGCGTGGTCGAGTTCGTGAACACGTAGAAGTCGTTGTTCATCAGATCCATCTGCATGATGGCCTCTTCGGCGCTCATCGGGCGAACCAGAAACTCGTTCGTCTTGATCACGCGCGGAGCCGCCTCGACCGGATCAGGCACCTTCTCGGGCTCGGGCACCGAGATGACGTCGTGCCGCACCTTCAGCTGGGCGACGAGGTCTTGCCGGTGGTGCACGCGCTCGCGGCCGTGGTGGTGCTTGAGGCGCTCTTTGTAGCGACGGAGCTGCCGCTCGATCTTGTCCATCGCCAGGTCGATCGACGCGTACATGTCTTCGCTCTTCTCGCGACCCCGAAGCACGAAGGCGCCTGAAGTGATGGTGATGTCGGCGTGGTGAAGGTGCCGCTCGAGCGAGAGCACGACGTGCGCTTCACCGGCGCGGTCGAGGTACTTGTTCGCGCGCTCGACCTTGTCTTGTGCGTAGTTCTTGAGTGAATCGATGGGGTCCAAGTGCCGGAACGTGATGTTCATCTGCATGCGTTACGCCTCCCGATGGGGACGAAAACCTGCGCTGCAACAACGCATCTGAGACTTTCTGTAACGGGAACGCAACGGCCTCGCTGCGCCTAAAACACGTCAAGTGCGAGAAGATGCGCGCGCGATCCACGTGCGAATGAACGACCGGTCAGACTCAGGCAGGTCGAGCAGCTTGATGCCGAGCCCCTTCGGCAGGTTGGCCGGCTTCTCGTTGTCAGACCGAATCACCCGGCCCCACGCCGTCATCGTCTCGGGCGCACCCTCGAAGTCGATCGACAGGTTCACCGGCGTGCCCGGCACCGCAAACTCGCTCGTCTCGACGTACAGCGCGTCGAAGCGGAAGTTGATCTCGGGGTGCCACGTGAAGAACCGCACGTCGTGCGCCTTCACCTTCAGCCGCACGTCGACCGAGCCGCCCCGCCACGAGATCTGCGACACCTCGCTCTTGCCGATGGGCGGGGGCCCCTGCGGCACCCGCCGCCGCTCGACCTCGAGAATTTTCTGCGTCAACGCGAGAAAGACGTCTTCACACGCCCGCCGCAATTCGACCGTCGCCTCGGGCGACAGCCGGTCGGGGTAGAAGCGCTTCACGAGCGCGAAGAACGCGGCCCGGTACGTGTCGGGCGTCGAGCTCTCGGGCACACGAAACACGTCTTGCGCCGGCTGGTTCTTGATCTCACCGAGCCACTGCCGCAGCCGCTGAATCGCCGCCTGCTGCTCGGCCCGCACCGCCTCGGGCAGCCTTGGCCCCAGCGCCCCGAGCACCTCGGGGAAGTTCGCCACCGGCGAGAAGCTGCGCCCGTCGCGCGACACGGCGCGCACCTCGGCCAGCTTGCCACTCGCCGCCAGATCTTTGAGCACCTCGAAGCTGATCGGCCCGAGCACCCGCGCGTCGGCGTCTGCGAGCCAGTAGTCGCTCATGTGCCACCCGCAGCATGCGCCGCGAGCGCTCCCTCGACCGCCGATCTCACCTCGAGCGGGTGAAACGGCTTGCCGATGAAGCCGTGCGCACCGTCATCGAGCGCCTGGTCGGCCATGCCGCGCGTGTCCATCGCGGTGATGATCAGCACCCGCGTCGGCAGCTTCTTCTCTTTCACGAACTTCAACACCTCTGACCCCGAGCGCTTCGGCAGCACCAGGTCGAGCAGCATCACCGCCGGTGGGCTCGACGTCAGCGCCGCGAAGGCCTCGTCGCCGTCGTGCGCCTCGCTCACCGCGCACGGCACGTCTCTCAGCGCGTCGCGCAACATCGTGCGGCTCAGCTGATTGTCTTCGACGATCAAGACCACGGGCTGACCCATGGCCCCAGATGCTGTCACAGCCCGGCCCACCCGTCATTTGAGTTCGCGCCCCGGCCCCGACGGCGCTCGCCCCTTCGCGGGGCGCTGCGCTTGCCAATTCGGCGGCCGGCTCGCTCAGTAGTACTTCTTGCGCTTGCTCGACGGCAGCACGCCCAACACCTCGCGGTACTTCGCGACCGTGCGGCGGGCGATCTCGATGCCCTGCGCCTTCAAGAGCTCGACGATCTTCTGGTCGGAGTACGGGTTCTTCGCGTCTTCCTGCGAGACCAGCTGCTTGATGTGGTTCTTCACCGCCTCCGACGCGATGTCGTCGCCGCTCGTGCGCGCGATCGAGGAGTTGAAGAAGTACTTCAGCTCGAAGATGCCCTGCGGTGTGTGCACGTACTTGTTCGACGTGACGCGCGAGACCGTCGACTCGTGCATGCCGATGTCTTCGGCGACGTCGCGCAAGATGAGCGGCTTCAGGTGCGCGATGCCCTTGTCGAGAAAGTCGCGCTGGAACTTCACGATCGACTCGGTCACCTTGAAGATCGTGCGCTGGCGCTGGTGAATCGAGCGAATCAGCCACATCGCGCTGCGCAGCTTGTCTTGCACGAACTCCTTCGTCTGCCCGGTCGGTATCGCGCCGTTCTTCAGCGCCGAGCGGTAGGCGTTCGAGATGCGCAGCTTCGAGAGGCCGTCGTCGTTCAGCACGACCGTGTACTCGTCGCCCAGCTTGTAGATGTAGACGTCGGGGGTGATGTACTGCGCGTCGTCGCCGGTGAAGTTGCGGCCGGGCTTCGGGTCGAGCTTCACGAGCAGCTTCGCCGCGTTCACCACCTCGTCGAGCGAGATCTTCAGATCGCGCGCGATCGCCGGGTAGTTCTTCGACTCGAGAAACTTCATGTGCTTCTTGAGCAGCGTGCCCAGCAGCGGCGCCGCGTCTTCTTTGAGCGCGGCGGCCTGAATCAGCAGGCACTCTTGAAGATCTCTCGCGCCACAGCCCTTCGGGTCGAGCTGCTGAATGCGCTTCAACGTCTTCTCGGCGACGGTGACGCTGACGTCGGCCTCGGTCGCGAGCCGAATCAGCGGGTCGCCCTCGACGTCGGGCAGCTTCAAGTACCCGTCGTCGTCGAGGTTGCCCAAGATGAGCATCGCGATGCGCCGCTCGGCGTCGTTCATCTTCAAGAAGCCGAGCTGCGACGTGATGTGCTCGAAGAGATCTTCTTTGCGAACGAGGTTGGCCTCGAAGCTGGGCAGATCTTCGGTGTCGATGTTGCCCTTGTTCGACGGCGTGGTCGGCTCGTTGAACTGGTAGCTGTTCAGATAGGCGTCCCAGTCGATCTCGCCGGGCGCCTGGCCTTCTTCGACCTTCACCTCGACCGCCTGCTCGAGCGGCTTGTCTTCTTGACCCGCCGGAGCCTCGGCGTTCGCGGCCTCGAGCGACGCCTCGCCCGGCGCCTTGTCAGACATGTCACCCTCGACGGTCTCGTCGGGCTGCTCGAGGAGCGGGTTTTGCTCCATCTCCTCGCGAACCTGCTCCAGGAGCTCCATGCGCGAAAGTTGCAGCAGCTTGATGGCCTGCTGCAGCTGGGGCGTCATCACCAGCTGCTGCGACATCTTCAGGCTTTGCTTGAGCTCCATACCCATCGCTGATCAAACCTCCGCGTCAAAAGGCGTGCCAAAGGTAGCAGCGGAGTTGGGGGTTGACCACCCTGCGCGTCAATGGGGCAGAACGGTTACGTGTTTCTCGCTACGCAAGCTTGAAGCCAGCACCGAGGTATGCGTTGCGGGCGAGGTCGGAGGCGGCGAGGTCGGCGGGGGAGCCTTCGATGAGGATCTTGCCGTCAGCCAAGATGTACGCGCGATCGCAGATCGAGAGCGTGTCGCGGACGTTGTGGTCGGTGAGCAGCACGCCGAGGCCACGTTCTTTGAGGCGGGCGATCTCTTTCTGCAGCTCGGCGACGTTGATCGGGTCGACGCCGGCGAAGGGCTCGTCGAAGAGCATGAAGCGCGGGCCGGGGAGCAGGCTGCGCGCGATCTCGGCGCGGCGGCGCTCGCCGCCCGAGAGCGTCTCGCCGAGCGAGTCGCCGACCGCCGTGAGGCCGAACTCTGCGAGCGTGGCCTCGGTCTTCGCGCGGCGGTCGGCGGCGCTCAGCCGCTTGTCGAGCTCGAGCACCGCCAACATGTTCTGGCGCACGGTGAGCTTCTTGAAGATCGAGCTGTCTTGCGGGAGGTACCCGAGCCCCTTGCGCGCACGCTCGTGCATGGGGAGCCTCTCGAGGCTCAGCGCGTCGAGCAGCACCGTGCCGGCATCGGCGGGCACGAGGCCCACGATCATGTTGAAGGTGGTGGTCTTGCCCGCGCCGTTCGGGCCGAGCAGGCCGACGATCTCGCCCGGCTTCACGGTGACGTCGACGCCGGCGACGACGCGGCGGCCGCGGTACGCCTTCACCAGGCCGCGCGCGGTGAGCGAGGAAGAAGGCGACGTCACGAAAACCCCCCGCTTGCCCTGAGCCGAGCGGCCGCGAAGCGGACGCGCAGTCGAAGGGGGCGTGCCGTCGCGGGTCGGAACCGGTTCGACTTCGGCCTGTGGCCTCCGCTCACCGCGAACGGAGTCACTTCGGGTCCTCCGTCGGCTTCGCTCAGGGCGAACGGAGTCACTTCGGTGCCTCCTTCTGCTTCTGCTTCGGCTTCTCTTTCACGTCGATGATCGACTTCGCGTCTTCGACCTCGAGCACGTCGGAGCCCGAGACGAACGTGACGGTGCGGCCGGTGATGTGGCTCTTGCCCTGGCGCGCCTCGGGTTTGCCCAGCACGACGAGGCGGCCGGTCGCGGCGTCGTAGTCGGCGCGGGCGCCGCGGGCCCAGCGGTCTTTGTCGGTGACGACGACGCCGCCGCGCGCCTCGACCTTCGTGATGGTGCCGGCGTCGTCGTAGCGGGCGACGAGCGTCGGAGCGAGCAGGGTGGTGGTCGTCTTCTTCGCCTTCACGTGCCCCGACCACGTCGCGACCTTCTTGTCGGCGTCGAGCACGAGATCGTCGGCGTCGATGACCAGCTCTTTGTCGGTCGTGTGGGGCCTCGTGACCGCGAGCTGGTCGGTGCCGGTCGTGAACGTGATGCGGTCGCCGTTCACGCGCCGCTCGCCCGACTGCGCGCGCGGGTCGCCGGTCACCACGAGCACGCCGGTCGCGTTGTCGAAGTCGCCGTGTCTGCCCCACGCGTGCCGGTCGCCGTCGATCGCCTCGACGTTGCCGTCGGCCTCGATGCGCTGCACCTCACGCGTGTCGGAATAGAAGACCGTGAGCGTGTCGCAGGTCAGCGTGGTGGTGTCGCGAATCGCCTTCGCGTGGCCGCGGTAGATGGCCTTGTGCTCTTTGTCGAGCACCTCGAGCTTGTCGGCCGTGATCTCGACGGGGCGCGAGAGCAGGGCGCCGAAGAGCAGCAGGCCGATCACCGCGACGCCTCGATGCGCGTGCGCACGGGGCCCTCGATCTCGGCGTGGCGCTCGCTCACGTCGTACGTCAGCCCGCCGCCGGCGAGCTCGAACCCGCAGCCGGCGCCGCTCACCGGGCCCTCGGCGCGCACGAGCGGGGCGGCGTAGTCGACCCTGCCCTTCGTCTCGCCCGCGCAGCCGTCGCGGGTCTTCACCGAGGCGCCCCCCGCCGCCGACATGTGGCGCAGGTCGTTCTCGCCTTCGAGGGCCGCAGCGTCGAGCTCGACGCCGGTCGCGCTGGTGAGCCGGGCGCCTTCGGCCGAGAACCCCGACGCGGTGATCAGCGCGCGCGCGGCAGTGCCCGATGCGCTCAAGGTCGGGCCGTGCCAGGTCTCGATGGTGACGCGCTCGAGCTGCAGCCCGCGCGGCTGAGAGGTCTCGGCCGGAGGGCGGCTGCACGCAGCGAGCGCTGCGAGTGGCAAGAGGAAGCGCGTCAACAGCTCGTGCTTCTTAGCAGCTCAGGCCAGCCCGGCTTCAGCGAGCGCTTCGAACTTCTTGGCGCGGTCGGCGAACTCGGCGAGGCGGTACAGCACGGTGCGACGCGAGATGCCGAGCCAGCTGGCGACGCGCGACTGCTCCATGCCCTTGAGGTGGTACAACATGACGGGGGCCTTCAGCTCCTCGGGCTGGCGGGCCATGAGCTGCTCGGCGAAGTCTCGGGTGACGACGCTGTCTTCGAAGTCGTCGTCGCGGGGTTCGGGCATGTGCTCGGTGGCCATGGGCTCGGCGTGGCGCCGGGCATCACGGAGCGCGTTGAGGCAGTGGTTCGTCGTGACGCGGTGAACCCAGGGCATGAGCGCGTCGTCGCCGGGTATCGAGTCGGCCGACTTCAGGATCTTGATGAAGATCTCTTGGGTGGCATCTTCTGCAGCTGCCCGGTCTTTCAAGATGCGACGGCAGCGCGCGTAGATGACCGGGCCCAACTTTCCGTAGAGCTCCTCGAGCTTCCCTTTTCCCTTTTTCATTGCCTCTTCCCAGACGGTGCTGCGTGAGCGGCGCATGACTGCGTGCAGATGTAGGTGTTTTCGGGAGCACCCGCGGCATCGATGCTCCCATCGGGTAAGAAGCGTTGACGCTCGCCAGAAAGCGCTGTGTCATCGAGATGATGCACACTTCTCTCAACTCATAAGAAGAGTAGCATGGCTAATGCTGGCAATCGCAGGCCATGGGCGCCACCGAAGAAGCCTCGAACTTTCGAGTGCTTGGTGCGCTTTCGCGGGTAGGCAGGTGTCGGGCAATTATCGCGCGAATTGATTGAGTCTTGACGACTCTTTCTGTGGTTCGTATAACTGTTTCATCACGGAGGCACCGATGGCGGCGTCGTTGTTGATGACGGACGGCTACAAGTTCTCGATGGCGGAGGCGGGGTGGCCGCTGCGGCGCGAGACGTTCTACTGGTCGCACCGCAAGGGGGGGGCGCAGGTGCTGCCGTTCGACGCCCGAGCCGAGGTGGCTGCGCTGCTGCCGTCGGTCGAAGAGGGCGAGCTGAAGTGGCTGGCCGAGAACGGCTACGAGTGTGGGCCGGGGTTGAAGGCGGCCTTGTCGAAGTCGACGGCGGTCAGCGTGCACGCGCTGCCGAAGGGCGCGGTGTTCTACCCGCGCGAGCCGATTCTTTCGGTCACGGGGCCGTCGGCGCTGGTGTCGTGGCTCGAGCCGCTGGTGCTGACGTGGAACTGGCGCGTGCAGGTGGCGAGCGTGGCGCGGTTTGCGCCCGAGCAGCTGTCGGCGGCGGTGGGCGTGCTGACGTGCGAGCGGCAGAAAGAGCTGACGCTCGAGGCGCTCGACGCGGTGGGCGTGAAGGCGCCGAACATCACGGTCGACCCCGACGGTTACCGCGAGCGCGTGCGCGTGAAGGCGGCCGAGCTGGTGTCGATTCTCGGCGATGCGGGGCGCATCTTCGAGGTGGGGCTGCGCTCGTCGTCGTGCATCGAGCAGCACCTCATCGCGCTCGAGGGCTGCAAGCAGGCGGGCATCACGCGCACGTCGAACGTCTACGGCGCGTGGAAGCTCGGCCTGGTGCCGGTGGGCACGATGGGGCACGAGCACATTCAGCGCTACGGCTCAGATGACGCGGCGTTTCGCGCGATGTGTGAGCGGCGGCCGAACCGGTCGAGCTACCTGCTCGACACCTTCGACACCATCAAGTCGGGCATTCCGGCTGCGCTCTCGCTGATGGCCGAGCGGCCGGGCGAGGCCGACTCGATTCGTTACGACTCGGGCGACAAGGTCGCGCAGTACCGGCACGCGATCGGCCTCGCGAAGCAGATGGGGCTGCGGCCGGTTCAGATTCTCGAAGACTCGTTCGACGCGACCCTGACGCGGCAGTTCGAGGCGCTGCGCGCCGAGGTGGGCTGGCTGCCGCACGAGCAGGTGTACGGCTACGGAGGGTACCTGGTGGCGACGACGTCGGGGTCGACGCTGACGCGCGATCGCGTGGCGGCCGTCTACAAGCTGTCGCAGACCGGGCGAAAGCCGACGATGAAGTTCGGCAACGACGTGGGAGCGGGTAAGCAGAGTGTTCCCGGGCTGCCCGTGCTGTTGCGGAGAGTCGCTGGGCGCACCGGGCAGCCCGTCGGGATCGTCGCGCAGGAGGGTGAAGCCGTGCCCGCCGGGTATGCGCTGCTCACCGACGCTGCGTCTTCGTCGGACGTCGGCGTCGACGGTGATGCTCGACTCGCCATGTCTCCGGCGACCCAGGCGCTGATCGATTCGCTTCGGCAGGAGGCCTTCGGTGCTGCCTGAATCGCAACTGCCGGGGCCGGGGACGGGGCCGGGGACACATGCCGGGACCGGTTGGCACGCCTGCGTCGCTTCCGTTCGTGGCCGCGAGCACGTGCGGCTCGGCACGAACAACCAAGATGCCGTTGCGGGCTGCTCGCGTGACGGTGTGCTCGCCGTCTGCGTCGCCGACGGCTGCAGCGAGGGCGCCTTCAGCGAGGTGGGGGCTCGCTTGATCGCCCGCTTCGTCGCCGACCGTGCGTGCTCGGGCCTGGGGCCAGCCGCCGTCGTCGACGCGTTGGTGAGCTGGCTGCAGGGCTTGAGCCTCGGGCAGGACTTCGTGCAGGAGCAGCTGCTCTCGACCTTCTTGTGCGCCGTCGCGCGTGACGGCGTCGTCACCGTGTTCGGCATCGGTGATGGCGTCGTGTCGATCGACGGCGCGCGCACCGAGCTCGACGCGGGCCCCGACAACGCTCCGGCCTACGCGGCGTACCGGCTCCTGGGGATGGATGCTCCGCTCGTCGTTCACTTCTGCGGTGTCGCCTCGCGTGTCGCCATCGCCACCGACGGCGCGCGTGCCCTCGACCTCACGTCTTCGTTTGGGTGGAGCAACCCGCACGCACTGCAGCGCCGGCTCAACGTCACCGGCGGGCTGCATGACGACTGCTCCGTAGCGCTGCTCGAGGTGCGGCCGTGAACGTTCATCTCGGCGGCTCGCGCATTCGCCTGAACGACACCGACCTGCTCGGCGAAGGCGGCGAGGCGCGCGTCTACCGCTTCGGCGATCAGGCGCTGAAGCTCTTCCACACGCCGACGCCGCAGAAGGCCGAGAAGGTGCTGCGCTTTCCCCAAAGGCTGCCGGCCGAGGTGGTGGCTCCCCGCGAGGCCGTGCACGACGATCGCGGCACCGTCATCGGCTACGCCATGCCCGCGGTGCTCGGTCACGACGAGCTCGCCCGCCTGACGAACCGCCGCTGGCGTGAAGGTGTGGTCAGCAACGCGCGCGTGCTCGAGCTGTTCGACCAGGCGGCCGGCGTGCTGAAGCGGCTGCACGCGGCCGGCGTCGTGGTCGGCGATCTCAATGACGGCAACGTGCTGTTCGAGAAGGGCCTCGCCTTCATCGACGCCGACTCGATGCAGTTCGCGGGGCTGCCCTGCGTGGTCGGCCACGAGAAGACGCTCGACCCGGCGCTGTACGGCGTCGACCTCACGTCGGGCCCCCGCTTCACGCCCGGCACCGACTGGTACGCGTGGCACGTGCTGCTCTTCTCGAGCCTGCTCTACGTGCACCCGTTCGGAGGTGTGCACCCGAAGCTGCCGACGCTGCTGCGCCGCGCCCAGGCCGGGCACAGCGTGCTCGAGAGCGACGTTCTGTTCCCCAAGAGCGCGGTGCACTGGCGTGTGCTGCCCGACGAGGTGCTCCACCACTTCACGCGCGTGTTCAAGCACGGCGAGCGCGGCGCGCCGCCGCCGCTGCCGATGGGGTGGGCGAAGTGTTCGTGTGGCCTCGAGCACGCGCGCGCGGCGTGCCCCGACTGCCAGACCCGCGGGCCCGCGGCGGCGCGCCAGGCACTGCGCAACCACGGCCGGTGCCGTGCGCTCTCGGTGTTCTCGACGGCGGGCCGCGTGCTCGAGGCTTCGCTGCACGGCGGGCTGCGCTACGTCTACGAAGAGAACGGCGTCGTGCGGCGCGAAGACGGGGCGCTCGTGCTCGACGGGGTCGCCTCGGCCGGCACGCGGTTCGTCATCAGCGGCGGGTCGACGTGGGTGGCCGATCGGCGTGGGCAGGTGGTGCGCATGCAGTCGGGGCGCGTCGCCGAGCGCGCATCGACGGGCCTGCGGCAGAGCACCCCGGTGCTCACCGATCGCTATCGGCTCGAGCAGGAGTGGATCGTCGACCACACGTCGGGCGCCCGCGTCGGTCAGATTCTCGAGGGCCAGACCTGGCTGTGGAGCGGCGCGCGCCTCGGCCTCGGCCTCTATCGCGCGGGCGACGTGGCACACGTCTTTCTGGTGCACGCCGGCAAGGCGGGCCTCACGCCGGTTCGGCACGTGCCCGGCGGTCGCGGGCCGGTGGTCGAGCTGCGCGGCCGGCTCGTCGAGGCTGCGTGTGTCTTCGATGACGGCCACGCGCTGCTGTCGGCGGTGACCGAGCACGACGGCCGCGAGTCGCACGAGCTGTGGCTGTTCAACGCCGCGGGGCAGCGGTTGGCGACGGGGGCCGCGAGGTCTCGCCATCACGCCCTGCTCGCGGGCCGGGTCGTCTGTGCGACCGACGCCGGGCTCATGTCGCTGAAGCTCGACGGTGGCGTGCTCGTCGAAGGCACGCTGTTCACCGACACCGAGCCGTTCGTGAGCGCGGGCGACGAGCTGTTGCCGCAGCCCGACGGCTCGCTGCTGGTCGTCGGCACGAAAGAGATTCTGCAGCTGTCGTTGTCGTGATCACCAAGGGAGAGACCGCCATGCCGTTGCCGTTGCCAGACCACTACGACCCGAAGCAGGTGTCACAGCTGTACCTCGAGCGCGGCGGCCTCATCGCCGAGGCGGCCGAGCTCTACGCGAAGAAGCACGGCATCAAGCCCGCCGGGCAAGACCGCACGCGCATCGCGGCGTTCGGCATCGACGTGCAGGTGGGCTTCTGCACGCCGGGCGCGTCGCTGTTCGTGCCCGGCGCGGTCGAAGACACGCGCCGCACGGTAGAGTGGCTGTACCGCAACCTCGACCGGCTCAGCGGGCTGTTCTTCTCGATGGACACGCACCGCGTGTTCCAGATCTTCCACCCGGCGTGGTGGGTCGACGCGAACGGCAACCACCCGGCGCCGATGACGCCGATCTCTCACGAAGAGGTGAGGGCCGGGAGGTGGACGGCGGTGAGCCACCCGAAAGAGAGCCTCGAGTACACGAAGCGCCTCGAGGCCTCAGGCAAGTACGTGCTGACCATCTGGCCGTACCACACGCTGCTCGGCGGCCTCAGCCACGCGCTCGTGCCCGCCGTGATGGAGGCCGCCCTGTTTCATGCGCACGCGCGCCGCCATCAGACGCACTTCGAGACGAAGGGCACCCACGCGATGACCGAAAACTACTCGGTGCTGTCGCCCGAGGTGACCGAGGTGAACGGCCAGGTCGTCGGGGCGTTCAACGCGCCGTTCTTCAAGATGCTGCTCGAGTACGACCGCGTGTACGTGTTCGGTCAGGCGAAGAGCCACTGCGTGCTCTCGACGCTGAACGACATGCAGCAGCACCTCGACCCGAAGCTGCTCGGCAAGATCTACATTCTCGAAGACGCGATGAGCCCGGTGCCGTCGCCGCCGCTCGACCCACTGCCCGATGCGCTCAACTTCCCCATGATCGCCGACCAGGCGATCGCCCGGTGGAAGGCCGCGGGCATGAACATCGTGAAGACCACCGACGAGGTGAAGCCATGAGCTCGTCAGGCTCGGTCGCGTTGTTGCACGGGAGCCCCGTCATCACCGGCAACCTCGGCGCCGTCGTCGTCGCGGGCGCCGCGGGCAGGGCGCTCGAAGACATCACCGCGTCTGACGTGACGCTCATCACGCTGCTCGTCGATCGCTCGAGCTCGATCGCCGACCGGCGGCTGCAGCAGGCCGTGCGTGAGGGGCAGAACGCGCTCGTCGACGCGTTCGCGGGCGCAAAAGAGAGAGACTCGGTGCTGATGGCGCTGTGGACGTTCGGCTCGGACTCGAACGTGCTGCACGGCTACGTGCCGGTCGACGACGCGACGCGCCTCGACTCGAAGAACTACCGGCCCGGCGGCAGCACGCTGCTGTACGACACCTGGTGCGACGCGCTGACCGCGAACGTGGCGTATGCCCAGCGGCTGCGCGACGGCGGCACGCCCTGTCGCAGCGTCGTCGTCATCGTGACCGACGGTGAAGACGTGGGCTCGCGCCGCACCGCCGGCGACTGCGCGCGGCTCTCGGCCGACCTGCTCGCGTCGGAGCAGTTCACCCTCGCGTTCGTCGGCGTCGGCAAAGACGTCGACTTTCACGCCGTCGCCAAGGCGATGGGCGTGCCCGACGGCTGCGTGCTGGTACAGCGAGACGCGACGCCGAGCGCGCTGCGGGCTGCGTTCATGATGGTGAGCCGGTCGGCGATACGGGCGAGCCAGGGCAAGATCGCGCCGGGCGTGAACGCGGGCTTCTTCACGCCCTAATCCGTTCGGGCTAACGGTTCGGACCTTCAGGTGAGAGGCCGACGTTGTCGCCTGCAGCCTGCAAGCCCGAGCTCGCAAGTGGGCGTGAGCGCATCACGGCCAG
>JAEUJP010000466.1 GCA_016793725.1 Myxococcaceae bacterium | reverse complement strand
TGGTCGCCGAAGCTCCGACTCCGACGCCGACGCCGACGCCGACGCCGACGCCACAGCAGAAGGTGAAGCCTCAGCCGGGGAAGAAAAAAGACGGCGAGGTCGAGGTGCGCATTCGGCCCTACGCGGTGCTGTACGTCGACGGGCAGAAGATCGGGCAGACTCCGCTGGAAGAGCCGCTCATGCTCTCGCCCGGCAGACACCAGTTCCGCATGGTGAACGAGCAGTACGATAAAGACGTGAAGGTCGACTTCGTGGTGAAGCCGGGCAAGTCGGTCTTCAAGTTCAACCTGATGGAGTGACTCTTGAAGCGCGCGCTCACCCTCATCGTGGTTCTGGCGACGGCGGCGCCGGCGTGGGCCGCCATCACGCCCGACGTGAAGAAGTACCTCGGCAGCGCGGCGGCGCTGTTCGAGAAGCTCGAGTACGAGAAGGCGCTGGCGCAGCTGAAACGGGCGAAGGCGAAGAGCCAGGGGCCCGAAGACGACCTGCGCATCGCGCTGTACGAGGGCATCGTGCTGGCTGAGATGGGCGACTCGACGGCGCCGTCGGCGTTCGCGAGCGCGCTGGGTATGGACCCGAACGTCTCGCTGCCGCTGGTGGTGAGCCCGAAGGTTCAGAAGGTGTTCGACAAGGCCAAGGCGCAGGTGCAGAAGGTGCTCGAGGCCGAGGCGGCGGTACAGCGGCAGAAAGACGAAGAAGAGGCGCGCAAGCGAGAAGAGGCGCGCAAGAAGGAAGAAGCGTCGAGGCCGGCGCCACCGCCGGTGGTGGCTGAACGACGGCAGCCTGAGCCGTCGCGAGGTGTGCGCAGGTTCTGGTGGGCGCCAGCGATCGTGGGGGTGGCGGGGCTGGCGACGGGGGCGACGCTGCTGGTGATGGCGAACGCCGACGCGGGGGCGCTGAGGGCAGACCGGCCGATGACGCGCGAAGAGGCGCTGTCGATCGCGAACCGCGGAGCGAACCTGCAGGTCGGAGGCTGGGCGGTGCTGAGCGTGGGCATCGTGGCGGCGGTGGCGGCCGTCGGGCTGTTCGTGTTCGGGGGCCCGTCAGAGCCGGCGCCGGTGTCGGCCTCTGTAGTGCTGACACCTTCGGGTGGTGCGGCAGCGGTGAGCGTTCCGTTGCCGTTCTGACGAGAGTAGTCTCTCGCGCCGATGCTCGATCAGGTCAGGCCGGCGCTGCTCCCGACCGCTGAAGTTCGCAAGCGGTCAGACGGCACGGAGGGCATCTACGACGCCGTCAGCGGCATGAGCTTCGAGACGGCGCCCGACCAGGCGAACCTGGTGACGCTGTTCGACGGCAAGCGCTCGCTGCTGGAAATCAGCGCCGAGTACCTGAACCGGCACGGCTTCGTGCCGTTCGCGGCGCTCGACGACCTGATGCGGGGGCTGGCCGACAGCGACCTGTTGCACGACCCGCCCGACAGCCTGCAGCGCGTGGGCATGATGGATCGCAGCTCCTTCATCGAGGTGCTGCAGCCGAGATCGCTGCTGCGGTTCAAGTCGTTCTTCCCGACTCCGCTGCGCGCGCTCGAGCTGCTGTTCTGGCCGGCGCTGGCGGTGTGGGTGACGCTCACGTACCCGCATCGGGCGCTGTCGCCGATCGACGTGGGGCTGTTCTACCTGGGGGCGGTGCTGGGGCTGACGCTGCGCGACCGCTGCAAGGCGGCGGTGTGTGCGCTGTTCGGGTTCGCGCCGCGGCGCACGCAGCTGGTGTCGGCGCTGGGGGTGCTGCACCTGGTGCCCGACCACGCGATGGCGGTGCTGATGGACAGGCGGCCGCGCATTCTGGCGCACCTCGGCGCGCTGTTCGGTGCCGGGTGTGCGGTGGCGCTGGCGGCGCCGTGGCCGGGCGTGTGGGCGGGCGCGCTGATCGTGCTGCTGATCGATCTCTGCCCGATGGTGCACAGCTCGATGAGCAGCCTGCTCTCGACGCTCTCGGGCCAGCTGAACCTGAGAGACCACGTGCGGGCGTACGTCGGGCTGCCGATGATCAAGAAGATTCTCTCGTTCAAGCTGCCGCGCGGCGACCGGGCGATCTTCTTCAGCGCGATGTTGTCGATGGTGTGGGTCGGCGCGTTCTTGTTCGTGGTGCTGGGCGAGGGCCTGTCGACGGCCGTCGAGCTGATTCACGTGGGCGTGCGGCTCAGCGGGTGGGAGACCGCCGTCGCCTACGTCGGCGCGGTGGCGCTGTTCGCGGCGTGCCCGCTGCCGCTGTTGGTGCTGGTGAGCCAGCTGATCGAGTCGATGTTCTCGATGTTGTGGCCGCCCGACATCGGCGGGAAGCGGTCGCGCGGCGTGGCCGACCTGTCGGTGTTCCGCTCGATACCGCTGTTCTCGAAGCTCTCTGACGATGACCTCGCGGGCATCGCGTCACACTCGCGCGAGGTGACGTACGACGCGGGTCAGCCGATCGTCGAGCAGGGCACCGCGGGCAACACGTTCTATTCGGTGCGCCGCGGGGTGGTGGTGGTCGAGCGTGGTGACACGCCCGAGCACGCGCGGGTGGTGGCGCGGCTGGGCATCGGCGACTGCTTCGGCGAGACGGCGATGCTCAAAGACGGCGTGCGCACGGCGACGGTGCGGGCGCTGACACAGACGACGCTGATCGAGCTGGCGAGCGAGGCGTTCGACAAGGTGGTGGCGACGGTGGGCGGCGTCGACTTCGCGTCGGTGCTGCGAGCAGCGAGCGCGATCGGCAAGAGCCGGCTGTTTCGCGAGCTGCCGGCCGAGCGCCTCTCGTCGCTGGCGACGAAGTTCGTGCCGCGCAGCGTGCCGGCCGCGACCGACGTGGTGAAGTTCGGCGACCCTGGCGACGAGTTTTTTCTCATCGCGAAGGGGCAGGTCGACGTGCTGTCGGCCGACGGCAAGAAGCTGGTGTCGCTCGCCGACGGTGAGGTGTTCGGCGAGATCGCGCTCCTGCGCAACGTGCCGCGCACGGCGACGGTGCGCACGACGGTCGACACGCTCTTGCTGGTGCTGTCGCGCGAGGTGTTTCTCTCGGCGCTGCACGCCGACCTGTCGCTGTCTGAGCGGGTCGAGGCGATCGCGGCGTCGCGCAGCGGGAATCACCCGGCGCACGTACCGGCTCCGCCCGAGCCGGCGCAGGCCGAGGCGAAGTAGTCAGCCTGCCCGCGGCGACCCGTCGAAGCGGCATGGCTCCCCTTCCCCATGGCACCGAGGTGCTGACGCGCGTCGAGCGGCACAGCGGCGAGCGCAGGCTCGCGCCGGGCACCATCGGCCGTGTCGTGCGCGCGCGTGACGGCGGGTACGACGTGCACTTCGTCGGCGTGGGTGAGGTGTGGTTCGCGGCGAGCGAGCTCGAGACGCGCAAGAGCGGGCAGCGCGCGTTCGCGCAGCGGCGCGAGGCGGCCTGGGCGGCGCTTCGACCCTGCATCGTGCTCGAGGCCGTCGTGGGCTCGCGCGCGTGGGGCCTGGCGGGCGAGGGCTCAGACCTCGACACGCGCGGCGCGTTTGCGCTGCCGCTCTCGTGGAGCGCAGGGCTCGTCGACCCGCCGACCGACCTCGTGAGCGCCGACGGCAGCCACACCTTCTGGGAGCTCGAGAAGACGGTGCGCCAGGCGCTGCGCGCCGACCCGAACACGCTCGAGCTGCTGTTCGTGCCTTCGGTGCGCGCGACCGATGAGCTGGGCACCTGGCTGCTCGAGGCGCGCGACACGTTCGTCTCGCGCGCCATCTTCGGCAGCTTCGGGCGCTACGCGCTCAGCCAGCTCAACAAGCTCGAGCAGGCGCAGCGGCTGTCGGAGCACCGCGACGTCGTGCTCGACTGGCTGCGCGCCGAAGCGCTCACGTTCGACGCGTGCGCCGAGCGACTCACGAAGCTGAGCGGCCGCGACGACGCGAAGACGTACCTGAAGCAGCTCTACCGCTCGCTCAGCGACCAGGGGCTCACCGCGAGCAACGACTTCGAGGCGCTGAGAGCGTACGCGCGCGAAGGCGGTCGGCGGCCGCCCGAGGCGCGCGAGCTGCGCCCGAAGAACGCGTACAACCTGCTGCGGCTCATCGCGCTGGCGACGGGCTGGCTGCGCGACGGGGCGCCGACGTTCGCGGCGACCGGTGCGTTTCGCGAGCGGCTGCTGGCCATCAAGTCGGGAGCGGTGCCGCTGGCCGAGGTGCTGGCCGAGGCCGAGGCGATGACGCCGGCGCTCGAGGCGGCACGCGACGCGAGCCGGCTGCCCGAGGCGCCCGACGATGAGCGTGCAAACGTGCTGGTGCGCCGCATGCGCCTCGAGCTGGCGCGGCGGTGGGTGCACCAGGTCGAAGGGCCGTTCGGTCAGCACGCGGCGCCGCCCCCGTCGTGGGAGCACCCATGCTGACTGAGCGGCAGGAGCAGGTGATGAGGTCGGTGCTCGACCACGAGGGCGCGAAGCGCACACACGTGGTGGTGTCGCTGTCGGGGGCGCACGCGTACGGCTTCCCCTCGCCCGACTCGGACCTCGACCTGAAGGCGGTTCACCTCGACGCGACGCGGGCGCTGCTGGGCCTCAAGCCCGCGAACACGACCGCAGACCGGCTCGAGGTCATCGACGGGGTCGAGATCGACTACACGAGCAACGAGCTCGGGCACGTGCTGGCCGGCATTCTCGGCGGCAACGGCAACTACCTCGAGCGGGTGCTGGGGCAGCTGCAGCCGGTGAAGAGCGCGTGGCTCGCGCCGCTGCAGCGGCTGGTGCAGGCGAACCTGTCGCAGCGGCTGCACCGGCACTACCGCGGCTTCGCGACGAGCCAGCTCGCCGAGTGGCAGAAGTCGGGCTTCGGCTCGGCGAAGAAGCTGCTCTACGTGCTGCGCACGACGCTGACGGGGGCGCACGCGCTGAAGACGGGCGAGGTGCACACCGACGTGACGGCGCTGCTGGGGCTCTACGGCTTCGAGGCCGCGGTGGAGCTCGTGGAGCAGAAGAAGCGCGGCGAGCTCGCGGCGCTGCCGGCCGAAATGGCCGAGCGGTGGCGCGAGAGGGTGACGCGTGCGTTCACGCTGCTCGACGAGGCGCTGGCGACGTCGACGCTGCCGGCCGAGCCGCGGGCGGAAGAGGCGCTCGAGGCGTGGCTGGTCGAGGTGCGGCTGGCGGCGGTGTAGCGGTACCGATTATGGTACCTTCGTTGGCACCATGAAGCTGAGCGAAGACATCAAGCCGGTGACGCAGCTCAAGACGGGCGCAGCGAAGGTGCTGCAGGAGCTGAAGCAGCGGCGCCGCCCGGTCGTGATCACACAGAACGGCAAGGCGAGCGCGGTCATGCTCGACGTCGTCAGCTACGAGCGCATGAAGAACGCAGCGCTCATGATGAGGCTCCTCTCGATGAGTGAGGCCGACGTGAGCGCAGGCCGCGTGCACAGCCACGACGAGGTCTTCGGCGAGTTGTCACGCCGTCTCAAGCGCAAGCGCAAGTGAGCGCGCGCCCAAGCTGGACTGAGGTCGCCCGGCTCGACCTCTACGACCTGTGTGAGTACATCGCCGGCGACAACCTCGATGCCGCGCTGAAGCTCGCGGACGACATCGAGAAGGCCGTGGCCCGTCTGGCACGAACGCCGAACCGCGGGCGCTACGTGCCCGAGCTCGAGAACACGCCAGTCGCGCGTGAGTACCGAGAGCTGATCGTTCGGCACGTGCGGGGGGTGTACCGACCAATGCGCGGCGCGGTTCTGGTGCACGGCGTCTTCGACTCACGGCGCGACCTCGAAGAGACGCTCACCGAGCGGCTGCTGCGCCCACCGACCCGGTGAGCTTCAGTTCGCCGGGTCTTCGACGACCGGCGTGCCGGTCAAGAACGTGCGTAGGAACTTCCGGTACTGGCGCTTCGGCGGCTCGGTCTGGAACACGACCTCGTGCCCATCACGAATCGCGTCGGCCTGGTGCTGCACGACCACCTGGGTGCGGCCGTCGCGGTTCGCGCTCACCGGGTATTCGAGGTGCCTGCGGCCCGACCACGTGAGCGACTGCTCGAGGGTCTCGTCGAACCACAGCTCGGGCGTCTGCTTGTCGACGTACGGGCCGGCGACGTCGAGGCCGAGCGATGCGCTCGCCGCGTTCGCGATGCTCGGCATGATGTAGTGGTCGACGATGCCCTGCTGCATCAGCACGTGCCGGTCGCCGAGGTAGCGGTTGTAGTTGAGCGGGTCGGCGCTGTCGGCGGCCCACTGCACCATGCTCAGCACGGGGTCGAACCGATCGAGCTCGGTCGGCAGGTAGCCGATGAGCAGCGACGCGAGCTCTTCGATCGGCCACGGCTTCTGCTTGTAGAGCACGTTCTCGACCCAGCTCGCGCCGGCGCCGCTGAGCAGCAGCGCGCGGTAGCGGGGCTCGAGCGCGGCCACCAGCGGCGCGATGGTCGCGCCCATCGAGTGCCCCATCAGGGCCACGTGCTCGCCGTCGAACTTCACTGCTGCGCTCGCCAGCCCCGGGCACGCCGACGCGTCGACCGTCAGCGTCGTCGACCACTCGGCGAGCAGCGCCTGCTCGATGGCGGTCTGGCGAATGTTGTCGCGCAGGGCGGGCGGGTTCAGGAAGTTGAACACGAGCACCTGCTCATCCATCCCCGTCACGTTGCGCAGGCCGCCGTGCGGTCCGTCGACGCTCAGGCCCGCGTAGCCCTCGCGCGCAAACTCTTGCGCGGGGCCGGTGCCGGGCTCGAGCACGTTCCACTCGGCGTTGCTGACGCCGCGGTGGAGCAACGGATCTTCGCCGCCGCCGCCCGTGCGCACGAAGACGGCGAGCGGGAAGCCGGCCGCGGGTGCCGCGCGCCGCGGCAGCGTCAGCACCACGTTCGCGCGCTCGCGGCTCTGCAAGAGCAGCGCGCCGTCGGGGCCGTACTGCCAGTCGCCGCCGGCAGGTATGAACGGCGGCGTGCCCGCCTGGTACACCGGCACCTTCACGACCGCGCGGTACACGCAGTAGTCGGCGTAGACCTCGGCGGCGCTGAACGGCGTGTCGAGCTGCAGGCCGTCGCGCTTCGCCTGCGAGAACGCGTGGTCGAGCGCCACCTTCGGGTCGTCGGTGGTGAAGACCGAGAGCCCCGCGACCGAGCGCAGGTCGACGCCCTGCCCTTCGAGCGCCTTCAGCGCGCGGTCGTACGCGGCGCGCGCCTTGGGCCCCAGCTCGGGCGTGGCCTTGCCGGCGATGAGCGCGTCGATGAACCGCGGCCGCGCGAACGGCTCTTCGCCGCCGGCGGCCGACATGATGACCGCGGCGTGCAGCGCACCCGGCTCGAGCGGCTGCCCCTGCCACGGCACGACCGAGAGCAGCGCGGCGGGGCGGTACTGCGTCTTCTTCATCGAGAACGCGACGTCGACGGGCGTGCGCCGGCCGGTCTCGACGTTCATGAGGAACACGGTGGCGTCGGCGCCCATCGACTGCTCGCGGGTCGGCAGCGCCCACTTCGCCGCGCGGTCGGGGTCGAGCAGCGTGAAGCGCTTCTCGTCGGGGTTCTCGGGCAGCTGCAGCTTGAAGAACACGCCCGAGTTGAGCCCGAAGCCGCGCGCCTCGCGCTCGATGCCGGTGACCGAGGCCGAGACGAACAGCACGTCGTCTTTCAGGTACTGCGCGACCTGCGGGCCCAGGTAGTCGGTGACGTTCTTGCCGGCGACGAGCTTCAGCGCGTCGATGGTGAGCTCGCGACCGGGGTACTTCGAGAGGTCGGGGTGGCCGGTCTCGAGCAGGTCTTCCGACGGCACGGGCGCGTCGAAGAGCTCGCCGCGGCCGAACTCCATCGAGACCACGGGGCGGCTCTGGCAGGCGGCGAGCGCAGTGAAGGCGAACAGGAGGAGTCGTCGCACAGAGGGATTAGTAACCGCTCGTTGCCGGGCTGATCCCCAAATCGCAGCTGCCTGAAATCACGAGCCGCGGCCCGCTACGGCACCGAGACGACGGTCACGGTGAAGCCGTTGTTCGCGTTCGTCACCTCGGTGACGTAGTTCGGCGAGTCGGCGGTGACGACGACGCGCCACGTGCCCGGCGATGGCGCGCTCGCGTACGACAGGCACCGCACCGCCGAGGCCCCCGCGCTCAGCGCCGGCACCGTCGCCGTCGGAGGCGTCGGCACTCCGAGCCCGCCCCCGCCCAGAATGCTGCCCGGCGCCGACACGCTGCCGACGTTGCGAACTTCGGCGCACACGAAGTACGGGCGGCCCGCCTGCACCGTGCTGGTGACGAGACCCGAGGCGTTGCGCAGATGCGCGGTGCGCACGATGAGGTCGGGCAGGCACGGCTTGAAGCACATGCCGGTGTCGGTGCGCAGCACCCAGCCGTCGTCACAGCGCTTCGGCTGATGCGAGATGGGGCCGCCCAGGTAGAACGGGCCGCGCGTGCAGGTGCCCGTGACGTTGCCGCTCGAGTCGGTCGATGAGCCGGTGTAGCGCTCCTGGTTGTCGGCATCGCACAGCGGCAGCTCGCCGCCGCAGCCACCGCTGCACAGGTCGGAGGTGCAGACGCCGTTCGTGATGTCGAGCGTGCTGCCCGCCGGGCAGCGGTTGATGGTGTGCGAGCAGTAGGTCCAGCTGCAAGACCTGCACGTCGCATAGGGCTGCCCAGAAGCGTCGAGGCCCCCCGTCCAGAAGCTGCGGTCTGGCGGGCAGACCGAAAACTCACAGTCCTGCGCGCTCGCGGCTCCAGACAGGGCCACGCTGAGCAGCACGGCGGTGTGGCACAACCACTTCGTCGTCGGCGACATGAGGTTTCCTTTGAAGGGGGAACGCGCGGCGACAGAGCACGCGGCGGGCCAGGGGGCGCGCGGCGCCGTACAACCGGTTGCCGGGCACGGCTGTGACCGCCGCAGCTACAGGCGCGAACGGGCGTAGCCAGGCGGGTTACATGCGAGGGGCTCCTCCGCCCCGATGCACAAGTGACCATGCCCAGCGCCCTGCGCGCGCGGTAGAACCGCGCCATGCGTTTGCGCCGCGCCTGGCTGACGTTTCCCGCAGCAGTCGTGTGTCTCGCGTCGCTCTCTGCCTGCGACCCCATCGTCAAAGAGCCCGACGCGGGCGGCAAAGACGGCGGCCACGTTCACCCGGCCGTCGACGCCGGCGCTGACGCGGGCCACGAGCACCCACTTCCAGATGCCGGCCTCGACGCGGGCATCGACGCCGGCCACGTGCACCCGCCCGACGGCGGGCCGACGTGCCGTGACCTCGGCGACTGCCCCGAGCCCGACGCGGGCCACATGCACGAGGTCGACGCCGGGCCCGTCGACGCAGGTCACATGCACCCCGAGCCCGACGCGGGGCCCGTCGATGCGGGTATCGACGCCGGCACGCCGCGCACGCGGGTGCGGCTGTGGGGCTCATGCGTGCTCGTCTGCACGACGAGCTCCGACCCCGACGGCGACGGCTGGGGCTTCGAGCAGAACCAGTCGTGCGTGATGCCCGGCACCCCGACCGAGCAGAACGCGCCGTGGTGTGAGACGCGGCAGTCGGCCGCGCCGTACGACCCTCCGGCGGTGCAGGTGACGCAGACCACGCAGCACGTCGTCACGCTGCCGCGCCCGCCGGTCGTGCCCGAGCCGGCGCCGAACGACTGCCCGCACCAGCGCACCGACCTGGTCGCGTTCAACCCGGCGTGGCTCAGCGCGGCCGGCACCCTGACCATTCCCGACAACACCAAGGTGCTCATCGCGGGCAACGCCGACCTGCCGTCGACGACGCTCGTCAAGACGTTCACGATTCCCGCCACCTCCGAGGTGGTGTTCGCCGACGTGGCGGCGACGTACCGGTTCCGCGACGTGCGCGTGCACGGCGCCTTCCGCATGGGGTCAGAGACGTGCCGGCTGACGAGCAAGATCGAGGTGGTGTTCGACACCGATGAAAACGTCGCCGATGCCGGCACGCGGCTCGAGATCTACGACCGCATGGGCCTCGGGCTCGTGCTCGAGCCGACGGGCACGCTCGACCTCTTCGGCAAGCTCTACCAGCCCACGTGGTCCCGGCTGTCGGGCACCGCGTACCCGGCAGAGACCGGGCTGGTGCTCAGCGAAACCGTCGACTGGGAGCCGGGCCAGGAGGTCGTCATCGTCACCAGCTCGGAGGTCGACTACCCACTGCCCGACCAGAACGAGGTGCGCACCCTCTCGGCGGTCGCCGGCAAGACGCTCACGTTCACCACCCCGCTCTCGTTTCAGCACTACGGCGGCCCCGAGTACCAGGTCGAGGTCGGGCTGCTCACGCGCAACCTCGTGCTGCGCACGGCCCCCGCCCTGCTCGCGACCGGCGCGCGGTTCGGCGGCCACGTGATGATGCACGGCGGGCTCACGCGCATCTCGGGCGTGCAGCTCGTCGGCATGGGGCAGCAGAACTTCGTCGCGCGGTACCCGATTCACTGGCACTTCGCCGGCGAGCTGACGAACGGCTCGTACTTCAGCGACAGCACCGTGCAGCAGTCGAACTGGCGCTGCGCCGTCGTTCACC
Organism: Myxococcaceae bacterium; assembly: GCA_016793725.1. Taxonomy (GTDB): domain Bacteria; phylum Myxococcota; class Myxococcia; order Myxococcales; family Myxococcaceae; genus Xiheicaenimonas; species Xiheicaenimonas phototrophica. The sequence continues at coordinate 283 of JAEUJP010000466.1, read as the reverse complement.
GCACGAACCGCGCGCTCATCTCGCGCAACGTCGCGTACGACAACTTCGGCCACTGCTACTACCTGGAAGACGGCGTCGAGTTCGACAACGAGCTCTCGTTCAACCTCGCGGCGAAGACCAAGATCATGGGCCCGAGCAACACGAGCGACATCGACACGCCGAACCAGCAGGGCTTCACGCGGCTCGAGAGCCCCGACCTGGTGCAGCCGGCCGACCGCGCGGCGGCGGGCTTCTACATCTCGAACGGCAACAACCGCCTCGTCGGCAACGCGTCGTCGGGCGG
>JAEUJP010000611.1 GCA_016793725.1 Myxococcaceae bacterium | reverse complement strand
TCACCGGCGCGCTCGGCTTCATCGCGTCGCCGATGGTGTGGGCTCCGGGGCTCGTCGCCGCCGTGCTCGCCTGGGGCCTCATCGGGTTCAGGGCGGCGCGCGCGCCGGCCGCCGTGCCGTGGCGCCCGTGGGGCACCGGCGTGTTCGCGGGCCTCAGCCTCGGCGCCATCGCCGTCGTCGCGCTCGCCGCGGGCCTCGCCGCGGTGTCGAACCCGTTCAGCCCGGCCGCGCTCGGCGACCCGCTCACCGGCCTCGTCGAGAGCGTCGCCGACACGGTCGCGAGCCGCGGCCCCACCACGCCGCGCCAGCTCGTGCTCGACGCCGCACTGCCGAAAGACCTCTCGAAAGCAGGCGCCGCGCGCGTGGGCTGGCCGTCGCGTCACGAGTGCCCGCCGCACCCGTACGCGCGCCCGCTCGACTTCGAGCGTGAGCCGCCCAAGGCCGACGCGCGCGGCCGCGAGCTCTTGCGCGCGTTGAGGCGCGTGTCGGCGGCGCTGCCCGAAGACGAGCGGCTGTCGGTCGTCGTGGTGATGCTCGAGGGCTTTCGCGCCGACGACCTGAACGCGCTGAACCCCGCCGCGCCGCGCGAGCTCGCTCCGTTCATGAACGAGCTCTACGAGAGGGCAGCCCAGCCGGGCTCGGGTGTGCTCGTCTCGCGCTCGCTCTTTCAGGCCGGCGTGCGCACCGCCCACGCGCTCGGCGCGCTGACGTGCGGGCTCGGCACCCTGCCCTACAACCTGAGCTTCATTCGCGACCTGCAGCCCATCTCGCTGCGCTGCACGAGCGACGTGCTGACCGACGCAGGCTTCGTGGCGTCGTTCTTCTACGGCTCGGACCCGACGTTCGACGCGATGGACGTGTACCTGAAAGAGCACCACTTTTCGCGCATCGTCGGCCAGAGCGACTTCCCCAAAGACGCGCCGAAGGGCACGTGGGACGGCATCACCGACTTCGCCGTCTTCGACGACGCCGTCGCGAAGATCTCGAGCGGCGCCGAGACGGGCCCGCAGCTCGCGATGGTCATGTCGCTCTCGCACCACTCGCCGTTCACGCCGCCGCAAGACCTGCCGCCCGCAGTTCGAGAGCGGGTCGGCGCCGCGCTCGCCGGCGCACCGAACCGCGCCGACGCCGACGACCGCCGCCGGCTCGAGGCCTATTCGTACACCGACGCCGCCGTCGAGCGGCTGTTCGCGAAGCTCGACGCGACCGGGCTCGCCGAGCGCACCCTCGTGCTCGTCGTCGCCGATCACTCGACCGGCCACTCGTACGTCTGGGGCGCCGAGCCCACCGAGACCGACGCCCAGAAGGCCCGCGTGCCGATGGCGCTCGTGCTGCCGAAGGCGCTGCGCGCGCGCGCGACCGATGCGGCCGCCCTCGACGCGGCGCTCGCCGACGCCCAGCGGCTCGTCGACCAGGGCCCCCTCTCGCAGAACGACGTGCCCGCCCTGCTGCTCGCGCTGACCTCGTCACACCCGAAGCTGAAGCAGCTCCCACAGCTCGCCCATTGGCACACGCTCGGCGGCCAGGTCACGAGCCCGTACTTCGAGCCGGGCGGCGGCGCCGGCGCGTACCTGCTCGGCATCAACGGCGTGAGCGAGCTGTTCGCGCTCAACGCCCAGGGCGAGCGCGCGGGCGACTACGAAGACTCGGTGTTCTTGAAGACCCGCGCCGACCGCTACCGCGTGACGCCGCGCCTCATACCCGTCGCCGCGCTGCTCGGTGAGCTGCTCGACCCCAGGCAGGCCTGCCCGTGAGCGACTTTCCCCTGGGGAGCCCCGAGGCCATCGTGCTCGACGGCGCGAACGGCGTCGGTGGCGCGCCGCGCCGCGGCTTCCCCGACGCAGGCCTGTCTTCGGCGCTCGCCATCGCCGCGCTCGCCGTCGCCGTCGTGCTGCTGCGCCGGTCGCGGCCCGCGGTGGCCGTCGCGCTGCTGCTCGCCGCCGTACCGGGCGCCATCTGCGTGCTGGTGCTGCGCGCCGACGCACCGCTGAAGCGACCCGCGCTCGCGCGGGAGGTCAGCGAGGCCATCGAAGACGTGCACACCGCCGCGCCGTGGCCCGAGACCGCCGTCGCCGTCGTCGCCGAAGACGACGACGTGCTGTTCCCCGTCGGGCGCTACGCCATACCGGCGCGGCCACCGCCCGCTGCGGGCGCAGTGCGGCTCGAGCTGCGCGGCGACGGCCTCGACGTCGAGTGCACGACCGACGCGGGCACCGCGGTCGTCGTCTGCCGGGGCGACGACGAATGATTTCGCTCGTCGGCCTCGCCCTCGCCCACACGTTCGGCGCCGTCTTGCTCGCGCTCGCCACACGCGAGCCGCTGCGCCTGACCCTGCGGCGCCCGTCGGCAGCCCTCGTCGCGCTCGCCGTGCTGCACCTCTGCTCGCTCGGGCCCGCCGGCCTCGTTCTGCTCGCCGCCCTCGCCGCGGCCGCCCTGTGGGCTCGCCCTGCCGCGCCCGCACCGCCGGCGGCCCCGCTGCCGTGGCTCGCGCTCGCCGGCCTCGCCGCCGCCACCCTCGCGCGCCCCTGGGTGCCGACCCAGTGGGACGAGCTCGTGTGGCTCGGCAAGGCCCGCCTCGGCGCCGCCGGCTTCGACGCCGTCGTCGACGCCTCGCTCGACCCCGCGCAGCACCTCATACCCGCCGGCTACCCGACGCTGTGGCCCGCCGCCGTCGGCTGGCTCTCGCTCGGTCGAGACGGGCTCACCACGCAGACGCTGGCCGCGAGCCTGCTCGTCATCGTCACGGCCGCGGCCGCCCTCGAGGCGTGGTGGCCACACGTGCGCAGCCGCCCCGCCGGCGCACTGCCGCTCGCCGCCGCCGCCCTCGGCGCACCGCTCGTCTGGGTGCACCTGCGCTCGGTCTACCTCGACCTGCCGCTCGGGCTGCTCGGGCTCGCGCTGCTCGGCACGCTGCTCGGCGCCGAGCGCCGGGCGCCGCTCACCGCGCTCGCCTTCGCCGTCGTGCTCGCCGGCTTCAAAGACGAGGGCGTCGTTCACGCGCTCGCCGCCAGCATCGGCGCCATCGTGGTGTCGCAGCGGCCGAGCCGGTCGCTCGCGCTGGCGGCTCCGGCAGGGCTCGCCGTCGCGGTCGCGCTCTCGTGGCGCGCGCTCGCCGCGAGCGCCGGCACCCCGGGCGCTGACCACGCCCTCGGAGCGCCGCTGCTCGCCTGGCTGCCCCAGCTCGCGCGGCTCGTGTGGCTGCACGCGACCGACGTCGTCACCTGGGGCGTGTTCTGGCCCGTCGCGCTCGTCGCGCTCGCGCGGCCGACCGCCGAGCGAGAGGTTCGCTCACTCAAGTGGCTGGTCGCGGGCTACGCGGCGGCGCTGTCGGCGGGGCTGGTGTTCGGCTCCGAGCGCATGCGCGCGTTCGCCGAGAACGGCACGCTGCTCGACCGGCTGCTGGTGCAGGCCTGGCCGGCTGCGGCGCTCGCGCTGCTGCTCGCCCTCGCGCCGGCTCAGGGTGGGGCAGGCACGGCGTCGATGCCCAGCGCCCAGAGGTGATAGTCGGGCAAGAACTCCCAGCGGCCGAGCACGCGGTAGCCCTTCGCGAGCGCCTTCTCGTACAGCGGCCCCTCGTAGTCGAAGTGATGCACGAAGCGATCGGGGAACTGCGAGATGACGATGATGACCGACGGAGATCTCGCGAGCACCGCGTCGGCGTCTCGCCCCTTGCCGGCCGCCGCAAGCGCGATCTCGGGGTCGTTCAGACCCCACGTGTCGATGACCTGCCACCGCGAGACGTAGGCGATGGCGCCCGAGTCGAGCGTGGCCACGACGGGCCGTGAGACCTTCGGTCGAATCGACGCGAGCCACGCGCCGATGGCGACGTGCGCCTTTTCGCCTCCGCGGCCGTAGTCGCGCTTCTCGGCGACGCTGCCCGGCAGCCGATGCCAGAAGCTCGCGACCATGAGCAGCGTGCAGAGCAGCGCCGCCGCGCGCGGCGACACGTATTTGTCGTAGCGCTGCGCGAGCCCCGCGCCGCCCGCCGCGGCACACGCGAGGAGCCCGGGCACCAGCGGGTAGAGGTAACGCAGGTCGTAGCCCATCTCGTGTGCGGGGAAGAGGAAGAAGGCCCACCACACCGCTGCGGCGGCGAGCGCGAGCCGCACGAAAGGCACTGTCGCCACCGCGACCGCGAGCAGCACGAACAGCCACGGGTTCTCGACCGTGAACAGCCGCAAGAAATCGAGGCCCTGTGGCCAGCCCGCAAACGGCCCCAAATTCGGCGCCACCGTCTTCACGTAGAACGGCAGCGGCAAGAAGTGCCCGTAGTGCGTCGCGCGCCACGCGAAGTAGACGGCGCCCGGCAGCGCGTGGCCGAGCACGACCGCGCGCGCGAGCGGCTTGCGCGCCGCGGGCTCGAGCCGCAGCAGCACGAGCACGAGGCCGGCCGCGACGAACAGGTTGCCCTCGGGGCGCGTGAGGCCGAGCGCCAGCCCCAGACCTGCGAGGCGCCAGGGGGGAGCGTGCGCGCGCTCTGCCGTGACCAGCCACACCGTGACGAGGAGCGCGGCGAAGGCGGTCTCCATGCCCGAGACCGCGTGCACCGCCGTCGCGGGCAGGCCGAGCACGAACGCGACCGCGAGCGCCGGCGCGAGGGCCCGCCGCCCAGAGAGCCGCCACGCGAGGAGCGCCGCGAGGGCGGCTGACCCGAGCGCGCACAGCACGCCGAAGCCCTTCGCGAAGATCGGGCCGGTCACCCCCACGAGGTGGGGCAAGGTGAGCAGCAGCGTCCACGAGAGCGACGTGTAGCCCTCGGCGGGAGGCTGGCCGGGGTTGAACGTGAGGCCGTGGCCTTCAGCGAAGCTCTGGGCGTACCGAAGAAAGATGAACGTGTCGTCGACGGTGTAGGGCCAGTAGGCGACCAGGAACCCCGCGAACGCCGCGACGAAAAACGCGGCGAGGGCCCGGGCAGTTCGAACTTCCGGCATTCGCGCCACGTACACGAGACCGCGTCGCATGTGCCAGACTGAAGCTCCGTTGTCGTTTCGCCTGTTCGCCTGCGCCATCTTCGGTTTCGCCTCGCTCGCCTGTCAGGGCCGCGCGCCCCGCCAGCCCGTCGACGTGCTCGTCATCGGCACACACCCCGACGACGAGGTGCTGCTCGGCGGCGGAGTGCTCGAAGCGGCGGCGCGCGAGGGCAAGCGCACCGCGGTCATCATCGTCACGAACGGCGACTACGGCTGCGAGCGCGACGGGTGGGCGCGCGAAGACGAGAGCATCGCGGGCCTCGCCGAGCTCGGGGTCGCCGAGCGTGACGTTCACTTTCTCGGCTACCCCGACGGTCACCTGCCCGAGCTGGGGCGCGAGCCGCTCGCCCCGGTCGATCGCCGCGACGCCGAAGGGCGCTGCGTGCGGGGCAACACGACGTATGCGCGGCGCGGCAGGCGGGGTACCGACGAGCACACGCACCGCACGGGCGCGCCGGCGGTCTACACGTCAGACGCCCTGGTCGAAGATCTCGTGGCGCTGCTGACGAAGCTGCAGCCGAGAGAGGTCTACCTGCCGCACGCGATCGACGAGCACCCCGACCACGCGATGACGTACGTCTACTTTCGCCGCGCGCTCGATCGCCTCGAGACGGCGCCGCGCGAGGTGCACCGCGCGATCGTTCACCTCGGCGACTGCTGGCCCGCGAATGACTGCAAGACGCCGCTCACGCTCGACGAGAAGGTGGCTCCGCTGCCCGCGCCCTACGATCTCTACGTACCGTCTGAGCGCGTGCCGGCCGACGCCCGCCTCAAGCTCGCCGCCATCTCGCACCACGTCTCACAGCTCGGCGCCACGCCGCACGCGAGCTGGCTGATGTCGTTCGCGCGCCCCGAAGAGCTCTTCTTCCCCGAGGCGTTCGAGCGCGGCAACTGGGGCTGGGAGCGCCGCCTCGCCACCTCAGACCCCGCCACCGAGCTCGAGCTCGAGCTCACGCCCGGCGTGCCCACCGTGCTGCGCGCCGCAGAGCCTTCGACGTCGACCGAGCTGTACGAGCTCACCGTCGCGGGCCACGCCGTCGAGCTCGCGCGCAGCGACGGTGACCGCCGCATCGTCGCCGGCCGGTGGAACACGCCCGGCGCCGACGAGCGGGTGCTGCGCGTGCGCATCGACGCGCGCCCCGACGACGGCGAGCTGACGGAGTGGACGCTCTATGGCCTGGGCGGCTTCATCGGCGAGGCCGTGACACCGGGCCTCTTGCCGGGCGTCGCGATGGGCAGAAAGCCCGAGCCCGAGTCGGAGCTCGAGCGC
>JAEUJP010000452.1 GCA_016793725.1 Myxococcaceae bacterium | reverse complement strand
GCCCGCCCCGCCTCGTCTGCCGAGAGCGGCGCGCTCGGGAACACCTCGAACACCCCACCCTCGACGTCGACCGCCACGTACAGCTCGGCCGGCTTCGTGCTCTTGAACAGCAGCCAGCTGCCCTTGCCGGGGTTCTCGTAGTTCGCCGGCACCCGCACCTTCACCAGCGCGGCGCCCTGCACCGTCGCCTCGAGCTCGATCGCCTTGTACGGCGCGTCGACGCGCACGCCGGTCAGGCCCCACAGCGAAGCGGCGCGCAGGCGCAGCGGCTCCGACACTCTGGCCTTCGGGTCACGCGCCAGGCTCAGCCGCGCCTTCTCACCTTCGATGCTCACCGTGAACGTGAAGCGACGCGCCGGGTCTTCATCGAAGCGCACCTCGAACGGCAGCACCTTCGAGCCCTTCGTCGCGGCGAGCTGCAACAGCCGCCCCGACAGAACCGGTCGCTCGAGCCCCGAGACCTTGCCGCCTTCGTCGGTCAGCACCGCGAGGTGCAGCTGGTCGGGCGTGTTCGCCCCTCTCGACAGCGCCTGGCGCGCGAGCGAGATGCGTTCGAGCGCGGCGACGAGCGCGCCCAGCTCGGGCGAGACCGTGCGCTTCGCCTCGACCGCGCCGAGCACCACCGCTTGCGCGTCTTTGAGCTCCTGCGCCTGCGGGCTCGGGCCCAGCCACGTCCACACGTAGGCCGCCTGGCTCGACACCGTCACCCACAACAACGTCGCGGGAAACCTGCCGCCCTGGAACATCGCCAGCCCCGCCCGCCCCATCGCGCAGCTCGCGTCTTTGTTGGCCAGCGGCTTGCCCCACTCGGGCAGCCGAGACCCGAGCTCGGCGGCGAGCGGCCCCAGCTCTTTTGCGTTCGCCACGAACGCAAAGTCTTTGTCGGGCATGCGCGACACCTGCAGCACGCCCGCCGAGTCGTCGGCCTTCGGCGAGTACGTCACCGGCCCGCCGAGGTTCGGCAGCTCGCGCCAACCGACCGGCACCTTCACGTCGAGCCTCGGCACCAGCACCGGCTTCGACGCAGGCAGCTCTGCAGCGGCGGCGAGCACGGCGAGCAGCAGTACGGGCGTCATGGCCCCGAACGATACGTGCGCCCGATCGCCGCGAACAGCTTCTGGTGCGCGTGCACGCCGATCGGCGCCGCGATGACCGCCACCGTCAAGGCCGGCCCCTCGAACGCGTCACGCTCCACACGTTCGTGAGCGTCAACGCGCCCTGCCGCACGACGCTGTGCCACTTCAGCGCACCCGGGACCCAGTGCTGCTCGGCGAAGTACACGCGCTTGAGGCCAAAGATGCGGTCTTTGCAGCGCCGCACGCCTGCCGCGTCGTCGACCCGCGCGATCGAGCGCAAGAGCGGGTGCAGCTTCTCGAGCTTGCGCGGGTCAGACACGTCGGCCGCCACCACGTCGGGCGCAGCGGGCACCTCGACCGTCAGCTGCGCCGTGCGCTTCACCGCCGTTTGCCGCGCTTCGCCGGCGCGAGCGGCAGCGCGGCGAGCGTCGCGTCGACGAGCTTCAAGAACGCACGAATCGACTTGTCGAGCGCGGGCTCGGGCGTGTCTTCGAAGCGCGTGTGCGAGATGCCCGGGCTGCTCTGCGCGAAGATCATCGCCGTCGGCACCAGCGGCGCCATCTCGGCCGCGTCGTGCAGCGGCCCCGACGGCAGCTCGGGCGCCTTGCCGGTCACCTCTTTCACCGCCGTGCGCGCGAACGCCATCAGCCGCTCGTCGAAGGGGCGCGGGGTGATGTGCAGCAGGGGGCTCCACTCGACCTTCACCAGGTGCTTCTTCGCGGCGGCAGCCGCCGCCTTCTTCGCCTCGCGCAACATCGACTGCAGCACCTTGCCGTCGAGCGCGCGCAGGTCGATCGAGATCTCGGTCGTGCCCGGCACCGCGGTGACGAAGTTCGGCTCGACCTTCACGACGCCGCACGTCGCGACGACGCGGGTGCGGGGCGTCTTGCCCGAGTGGCGCACGCTGATGGCGCGACAGTCGAGCGCGAACTGGGCGGCGGCGAGGAAGGCATCTTTGCGCAGGTGCAGCGGCGCCGCGCCCGAGTGCGCCGCCTGCCCGACGAACTTCAGGTTGTAGCGCTCGACGCCCATGGTGCCGAGCACGACACCGACGGGGTCTCGCTGCTCTTCGAGCACCGGGCCCTGCTCGATGTGCAGCTCGAGGTACGCGAGGGGGTCGAGGCTGTCGAAGTACGCGCGCGCCTGCATCATGCCGTCGAGCGTGACGTCGTTCTCGGCGAGCGCGTCGGGCAGCTTCACGCCCTGGCGGTCGACGAGGTGGGCGAGCTCACCGTGCGCATCGAGCGCGCCCGCCGAGGCCGCCGAGCCCGTCAGCGACCGCCCGAACCGCGCGCCCTCTTCGTCGGCCCAGTCGACGACGTGAATCGTGACCGGCGGAGTCGTGCCGCCCTCTTTGAACCGCCGCAGCACCTCGAGGCCCGCCACGACGCCGAGCACGCCGTCGAGCCAGCCGCCGCCGGGCACCGAGTCGATGTGGCTGCCGATGACGATCGAGCCCTTGCCGCTGCCGGGCAGCGAGGCCCACAGGTTGCCGGCCGAGTCGCGCGTGGTCTTCACGCCGACGCCGCGGTCGACCTTGGCGGTGAACCAGTCGCGCGCCTCGCGCCACACCGGGCCCCACGCGACGCGCTGGGCGCCGCGCTCGTTCGAGGTCAGCTTGGCGAGCTCCTTCAGATCTTCGATGACGCGCCGCGCGCTGGCGCGCTCTTCAGGCAGGGGCATGACCCCGAGGTTTACCGCGCTCAGGCCGCGTACATCGACTCAATCAGCGCGGCGTGCTTCTGGGCGACCACGTGGCGTTTCACCTTGAGCGACGCCGTCAGCTCGCCCCCGTCGACGGTGAACGGGCCGGGCGACACGCGAAACGTCTTGATCTGCTCGAACGGCGCGAGGGTTGAGTTCGCCTCGTCGACGAGCCCCTTCAAGATGCCGTCGACCTGCGCGCGGTCGAACGACGCCAACATCTCGGCGTCGAGCGCGAACAGCGCGGTGCAGTAGTTGCGACCGTCGCCGACGACGACCGCCTCTTGCACGATGCGATGCTTCTTGAGCTGCGCCTCGATCTTGAGCGGAGCGACGTATTTTCCCCCGCTCGTCTTGAGCAGCTCCTTCTTTCGGCCCGTGATGCGCACGAAGCCGTCGGCGTCGATCGAGCCCAGGTCGCCCGTGTGGAACCAGCCCTCTTCGTCGAACACGTCGGCGGTCGCATCGGGCCGGTTCAGGTACCCGCGGGTGATGTTCGGGCCGCGCGCGAGCAGCTCGCCGTCGGGCGCCACTTTGAGCTCGACGCGCTCGAAGGCCTGACCGACGGTGCCCGGCCTCGCGTCGTCGCGCCGGTTCACCGTGAGGCCGGGGCACGTCTCGGTCAGCCCGTACGCCTCGAGCACGGTGAGGCCGAGCGCGAGAAAGAAGAGCTGCACGTCGGTGCGCAGCGCGGCGGCGCCCGAGAGCAGCGCCGACGCGTTGTCGAGCCCCAGCCGCGCCCGCAGCTTCGACAGCACGAGCGTGTCGGCGAGCCGGCGCTGCAGCTCGAGCGTGTAGGGTACGGGCCTGCCCGCGACGCGCAGGTCGGCGACCTCGCGGCCCACGCGCAGCGCCCAGTCGGCGAGCGTGCGCTTCACACCTGCCGTGCCTTCGACGCCCGCGACGATCTTCGCCATCATCTTCTCGAACACGCGCGGCGCTGCGGGGAAGAAGCCGGGCCGTGACGCGGCGAGGTCTGCGGCGAGCGTCGGCACCGACGACAGCACGATGGGCGCGTCGAAGAACGGGCCGGCGAACTCGACCATTCGCCCAAACGAGTGCGCAGCAGGCAGGAAGAGGAACAGCCCGTGCTGCTTCACCTTCGCGTCCATCAGGCCCGCTTCCCCCACGTCTTCGAGCATCGAGAGCATGTTGTCGTGCGTCTGAATGACTGCCTTCGGAGCGCCCGTGGTGCCAGAGGTATACGTGTAGGTCGCGACCTGCTCGCGGCGAATGAGGCTTCTTCGCCGCTGCAGCTCGTCGTACAGACCTGCTGCACGCCCGCGCGCCTCGAGCGCGTCGAGGCTCTCCCAATCGTCCGACGGAGCGAGCGCGCCCGGGTGAATCACCACCACCTTCGCGCGCACGGCGAGCTCGTTCGCCGCGTAGCGCCGCTCGAAGAACGTGAAGCCGCCGCGAAAGGCGCGCACCTTCTCGAGCTGGCTCGCGTCGTCGACGACGATGAGCTGCGTGGCTGTGTCGACGTGCATGTAGCCGACCTCTTCGGGCAGCAGGCTCGCGTAGACGGGCACCGTCTTGAGGCCGACGCCGAGCGCCGCGAAGTCGACGAGGCACGAGGCGAGCGACGTGCTGCCGACGATCGAGATGCACGCGCCGTCGTCGAGCGAAGCCGCGCTGAGCAGGCCGGCCGCGATGGCGTCGACCCGTAGAGACACCTCGGCCCACGTGACGTCGGCGTAGGTCTCACCGCGACGCACACGAAACGCCGCGCGCGAAGGCGAGCTGGCGGCGCGGCCCAGAATCATCTGCGAGAGCGTCATCATGGCCGCAAGCTACGAGCGCGCGCGGGCCCGCCGCTTGTATGTTTCTGCACATGCCCAGCCACCTGCTGCTCGGCCGAGGTCGCGCGCTGTTCGTCGGCAACCTCGGCGCGCTGCCGCTGCATCGCTTCGCGGCGAACGCGGTGCTGGTCGGGCTCGACGACGCGTTCGACCTCGTGCACGACGACGGCCGCGTCGAGCAGCACCAGGCGGCGTTCGTGCGCGGCTGGCAGTGGCACGGGCTCGACTTTCACGGCGGGCGCGCCGCGACGCTGTTTCTCGAGCCGGGGGCGACGCTGAGCGGGCGCGTCGACGCGGCGGCGCTGCGCGAAGCGATCGAGGGCGCGCTGTCGTCGCGGCGGCCAGAGCCGTGGAGCGACCTCTTCCACTCTGCGCTCCACCTCGGGCCGAGCGCCCTCACCGTGACTGAGCGGGTATCGAAGGTCGCCGAGCTGCTGACCGGCGAGCCGTGCGACGCCGGCACGCTGGCGCGCAGGCTCGGCGCGTCGACCTCACTGCTCGAGCACACGTTCAAGGAGCAGGTCGGCGTGCCCATCGGCGCCTACCGCGCGTGGCACCGCATGGTGTCTGCCGCCGAGCTCGCGCTCAAAGGCCGCAGCCTCACCGAGGTCGCGCACCACGGCGGCTTCTACGACTCTGCGCACTTCTCGAAGCTGTTCACCGGCATGTTCGGGCTGCCGCCGTCGAAGGTGTTCACGCACGGGCTCGAGGGCACCGTCGTCTCGGCTCCGCGTTGAAGCAGCTCGGTCGAACGGGCCGATGGTGCCGTACATTCGTGCGGTCGCGCGACGCCGAAGAACGTTCTGTTCGACGGTCGCGAACGATTCGTTCGCGGCGCCGAATCGAGCCGATGATCTCGAACCCGTGGCGCTCGAAGGGGGGAATGTTCTTGGGGTCGACGACTCGAGGTACGCGGGCAGCCGGTCTCGGTCGACGACGGCGAGCGCGTGCTTCATGAGCGCCGTCGCCGCCCCGTCGTCGGTCACGTACGCCGTGCCGTGCTCGAACGCCCGGCTGCCGAACGCGAGCGTGAGCACCGCGAGGGCGCGCGCTTCATCGGCGGCCGACGCGACCCGAATGGTTCGAGCCGTCATCTACCTCGTGTCGTCGTCGGCTCCCGCATTCGCTCGTTGAGCAGCACGTCGATGCGGCGGTAGCACTCCTCCATGCCGTCGGCGGTGCCCTGGCCGGCCGCGTCGCGCGCCTCTTTCGACGGGTAGCGCATCGTCAGCGTCAGCGTCGTCTTGCCCGCCTTCTCGGTGAGCACGAGCGTCTCGACGGCGGCGGGCGTCTCTGACGAACCCTCGGGCCCGTACTCCTCGGTGTGCACCCAGCGGGCGGGCGCGTCGACCTCGAGGAAGGTGCCGCGCACCTCGAGCGGCTGCTGGCCCGCCTGCGTGAAGACGTTGCGGAACTTGCCGCCCGGCCGAGCATCGATCTCGCAGACCGACAAGGTCCACCCGGGCGGCCCCTGCATCCATCGCTTCATCAGCTGCGGCTCGGTGTGGGCGCGCCAGACGAGCTCGCGCGGTGCATCGAACGTGCGGACGATGACGATGTCGGTGTCGTTGGGAATGGTGACGCTGGCGGGTGCGGGCATGGCGTTACTCCTTCTGGGTTCGCTTCATCTCTTCGAGCAGCCCGTCGAGGCGCTGGTAGCTCTCTTCCCAGCGGTCGCGGAGCTTCTGCAGCCAGTCGGTGGCCGCCTCGAGCGCCTTGGCTTCGACGCGGCGCGGCCGCCGCTGCGCGTCGTGGCCGGTCGAGATGAGCCCTGCCCGCTCGAGCACCTTCAGGTGGCGCGAGATGGCGGGCTGGCTGATGTCGAAGGGCTCGGCGAGCTCGCTGACGGTGGCCTCACCGGTGGCGAGGCGCGCCAGAATCGCGCGACGTGTGGGGTCGGCGAGCGCGGCGAAGGTGGCGTCGAGGCGTTGGGCTTGGGTCATGTCGATAACCTCAGGCATATATAACCACCTAGTTATCTAAACGCCAGCGAGACGATTGCGTGAAAAAGACCTGAGCGGGGCGTTTCCAGAAGGGCGTGAGCCGGCATTTCCCGGCACGTTCATGGGGAGCGTCACGTTGAGGCAGCTGATCCTGGCAGTGGTCGCGGTGGTTTCAGGCTGTGGCATCGCACCCGAAGAAGCGGCAGAGGCCGAGGTGGGCGTCTCTGAAGCCGAGCTCTTTCAGGCGCCGAACCTGACGAAGTGGGCGGGCGGGCTGGTGCCGATCTGCTTCGTGAACGGCGCGCCGGGGCCCGAGGTCGCGTGGACGCAAGACGCGCTGGCGAAGACGTGGGCGACGGCGGCCAACATCGGGTTCATCTATTCGAGCACGTGCCCGTTCCCGGGGCGGCCGTGGCACGTGCAGCTGACGTTCGACCACATCACCGACAACTGGGGCAGCCGCGGCGTCGCCGACATCGGCATGCTGAGCCCGGCGCGCACGACGGTGGCGGTCTGCGCGGCGAACAACCCGAACGGGTGCCGGCCGGGCCAGGTGAACGCGGCCGACTACGAAGAGTCTTTCCGCTCGGTCGTCGTTCACGAGGTCGGCCACCTCTTGGGCTTCTTGCACGAGCAGCAGCGCACCGACGCGACGCCCATCTGCCCGCTCACGATGGATTCGAACAGCGTGATCGTGCCGAACGGCGTGAACCTGACGCCGACGTACGACGCCGACTCGATCATGAACTACTGCCGCGGGTGGAACGGGGTGGCGCCGCTGCCGTACCAGGTCGGGTATCGCGGGGCCGAGCTGCTGTCGGTGGGTGACGCGCAAGGCGCGCGCGCGGCGTACGGCGTGCGTCGCATGACGACGTCGCAGAGCGTGAGCGGCACGTCGGCGCGCGTCACCGCCGTCGATGCGTTCGGAGGCCCGGTGCCCGGCGCGAGCGTCTTCTACAACGGGGCGCCGATCGCGACGCTCGGCCAGTGGTTCACGCTGCCGCCGAACAACGGGTCGGTGTGCGTCATCGTGCCGCCCGAGTGTGAGTACGGGCACTGCACGAAGCCGCGCCGCGAGTGTGAGCCCGGCGTGGTGCTCGAGGTCCGCGCGGCGAACTTCACGACCGCGAAGGTGAACATCGTGCGGTAGGCCCGCGCCCAGGCCAGCTGCTTCAGCTTCAGCGCGTACGCGTCGTAGCGCTGCCGAGCGCGCAGCTGGGCCGCGGCGTACGGGTTGTCTTCCGTCGCCGCGGCGTTGTTTTTCGGCGCGCTCGGGCGGCGACCTCGTACAGCTCGCCTACGCCGGCGCGACCGCGAGCGCCTCCCGGCACACACTCGGAGATCTTCGTCTGAATCCACTCGGCCATCTTCGAGGCAGCCATGCTCAGGTTGCTCTCGGGATGAGTGCCTCCATGGGGATGTGCAGCTCGTCAAAGAGCCGTCGGACCATCGCGACCGTAAGACTGCGCTTGTGGTTCAGAATCTCCGACACACGGCTGCGGGAACCGAGAATGGGCACGAGGTCCTTCGGCTCCAACCCAGCCTGCTCGAGGCGAAATTTGATCGCGGCAACCGGGTCTGGCTCTTCCATGGGGAAGGTGCGCCGCTCGTAGTCGTCGACGAGCAGAGCGAGAACCTCGAGCGCATCGTGATCTGCCGACCCGGGCTTCGCGTCGAAGAGCATCTCGATGGTCTTGACCGCCTTGCGGTACGCTTTTTCGCTGTTGATGACCTTCAGCTTCGTCTTCATCTGGACTCCTGCTTCCGTTTCTGCGGCTTCGTCGGCTTCTTCACGGCTGGGAGCCCAACCTTCGTGACGTCAATCTCGTCGTACTCCTCGTGGGTTCCGACCCATTTGATGAGCACCAGCTCGATCCCGTACTTCACCCAGACGACCAGCCGGCACTTGTTGCCCCCGATGTTGAAGACGATGCGGCCGTCGCCCACGAAGTCGGCGCTCCCGTAGAGCTTCTTCACTTCGGCGGCGTTCTTCCATTTGGCCTTCTCGACCTCTTTGAACCATGACAGCAGCGGCTGCTTCGCGTCTGCGCACCCTTCTCTCTCCCAGAACTTCCGCAACAGCGGCCGGGAGATGATCTTCACCCTCAGAAAGATAGCTTGTTCCCATTTCGGGAACAACCGACGCAACTCACCGACTCAGCAGCACCTTCAGCACGCCTGGCGCAGCCGCGCGCTGCAGGGCGTCGACGCCGCGCTCGAGCGGCACCACCTCGCTGACCAGGGCCTCGACGTCGATTTGAGGCAGCAGCTCCAGCGCCGGAGCGAAGCGCCCGCACCGCGACCCGATGATCTGCAGCTCATCGACGACGACGCGCGCCGTGTCGAACGAGGCGAGCCCATGAAACGTCGACTTCAGCACCAGCTTGCCTTGCGGCACGAGCAGCGCAGTGGCGAGCTCGAGGCCCGCAGGCGCACCGGTCGCCTCGACCACCACGTCGAACGAACGATCGGCAGGCCGGGCATCGAGCGTAAACGTCTCGACACCGCGCGCGAGCGCGAGCTTGCTCGCGTGCTTGCCGATCAGCACCGGCGCGAGGCCCTGCGCGCGAAGCACCATGGCGCAGAGCAGACCGAGCTTGCCGTCACCGACCACGGCGACCTTCGTGCCCAGAGCCATCGGACACCGCTCGAGCACACCCCACGCGGCGGCGAGCGGCTCGACGAAGACGGCCTGAACATCGGTGACCGCATCAGGCACGCGCACGAGGTTTCGAGCCGGCAACCGAAGCAGGTCGGCATGCGCCCCGTCCCGCCCGACGATGCCGAGCACGGTGCGGTTGGGGCAGTGGCGCGGGTCCGAGCGCCGGCAGCGCGCGCAGTCGCCGCAGCCCGCGTTGATCTCACCGACCACACGCTCACCACGAGCAATCGGGCCGCCGCCGGGGTCCTCGACGACGCCGACGAACTCGTGACCGATCGTGCCGCGAAAGCCGGCGTAGCCACGCGCGAGCTCGAGGTCGGTGTTGCACACGCCCGACAGCGTGACCCTCACGACGGCCTCGCCGGCCGCATCGGGCACAGGCACCTCTTCGAGCTTCGTTCGACCTTCTGCGACACGGAGCGCACGCACGGCGCGCGACAGTACCAGCCACGTCAGGCCCAGAGGGGGCTACCGTCGGGTCGCGAACGTGCTGCTCACCATCTCGACGACACATTCCCCTGCGACCGACCTGGGCTACCTGCTGCACAAGAACCCGGCGCGCCCGCAGTCGGTCGACCTGTCGTTCGGCAAGGCACACGTCTTCTACCCAGAGGCGACCGAGACCCGCTGCACCGTCGCGCTGCTGCTCGAGGTCGACCCGGTCGGGCTGGTACGAGACCGCCGCGGCCCGGCCGGCGACGGCGGAGCCCTCGAGCAATACGTGAACGACCGCCCCTACGTGGCGTCGTCGTTCATGAGCGTCGCCATCTCGCGCGTCTTCGGCAGTGCGCTCTCGGGCACCTGCAAAGAACGCGCAGAGCTGGTGACGCGCGAGCTGCCGGTGCCCGAGGCCGAGTGGCTGAACAACACCATCTGTGTGGATACGGGCTGTGCGTACGGCGGCAAGCTCACGGCGCTGCGCTACCCCGAGCGGGAGATCGTGTCGGTCGCTGCGGCGCGCGTGTACTGCGAGCCGAAGAAGCCGCTGATTGCTTCTGCGCCTGCGCTGTCGGCACAGCATGCGCATGACGATGTGCTCGACCTCGAAGACGTGTCGGGCAAGCGGCTGATCACGACGCGGCTGCAGCACAGCATCACGATTCGAGAAGAGAACGTGGCGGCGGCGCTCGGGGTCGAGTCACTCGAACGATTCGTGCGCGCCGAGCCGCTGCGTCGCGCGCACGAGTGCGCGTTCGCTGCACGACCTTTCGCCAAACCCACAGTTGCACTGTCAGGGCAGCGGCCGGCGCTTCAGCGCCTCGCGTCGAGCTTGAAGACGTCGAACCCGATGGCGTAGGCGACGAAGCCGCCTGGCGCGCGAACGATGCGCACCTTGTTCACGGCGCCGCCGAACTGCACCGGCTGCCAGGTCGCGGCGCCGTCGGTGGTCTGAAAGCCGCCGGCGGCGGTGCCGACCCAGCCTACCTGCGCCGAGATGAAGCCGATGCCGAGCTGGCGCGCCGAGGCGTTCATGGTGAGCGCCACCTCGCGCCAGGTATCGCCTCCGTCGTCTGAGACCGCGACCAGCTGCTCAGCCCGGCCCGACTGGTACGTCTGCACGGTCGCGTAGCCGTGCGCGAGGTCGGGCAGGCTCAGCTTCCAGATGAGCTCCGAGCCGCGGCTCGAGGTGTAGACGCGCGACCAGGTCTGGCCACCGTCGCGCGTCTTCACGATGACGGCGTTGGAGCTGCCGACGCTCGAGCTGGTGCCGCCCACGACGTAGCCGACCAGGGGCGAGACGAACTTCACGTCGGTGATCATGGCGAGCGAGGCGCTGAGGTCGGTCACCACGAACGGAGCCCCGTCGACCGAGGTCGCGAGCCGCGCCGGCCCGCCCACCCGCCCGGCCGCGTGCACGATGACCTTGCCATCGGCGTGCAGCACGTCGATGGCGCAGACGCCCGGCAGGTCGGCCCCCATCAGCGTCACCGGCGTCACCGTCATGCCGCCGTTGTCGGTGAAGTAGAGCGGCTGCGTGTCGGTCACTCCCGGGAAGACGCCGGCGCCGATGTTGCCGAGGTAGCCGCGGCGCTCGTCGATGAAGCCGAGCGCGCGCCAGTACGTGCCGGGCTGGTCGAGCATCGGCGACCACTGCGCGCCTCCGTTGGTGGTGCGGTACAGCCTGCCGCTGCCGTTCGCGTACCAGCCGCGCTCGGCGTCGACGAAGTGAATGTCGTCTTGCTTGCCATTGAACGCGACCGTCGGCAGCTGGCTCCAGCCGGCGTCGGCCGGCAGCGTCAGGGGGCCCGCGTCGGGCTCGCCCGCGTCGACCGGCCCGGCGTCGGGCTCGCCCGCATCGACCGGCCCGGCGTCGGGCTCGCCCGCATCGACCGGCCCGGCGTCGGCCGGCCCCGCATCGAGCCCGCCCGCATCGGGCTCATCGGTGGTGCCGGCGTCGGGCACGGCGGTGCCGCTCGAGCAGGCGAACAACGACGAGAGGGCTGCGACAGCGAAGAGCTTGTGCATGGTCGCGGCGGTGTACGCGCGGCGGGTGCGGCACACTTCCTCGCGGTTGCGCAGGGCGTTTCCGCGGGTTGCTCAGCGCCGCAGCGACGACGGCGTGACGCCGAAGCGGGCGCGAAAGCCCTCGCTCAGGCGGCTGCTCGAGCCGAAGCCGACGTCGTGCGCGATGACGGTGAGTGGCAGCGACGTGGTGCTGATGAGCTCGCGGGCGCGCTCCAGCCTCAAGTTGCGCAGGTAGGTCTGCGGCGTCTGCCCGAAGGCCTGCTTGAAGCGGCGAATGAAGTGCCACGGGCTCAGCTGCGCGAGGGCGGCGAGGCGGTCGAGCGGGTGGGCCTGCTCGGGGTGCAGCCGCATCAGCTCTTCGGCGCGAGCCACCGAGGCGCGCGAGGGCGCGCGGCTCGCGCCCTGGCCGCGGCTGCGCGGTGTGCAGAGCTGTCGGCCGATGACAATCGAGAGGCTCAGGGCCCACGCGTCGAGCGCGAGCGCGTGGCCCTTCTCTTGAGGGCCGTGGGTCGACTCGTAGCGCAGGCCCTCCATCGCTCGGCGCAGCGAGCTGGGGCCGGTGAAGGTGACCGCGTGCGAGCTCGGGCGCAGGCCCGCCTCCGAGAGCTGCTCGTCGAAGCGCTCGCGATACAGGTGCACGTTGTGAAACGTGACCGCCGACCCACCTGTCCAGCTGGCGTGCTCGACCCTCGCGGGGATGAGCACCGCCTCGCCCGCGCCTTGAATGAACGGCACGGGCCGCTCGAGCCACACGTGCTCGCGACCGCTCACGATGAGGTTCACCTCGACCGTGTCGGCATGAAACGCGACCGGCCCCGGCACGTGGGGAGCGCGGGTGTAGAGCGCATATCGGGCGAGCAGGGCCGTGGGCAGGCTTCGGCTTCTCGCACCTCTCTCGCCGCGACGGCAAGCCGCTGCGGGCTCAGGGGGTGCGCCTCGACAGGGCGCTCGGCCAGTCTGGTGAAGTGCGGGCCCGGTTCGCGACCCGGTTGCGTTCGGCATCTGTTGGCCTTTCGAGGGCTCGTCGCGTGAACGACGGAACGCGACCGAAGCTGTCGCACGTCGACCCGACTTTCGAGCAGGCCGTTGCTCGGTTCGGCGACGTGTTGCCGGCGGCGTCGCCGAACCTCGCGACTGAGTCATCTCTACGTGCTCATCCC
>JAEUJP010000435.1 GCA_016793725.1 Myxococcaceae bacterium | reverse complement strand
ACGCGGGCTGGCCGCGCCCCGCAGAGCTCCAGGCCGACGGGGGTACGAGTGCCCCGACTTTCCGCGTCCGCCGTACTTTGGCTGCGGGGTTCTGTGGTCTGGGGGGGGCCCTTGGGTTTCAGCCCGACGGTGGCCCTCCCGAGTGCTGCTGGGGATGACACCTGAAGGCGCCGGTCGGGCGCCGCCGGCTCAACCTCGCAGCTGCCTGCGGCGCGAGGCGAGCGGGTCGTGCTGAGGCGTTGAGGTGGGGCATCGAGCCGCGTGATTGCGCGCGACCCGGCCCGGGTGCCCGACTGCGGGGCGATCGCGAGCGACAGCGCCGCCTCGACGAGCTGGCCGGCGGCACGGTCGCATCAGGGCTCGGCGGTCGGGTGTCGGTCTGGCGCGCGGGAAAGTTCTCTCGCCGGGAGCTGTAGAGATACGGGGGCGCTCCAGGCTGCTGCTCGCGTGTTGCTCGCGTTTCCGCGCGCGCGAAGCATGTCGGACCCGTGTGCTACTGAAAGGGCCGGTCGGTTCGTCACAGCGCAGGAGCTTCAAACGTGGCGAACAAGAAGCTGAAGGTGTGCACGACGATCGTGCCGCCCTCGATGAAAGAAGTGACGCGGCTGTTTGCGGGCGTCGAGCTGATCGCGTCGAGGCCGGGTGGGTGCGACTTGATCGTGCTGCCGGGCATGTTCCTCGGTGACCAGCCGGCGGCGCTCTTCGCGGCGGCGCGCAGGGCGGGGGTGGCGGTGCTGGCGGGCGTCGGCGAGGGGGTCTTGGGCTGGGCGCCGGGCAGCGCGAAGGTGCGGGAGTTTCACTCGGGGGTGAACGAGATGCGGGTGGGGTCGCACCGCATCGCGCCGATCATCGGGCGTGAGATCTTCGTGCCCGAGGTCTGCGAGGGTGTGGCGAAGCTGAAGCCGCGGGTCGCGGTGCTGGTGGCGGTGAGCGCCGGCGGGGCGCGGCACTGGGCGGGGCAGCAGAAGCTCGCGCGCATGGGTGTGGCGTCGGTGCGCTCGGTGCACGCGAACGAGGGCGCGCGTGACTTCTTGTACCGGCCGACGGGCGAAGAGCCTCCGAGCAGAGTGAGCCAACTGTCGGGAATCACGGTGAGCTGCTTCACGGTCTAGCGGCTGGCGTGCGCGCGGCGCATGCATAGGTTGTGGGGCATGAACCCGCGACAGGACATCGAAGCGGTCCGCGCCGAGGCGCTGGGCCTCCACAAGAAGATCATCGACGCGGCGATGCTGACGTACGAGGCCCGCAAGGGCGCTGTGCTGCAGCCCGCCGAGCGGCTGCGGCTGCTCGCGTCCGACCCCGACTTCGCGTGGATCCACCCGCTCACGAAGCTGATTCTCGAGATCGATGATCGGCTGGAGTCTGAGGCGCCGGTGACGGCAGCCGAAGCGGCGAAGGTGCGGGCCGACATCGACGAGATCTTCGGCAGCCCCAATCGGGTGGTGAGCTCCATTCATGGCGCCCACCTGCCGTCGTAGCGTCGTATCGTCGTGAGCGATGCGCTTCACGAGGCGAGGGCTGGCGGTCATCGGAGCGGCAGCAGGCGCCGCCGCTCTGGCGCTTCGCCGGGCCTCGGCGCCGAGCAGCGGGCCGCACGACACATACTTCTCGGCGCTGAACGCGAAGGTGACGGGCCTCGGCGTGCCGGTGCTCGTCATCGACCGCGCTCGCTTGCGCGCCAACGCGAAGTCGATCGTCGAGCGCATCGCGGCCGCGAGGCTGGGCCTGCGGCTCGTGGTGAAGTCACTCCCGTGCCTCGACCTGCTCGACGCGCTCGAGGCGGGCACGCAGCGCTACATGGCGTTCAACACCACGATGCTCGCGGCGCTCTGGGCGCGAGACGTCGCGGCCGACGTGCTGCTCGGCAAGCCGATGCCCATCGCGGCCGTGCGCGCGCTGCACGCCGGCGGGGTGTGGGGCACGAGCACGCAGTGGCTCATCGACACGAACGAGCGGCTCGCCGAATACGACACGTTCGCGGCCGAGCGCGGCCTCACGCTGAAGGTCTCGCTCGAGGTCGACGTCGGGCTGCACCGCGGCGGCTTCGACGACGTGACCGACGTCGCCAAGGCGCTGAAGGGGCACCCGCGCCTGCAGCTCGCCGGGCTGATGGGCTACGACGCGCACGTCGGAAAGACGCCGGGCCTGCTCAAGGGGCGCGCGTGGGCGCAGGTTCAGGAGCGCTACCAGGCGGCGATCTCGGCGGTGAGCGCGGCGGGCTTCGACGCGAAGTCTCTGACGCTCAACAGCGGCGGCTCGATGACGTTCACGAAGCACCTCGAGGGCACGGTCGCGAACGAGCTCGCGGTGGGCTCGGCGTTCGTGGCGCCGTCGGACTTCGACCAGACGCCGCTGCAGCCGGCCGCGTTCATCGCGGCGCCGGTGCTGAAGCGGGTGTCGCCGGTGCACATTCCCGGGCTCGAGGCGGTGACGGGGGTGCGCACGTTCTTCTTCCCCGAGTCGGCGAAGGGCGTGTTCGTGTTCGGCGGGCAGTGGCTGGCGAGCCCGGTGTCGCCCCCCGGTCTGTCGTACAGCGGGCTCTATGGCCGCTCGAGCAACCAGGAGCTCGTCGTCGCCGGAGAGGGGCTCGACGTGAAGGTCGGCGACTGCGTGTTCTACCGGCCGACGCAGAGCGAAGCGGTGCTGAACGCGTTCGGCGACCTGGTCGTCGTCGACGGCGATGCGCCGATAGAGCGCTGGCCCATTGCGCAATAAAGGGGACAGGCTACTTTTCTGCGCAACGCGGCACACAACTTGCGCCAACCGGTTGCACGTTTGCGACGAAAAGTAGCCTGTCCCCTTTATTGCGCACCTGCGAACTGCGTTCGGTACAGCTGCGCGTACGTGCCGCCCTTCGCGAGCAGCTCGGCGTGCGGCCCGACCTCGACCAGCTGGCCCGCGTCGAGCGTCACGATGCGGTCGGCGTGCAGAATCGTCGACAGCCGGTGCGCGATCACGATCGACGTGCGGCCCCTCATCAGCTCGGCGAGCGAGCGCTGAATCAGCGCCTCCGACTCGCTGTCGAGCGCGCTCGTCGCCTCGTCGAGAATCAGCACGCGCGGGTCGCGCAAGAACGCGCGCGCCAACGCGATGCGCTGGCGCTGGCCTCCCGAGAGTCTCGCCCCGCGCTCGCCGAGCAGCGTGTCGTAGCCTTCGGGCAGCGCCGTGATGAACTCGTGCGCGTGCGCCGCCTTCGCCGCCCGCTCGAGCTCTTCGTCGGTCGCGTTCGGCTTGCCGTAGAGAATGTTCTCGCGCGCCGTGCCCGAGAGCAGCAGCGTCTCTTGCGCCACGATGCCGATGTTCGCGCGGTAGTCGCGCAGCGACAGCTCGCGCACGTCGACGCCGTCGAACTTCACCGTGCCGCTTTGAGGGTCGTAGAAGCGCGGCACCAGCTGCACGAGCGACGACTTGCCCGCGCCGCTGCGCCCGACCAGCGCCACCACCTCGCCCGGCCGAATGTCGAGGTTCACGTTCTTCAGCACCGGCCCGTTGCCGTAGCCGAACGTCACGTTCTCGAACGTGATCGCGCCGCGCGGCTCGCCGAGGCGCCGCGGGTTCGCCACCTCTTTCACGTCGGGCTCGATGTCGAAGACCTCGAACACGCGCTCGATCGCCGCGATCGAGTTCTGCAGCACCGTGTTCAGCTCGCTCATGCGGTTCACGGGGAAGTAGAGCTCGCGCAGCAGCAGAATGAACGCCACCACCGTGCCCACCGACGTCTGCCCGGTGATCAGCCGGTAGCCGCCGTACCAGATGACGGCGAGGGTCGCCATCTGGGTCAGCCACTGCACCACCGTGTTCGAGAGCGCTGTCAGCACGACGTTGCGCATGGTGAGGTCGAACAGCCGGCGCGCGCCCGCGAAGAAGTGGCGCACCTCGCGCCGCTCGGCGGTGAAGCTCTTCACCAGGTGAATGCCGCCGATGCGCTCTTGAACGTCGCCCGAGAACGACTCCATCGCCTCTTGCAGCGCGTGGGTGCTGTCTTTCGTCGCGGCGCCGAAGCCGCGCATCGTCAGCACGTAGAGCGGGAAGACGGCGAGCGACGCCCACGCGAGCGGCACGTCCATCGAGAACAGCACGTAGACGTAGAAGACGCACGAGACCAGGTCCATCCAGATGTTGGTCATCGCGGTGCCCACGAAGTTCTGGGCGAGCGCGATGTCGGCCATCAGGCGCGAGACGATCGCGCCCGACTGCCGCGTCTGAAAGTACGAGTGCGAGAGCTTCGTGAGGTGCTCGTACAGGTCGGTGCGCAGGTCGAGCATCGTGCGGTGCCCGCCGAGCTGCGCCAGGTACGAGCGGTAATAGATGCTCGCCGCCCAGAAGGCGTACACCACCAGCAAGAGCACCATCAGCACGTTGAAGCGGCCCCACGGCGTGTCCCAGCTCGGCGGGCCCCACGTCGCCACCCTGCCCAGCAGCGCGTCGATGCTGCGCACCACGATGTCGCCGCCCGGGACGCCGCCCTGCGGCTGAAACGTCGACACCAGCCGGTCGGTCAGGAACTTGAACGCCAGCGCCATCGTCGACGGCAGCACGAACTTGAACAGGCCCGCGACCGTCGCCGCCGTGATCAGCCCCGCGTACGGCCACACGTACGCCATGAAGCGCGTGAGCGCCTTGCGCGGGCGCGTCGTGGGGCCGGGAGGTTCGCCTGACGGCATCGCCAGGCTCTTAACGCGTCGTCGAATGGGTCGTCAGTTGCACATCATCGGCACGCACGCGGCGCCGACCCGAATCGGGGTCTGCCGGCACCACGCGACGCGCGTGAACGTGTTCGTCGCCGTCATGTCGAAGTCGGTCTCGCCCGACGCGCGGTAGATGCCACCGCCGGCGCTGTCGCGAATTTCGCTGTTGGTGAGCGGGTTGCGGCCCGGCCCACCGGCGGCCTGCAGGTGCAGCTGGAGCGCGGCGTCGCCGTCGAGCGGCGAGCTGCCTCCGCCTGAAGGAGCGCCCGTGTTGCAGGCGCCGAGCGCGCGGGCGTCGCCGCCGGCGTACGCGATCACGACGTGGTCGAGCTGGGTCTCGGCGGGCAGCTCTTCGAGCGAGATGGTCGCCCAGTCGCCGGCGGCCGGAGTCGGTTCGTTCGAGGTGAACGTGATGGGCGCGGCCGCGGTGCCGAGCGCCTTCAGCACGCCGAGCGGCTTCCACACTCCGTTGTCGGGCGCTGCGTCGACGTTGATGAGCGACGGGTAGCCGTTCGGGTCGCGCACCTTCGAGAAGCGCAGCTCGACGCCGGGCTCGATGGTGATGACGGGTATGTTCGTGAACGTCGGCGGCCCGCTCTCGACCGTCGAGATGATGAGGTCGGTCTTCACCGCGCCGAGGCCGATGACGTACGGCACGTCGAACTTGCGAATGGTGCCCGTCGTCGTGAGCCGCGTCCACGCGCTGAAGCGGGTGGTGAACGCGCTCTCGACCACGATGCCGGTCTTGCCGTTGCCGGCGAAGCTGCTGCCGGCGGGAATCGAGGTGAGCGCGTTCGCCTTCACGAACAGGGGGTACGAGCCCGAGCCCATCACGCGCAGGTTCGTCGAGCCCGGGGCGAAGGCGCCGGTGACGATGGCGAGCCCGACGCCGGTCGCGTTCGAGATGGTGGCGTTTTCGACCAGCAGCCGGCTCTCGCGCAGGTCGGCGAAGACGCCGGCCCCGAGCGTCAGCGAGGTCTCGGCGGCGACGGTGTCGCCCGAGCCCGAGATGGTCACGTTGCGCAGCTCGAGCGTCTTGTTGGCGCCGGTGTCGAAGCTGAAGCCCCAGGGGCCGGCGACGGCGCTCATGGTGACGGGCGCGGCGGTCGTGCCGAGGACCTTGAGGTTGCCCATGACCTTGAAGTCTTTGCCTTCGGACACGCGAATCGTGGTGCCGGCGGCGATGGTGAGCGTCGCGTTCTGGCCGACCGTGGCGTCGCAGGTGAGGTCGATGGTGCCGCTCCAGGTGGTGTCGGTGTTCACGGCGACGAAGCCCGAGGTGCAGATGTTGCCGGTCGAGCCGCCTCCGGCGGTGCCGTTGCCTCCGCTGCCGCCGTTGCCGCCGGCGGCCTCACCGCCGCCGCCGGTGCCACCGCCGCTGCCGGAGGAGCAGCCCACTGCGAACATCGCCACGGTCACCAGGAGGAGTTGGCGCATGCCGCCGTCATCGCACAGCCAGGCCGCGGGGGCGACGCCACTCGGGTTTACAACCGCGCCAAAGCGACGAGGTCGATGAACCCGCGGATCCAGATGAGGTTGACGGCGTCACACTTCTTCGGAGCTCCGAGCGTGGTGGTCTCGAGCGCGGCGGCGTAGCGCACGCCGCGCCGCCAGAACCAGTCGGTGACGCTGCCGTCGTGAAACCAGATGAACCCGTTCGAGTCGGTGACGAGGCGCGGGTCGACCTGCACGCGGGCGGCGAGCGGCAGGTGCTTCTTCGAGCGCAGGGCGAGCGGCAGGTACAGCTGCGCATCGCCGAACACGTATGCGTAGGTCGCGGCGCGGCGCATGTAGTTGTCTTGGTGCAGGTCGAGCGCGGCGACCGGGGTGCGCACGCGCTCGAGGGCGCGGCGAATGGCGCGCGTCTCTTGGGGGCCCTGCTTGAACAGGCGCCAGCGCCGAAACGCCGGGTCTTTGCCGTAGAGCACGCCCTCTTCCGAGCCGTCTTCGAGCTCGTACCGGAGGAAGTCGTTGTTCGGCTTCTCGCCGCTCGCGTTGTAGCGCGTCGAGAGCTCGAAGCCGCTCGGGTTCAAGCAGGGGAAGACGGTGAGGCCGACCTTTCGGGCGCGCGCGTAGCGGGCGATGGTGCCGAAGTGTTGGGCGAGGGTGAGCGGGCCGGCCTGCTCGTCGCCGTGAAAGCCGGCGGTGATCAGCAGGCGAGGGGAGCCCGGCGTGTCGAGGCGCAGCAGCGGCCAGCTGCGGCCCTTCTCGGCGATCGTGCCGTACCGGGTGATGCGCGCGACCTTCGCGTGCGAGCGGAGGCGCGCGACGAGGGCTGCGTAGTCCACACCTCGAAGACTAACCTGGGGCGCGCGCGAGTGGACCGACTGAAGGCGATCTGCCGGGCGCTGCCCGGCGCGGTCGAAGAGCCTGCCTGGGTGGGGGTGCGGTGGCGCGTCGGCAAGAAGACGTTCGCGCACGTGCTGCCGGTGAAGGGCGGCAAGCCTGCGGCCTACGCGAAGGCGGCGGGCGTCGATGACGGGGTGGTGCTGACGTTCAGGTCTGAGGTCGCGCTGAAGCGGCCGTTCTTTCGGGCGGTGTGGGGCACGACGTGGGGGCCGCAGGTGTACGGCGTGGTGCTGGGCGCGAAGCCAGACTGGAAGAGGCTGCGCGCGCTGATCGCCGTGAGTCACCGGCTGATGGGCGGGGCGGGCTGAAACGCCGCGAGCGCGCGGCTCGCTCTCGTCGCAGCGCGAAGACGCCCGCAGGCTCCACGCCCAAGACGAAAACAACCTCAGCTCAGCCCGATGCTCCCCTTGAGCTGAACGAGCAGTGTTTCCACCTTCGCGGTCGCCTGCTCCTTCACCTCGTCGGGCGCCACGTGCCAGCCGGTCGCGCCCCCGACCATCGACAGCACGAACAGCGCCGCGATCGCGATGAGGCCCTTCTTGCCCGACTTCCTCTTCGTCGCCGGCTCGCGCTCGACGGGCAGCGTGCCTTCGTCGGGCGTCACGATCACGCTCGGCTCGGCTTGCGGCTCTTCGTTCGCGGTCGGCTCTTCGTGTGGGTCGAGGTCCGAGAACAGCTCTTCTTCGAGCTCGGCGGCGTCGGGCCGGCGTGTCTCGCTGAACAGCTCTTCGACGCTCTGCAGCACCGGCTCACGAACCAGCGCGCGCTGCAGCGCCGTCGCCTTCGCGTCGCGCGCGTGGTGCGCGATCAGCGTCGGCTTCGCCGCGTCGTCGCGCCGCATGCTCGCCGGAGCCTCCTTCGTCGGCGGCACCTCGGCCCGCATCAAGCCCGGCAGCGTCACGGCCTCGTTGCTCGAAGGCCGCAAGAACGTCGCGTCGTAGCCGCCTTCAGAGGCCATGGGGTCGAGCGGCACGTCGAACGGGTCGGCCGGCAGCTGCGGCTTCGACACCGGCACCCGCTGCATGATCGTCGCCGCGAGCGAAGGCTGCGCCGCGACCGACATCATGCACGTCGCCACGTCGTTCGGGTTCGCCGGCAGCGGCGTCGGCATCGACCGCCGGCGGGGGAAGATCTCTTGCAGCGCCAGCGCGTGCTCGAGCGCCATCTCGGTGCTCTGCGGCCGCGACGTCGGCGTGCGCTGCATCAGCCACTCGACGTACTGCTCGAGCGGGCGGGGTATGCCCGGCAGCACCTGCGACAGCACCGGCAGCGTCTTGCGCGCCTGGTCGGTCGACGTGAACGGTGGTCGCCCGCTGATCAGCTCGTACATCACGCAGCCCAGCGCGTAGAGGTCGGTCGCGAACGACACGCCCGTGCCTTCGAGCTGCTCGGGCGCGAGGTACGAGGTGTGCCGCGGCAGGGCCGCCAGGCGCGAGGCTCCGAAGTCGAGCACCTTGATGAACGGCGTGCGCCGCGGCGGCTCGACCACGTACAGGTTCGACGGCTTGATGCCGCGGTGCACGACCCCGACGGCGTGCGCCGCCTCGAGCGCGCCCAGCACCTGAATCGACCACTGCAGCGCCGTCTGCACGCTCACCCGGTACTGCTGCGCCAGCAGCGTGTGCAGCGGCCGGCCTTCGGGCTGCTCGCTCACCACGTAGGTGCGGCGGTCGACCGCGCGGCCCGTGCCGAGCACCTCGGCGACGTGGGCGTGTTTCGTCGCATTCACCGACCGCACGTCGGCGAAGAAGCGCACCACGGCCTCGTCGTCGACCCCGGCCTCGAGCAGCTTCACTGCGACCCGGCGGTTCGTCTTGCGGTGCACCCCCGTGTAGACCGCGCCGAGCTTGCCCTTGGCGATGGGAGCTCCGAGATCGATGACGCCGAACGCCGTTTCGAGGGTGACCACTTGGCCCTGGGAATCCAAGGGTTGGGCCAAGCGATTGCGGCCTGAATTCAGCCGTTTGGGGTCGTTGTCGCCCGGCCGTCACGTGACACAGGGGCTCAAACCGACAACAGCCACGCGACGGCGCGCTGGCCGGTCGCGGCGGCAACGGCGCGCGCGTAGACGGTGAGCTGACGCTCGTAGGCCGGGCGGTGCTGGGCGAGCTCGTGGTCGGTCTTGAACTCGACGACCACCCATTGTTCGCCCTCTCGAAACGCGAGATCGGCGATGCCCTCTTCGACGGTGCCGTCGTCGAGCGTGAGCGTGAGCGGCGCTTCGCGGCGCACGACGTCAGCGGCCTTGGCGCGGCCGAGCAGCGGGTGGGCGAGGGCGGCCTTCACGGCGTCGACGGCGGCCGAGCGCTCTTCGTCGGTCGCCCCCAGGCGGCGCGCGTGGGTGTTCACGGTGTGCTCGAGCTGTTCGCCGCTCAGCGGCACGTCGGCGAGCGCGTGGTGCACGAGCTTGCCGAAGCGGCGGCCGCTGGGGCGCAGGTGCCGCGTGACCTTCGTCTCTTCGACCAGCACGGGCCCGGGCTCGAGCTTCGTGTCGCGCGCGAACTCGACGGTGAGGCTCGGCCGGCTGCCCTGCTCGAGCAGCCGCGCGCGCCCTTCGGCCCACGCCTCGTAGTCGGCGATCGACTGTGCCGCGGCCACCTCGCCGCCCTTCTCGTGGAGCACCTGATCTTGATGCAGCCCCGCATCGCTGCGCTTGTCGAGCTCGAGCGTCGCCGGGTCCCACCACACCACCTCGTGCTGCCCGCTGCGCGATCGGTGAAGCCCCGGCTGCACGCTCGCCCGAAACCGCGCCTTCTCGGGCCGGTCGAGCACCGACTCGCCTCCGAAGTTCGGGCAGCCCGGAGCAGGCAGCGCCCGGCGCTTGTCGTCTTCGCCGGGGTAGATGACGGGGTGCAGCGGCCCGAGCCAGGTGTCTGCGAGCTCTTCGTCGCCGACCGCCGGCACGACGAGCAGATCGCGCGCGCGGGTGGCGGCGACGTAGGTGAGCCGAACGCCCTCTTCGTAGTCGCGCTTGAGCGCTTCGGCGGCGTGATCTCTCAGCTCTTGCGGCACGCAGTGCGCGAGCGACTCGGCCCACAACTTCTGATCGGGGTCGACCCACTGCGACGGCCGGTCGAACGTCATCTTGCAGGTGGGGTCGGCGAGCAGCACGACGGGAAACTCGAGGCCCTTCGCGCCGTGCACGGTCATGATGCGCACACCCTCGCTGGCCTCTTCGACGATGGGCGCCTCGGGTACCTCGCCGCGCTCGGCCTGCTGCGCGAGCAGATCGACGAACCCGCGGAAAGATCGGCCGCCGTTCGCCTCGTAGCGGCGCGCCTGATCGACGAGCTGCGCGAGGTTCGCGAGCGCCTGCTCACCGGCCACCCAGAACGCGACGCCGGCGTGGGCGCGCGTCTCTTCGAGCAGGCTCGCGAGCGTGTCACCGATGGGGCGGCGGTTGCGCTGCTTGTGCAGCCCCTGCAGTACGTCGAGGGCGCGGCTCACGTCTTGGGCCGCGGGCGGCAGCTTCTCGACGTCGACGCGGCGAAAGAGGCGAAAGCCGCGGCTCGCGGTCTCTCTGTAGGCGAGCAGGGCGTCGTCGCTGAGCGCGAACAGCGGCCCGCGCAGCGTCGCGTAGATGCTGAGCTCGTCGTCGGGCCACTCGATCGCGGTGAGCGCGTTGCGCAGCGCGAGCACCTCTTCGCGACCGTGGAAGCTGCGACCCCCGACCAGCACGTGGGGTATGCCGCGGGCCTCGAGCGCGCGGGTGTATTCGAGCGTGACGTCGCTCTCGCCGCGGCGAAAGCGCCGAAACAGAACGCAGACGTGCCGCGCCTCGACGGGCACGAGCTTCGGCTCGCGCGCGGTGGGGTCTTGCACCTTCCACCCGCTGTGGCTGACGAGCCAGTCGACGAACGCGCCGGCCGCGTCGGGGTACGAGCGGTCGACGGCCCACGTCGTGACCTTGCCGTAGTCGTTGTACGGCCGCGGCACTGGCAGCGCGACGAGGCACGGCTGGCCGTCGAAGTCGGGGCGCGAGCGCGTGAGCGGCACGTAGCGCGCCTGCGTGTGGAAGGTGCCGGTCTCTTCTTGCACCATGACCGGCGCGAACGCGGCGTTGATGGCGCCCTGCAGCTTGGGCGTGCCGCGAAAGCTGGTGGTGAGGTCGACGACCTCGGCCTTCAGGCGGCGCTTGATGGTCTCGTAGAGCGCCACGTCGGCGCGGCGGAAGCGGTAGATCGACTGCTTCGGGTCGCCGACGATGAACAGCTTGCCCGGCTTGGGTATGGCGAGCTCGGGGTTGGTGACGGTGGGGTCATCGGCGGCGAGCAGGCGCAAGATGTCGGCCTGCAGGGGGTCGGTGTCTTGAAACTCGTCGATGAAGAGATGGGTGAAGCGGTCTTGCAGCTCGTTGCGGACCTTGGCGTCGCCGACGAGGAGCGCGTTCAGCTTGATGAGCAGGTCGAAGAAGTCGAGCTTGCCCGAGCGGCGCTTCTCTTCTTCGTAGAGCTTCACGAGGGGCCAGAGATCTTGGTGCAGGTGCGCTGCGAGGTGGGCCTCGGTGTCGTCGAGCGTCTGGTCGAGCTGGGCTTTCAGGGCGTCGCGGCGGGCGACGACCTCGGCGCGCTGCAGGGTGCCGAAGAGCTGGCCGAAGCCGCGGAAGCTCCAGGTGCGGTGGCGGGCGAGGGTGGCGAGGGCGGCCTCGAGGCCGTCGTAGTCGCGCGCGGTGCCGGGCGGCTCGCGGTGATCGAGGTCGGCGATGAAGCGCTCGAGCTCCTTGAGGTGAAGCTTCAGGTAGTCGTCGGGTGTGCCGTTGACGGCGAGCTTCGCGAGCTCGCGAATCGGCGGGAGCAGGGCGTCGAGCAGGGCCTCGCGGTCGAGGTCGGGAATGCGCCACGCCGCGGTGAAATCGCGGTGGCCGACGAGCTGCCACGCGGCGCGCCTGAGCAGCTCACGCGGAGCGGCCTGGCCTCTCGAGCGCGGCCTTCTTCTCAGCAGTCGTCGCACACCTTCGCCGGGGTTGGTGAGCGTGGCGGGCAGCCAGGCGTCGAAGGCGGCGTCGAGCAGGGCCTGTGACTCGGGCTCTTTCGAGACCTCGAAGAGCGGGTCGACGCGCGCCTCGATGGGGTGCTCGCGCAAGAGGTCGGCGCAGAGCGCGTGAATCGTGCCGATGCGGGCGACCTCGAGCTCTTCGAGCGCGGTCTCGAGGCGCAGCTTCTCTTCGGGCGAGGTGGAACTCTGGCGCGACTTCTCGAGCTCGCCGCGCAGGCGCAGCTTCATCTCGCCGGCGGCCTTTTCGGTGAAGGTGACGGCGATGATCTGCTTCAGCGTCGCCTTGCCGGCGCGCACGATCGCGACGATGCGGCCGACGAGCGCGGTCGTCTTGCCGGTGCCGGCGGCGGCCTCGACCACGAGCGTCTGATCGAGCGCGGTGGCGATCTTGTTGCGGGCGGCCGCGTCGTGGCTGTCGGGAAACGACACGAGCCGGTTCTACACGGTTCTCGCGCAGCGGCCTTCCTCCCCGTACGTGTCGTCGCCGGCCTCGAAGTACTTGTCGAGGAACTCGCCGAGCGTCTCGGCGCACTCGAACCAGTCACGTCGCGCATCGAGCGGCAGCGCGAGGAGCACTCTTCGTCGACCCACTTCGGAGGGGGCGACCACGTGGACCTCGACGTCGCCCTCGAGCTCGGCGATGACGGCGTCATCAACCCCTGAAGTGCGATGGCCTGGCAGCACGGTGGTAGGCCGTCGCGCGGCAGCGGGCCTCAGGACTCAGCAAGGCCCCACTCGGCGTAGTCGATGTCGACGCACAGGGGCGGGTGTCGAGGGTACCCGCGCTTGCGATGAGAAATTCTCCTCGGTGGGTGGATGCCTGGAG
>JAEUJP010000430.1 GCA_016793725.1 Myxococcaceae bacterium | reverse complement strand
CGCTTCGAGCGAAAATTTCTCACGAACTGATACGGCGACTGGAGACTCGATGAGACAGCGATACTCGAGTGGCACCGAATGGGAACCGAAGGTCGGCTACTCGCGCGCCGTGCGCGTCGGCAACCAGGTGTTCGTGACGGGCACGACCGCGACCACCGACGGCGGAGGTCACGTCGACGGCGATGCGTATGCGCAGGCGAAGCAGACGCTCGCGAACATCGTGAAGGCGCTGGCGGCGCTCGGCGCGACCCCGGCCGACGTGGTGCGTACGCGCATCTACGTCACGCACATCGAGCGCGACTGGGAGGCGGTGGGCCGCGCGCACGCCGAGCTGTTTCGCGAGGTGCTGCCGGCGACCACGATGGTCGAGGTGAGTCGCTTCATCGCCCCGTGGATGTTGGTCGAGATCGAAGCCGACGCCGTGGTTCAGGGCAGCGCGACGACGCCGACATAAGCCGGCCCGCTCGGCAGCGTCGCGACGGGCCCGAGCGACGTGAGCGCGCCGTTCGTGGGGTCGACGCGCATCGCGACGATGGAGTTCGAGCCCTGGTTCGCCACGAGCAGCAGCCTGCCGTCGGGCGAGAGCCCGAAGCTGCGCGGCGTGTTGCCGCCCGTCGGCGCGTGGCCCACCAGGGTCATCAGGCCGTTCGCGTCGAGGCTGAAGTGCACGATGCTGTCGTGCCCGCGGTTCGAGCCGTAGACCGAGTGACCCGCGGGGTGCACGAACACCTCGGCGGTCGAGCCCGAGTTGAACCCGCCGGGCACGGTGCGCAGCGTCTGCTTGTGCGTGAGGCGACCCGCGCTGATGTCGAGCGCGCTCATCGTCAGGTCTTTTTCGTTGATGAGGTAGGCCCACCGGCCGTTCGGGTGCAGGTCGAGGTGGCGGGGCCCGGCATCCGCCGCGGTCGAGTACGACGGGGGCGACTTCGCGGTGAGCCCGCCGTCGAAGTCGTACTGCGCCACGCGGTTCGAGCCGAGGCACGGCACGTAGACGTTCGCGCCCGAAGCGTCGGCGATGATCTGGTGCGCGTTCGCGCCGGGGCGAGGGTTCGAGGTCGCCGCCGCGCTCAGCCCCCCGTTCGCCAGAATCGGCACCGTCGCGATGTCGCCGCTGCCGTAGTTCGAGACCAGCAGGTACCGCCCTGCGGGGTGCACCGAGAGGTGCGCCGGGCCCGCGCCGAAGCTGCTCACGCGGTTGATGAACGTGAGCCCGCCCGTGCCCGCGTCGACCGCGAACGCCGCCACCTCGCTCGAATTTTCGTTCACCGCGTACAGCCACCGCTTCGACGGGTGCACCGCGAGAAAGCTGGCGCCGTTGCCTGCCGGCACCTGCCCGCGCGCGGTCATGCCGCCGTCGCCCGGCTCGAGCCGGTAGATGTAGATGGTGTTGCCGGCGCCCACGTACACGTAGGGCACCCCGGCCACGGCCGAGCCGCCCGCCGAGCCTCCACCCGCGCTCGCGCCACCCGCCGTACTGCCACCTGCCGTGCTGCCACCTGCGGTCACGCCTCCGCCCGCGGAACTGCCGCCGCCAGCGCTGTTACCCCCGGCCGACGCGCCGCCGCTCGTGCCGCCATCGACAACTTCGCCGCCCGAGCACCCGATCACCATCAGACATACGAATAGCGACCGAGTCATGACGCAGCATGTTGCCAGATCACCACTGGAGCGTAGGCAGCCTTGTTGTCGACGTGCCGGGTCTGGTACTAGCGAACAAAAGGGTCGTACGGAGGCATCTCACATCATGAGAATATCGTTGAGCCTTCTGGTCACGCTGTCGCTCGCAGCGTGTGGTGGTGGTCCAGTCGAGAGCTTTCTGTCAGGGCCCGCTTCAATCGGGCCGGTGACCTTGTTGCCGGGTATCGAAGGGTCGCCATGCGAGGCGGCGTCGAGCTGCGGCTCGGGGTTCTTGTGCCGCAAGATCGGCGGCAGCGGGGTCTGCAGCCGACCGGGCGTCGAAAACGCCTCGTGCGCCGACACGTCGCACTGCGCCGCCGGGTTCATCTGCAGCTCGAGCGCCGGCGCAGGGGTCTGCACCCGGCCGCTCGTCGACCTGCGCGTCGACGTGAACCGTGACGGCATCGTCGACGTGGCCCCGGGTGCGGCCGATGACCTCGACGAAGACACGTGGAACGCGACGCACGGCGCCATCTTCCTCGCGAACATCGACGACGACGAGGTGGTGTGCTCGCGCACGGTGACGGGCGACGTTCAGCTGGCCGCGTGCAACGACGCCGCCGACGAGATCGTGAACGGCGCCGACGACCTGCTCGACATGGCGGTCATGAAGGTCGCGCCGTGGGCGGCGGCGCCGATGACGGCGACGGGCAAGCTGCTCTCGACGCCGCCCGGCAAGATCCGCATCTTCAAGCAGACGGCGGGCAACAGCTGGGAGCTGTTCGACGAGTACCAGAACGTGCTGTCGGCCGACGAGCTCAAGGCCGGGGTCGAGCTGCGCGTCGAGGGCAAAGACGTGGTTCGCGACTCGGCGGTGTGGGACGGCTACGTGAGCGTGACGCTCGAGGTGAGCGGCATCGAGAACACGCTCACCGACACGGTGAAGCTGCGCACGTCGCCGGTGATGACGTTTCACCACCTCGAGGCGCCGCAGACTTCGTATGTGACGCGGGTGCCGCGCGACGGCTCGAGCACGGCGTTCGTGAACGCGCTGAAGGGCGCGATCGCGAACACGACCGAAAAGGCGCCGCTGGTCGAGATCGCCGACAACGATCAGTGGACGCAAGACTTCTTCGAGACCGGCTACATGACGATGCCGGCGGCGGGCGGCGCACAGCACACGATTCGTGTGGCGTACCGCTCGGCCAGCCTCGAGCAGGGCGGCTTCTTGCGCCCGGCGGGCCGCGTGGTGTTCACGAGCTTCCGCGGCAAAGACGCGGCCGGTCTGCAGGCGTGGTCGCCGACGCAAGACGGCAACTCGTCGTCGCTGAACTCGTACGGCAACACAGAGACGATTCCGCCCTATTCGCACAACGGCCAGACGTACCCGCTGGGCCGGCTGCTGCGTGGCGCGATCCCCTCGTTCGCTCCAGACCCGGTGCTGTCGAAGATGATGGAGTCGCAGGCCGTGCAGCCGCACCTCTACGTCGACACGTCGTGGCTGCTGGTCGGCCACGTCGACGAGACCATCTCGTTCTTGAAGGCGCCGAACCCGCGCGGCTGGGTGCTGCTGGTGAACGACGCGGCGCAGGCGAAGGCGATGCTCGAGGCGCAGGTCGCGGCGGGCAACGGCAACGTGCAGATGCACGTGGGCAAGCGCTGGTACAACTACAACACCAACCAGTACTACTCGGCGGCGATCAGCATCAGCCAGGTGCTGGCCAACACCGAGATCATGGCGGCGAGCGCCGAGGCGGTCGGCGAGGTGAACGCTCAGCTCGAGATCATCAAGGCCGCGACGGGCATCACCGAGGCCGAGATCATTCGGGTGCCCTTCCTGCACTACAAAGAGTTCGGCTACTCGATCGCGTACCAGCCCGGCACCGTGAACGGGTTCGTGGCGGGCGAGCAAGACTTCATCTCGCCTGACCCGTTCGGGCCGGTCATCAACGGCGTCGACATCTTCAAGAAAGACCTCGAAGACAAGCTGGCGACGGTCAACCAGCGCGTGCACTGGGTCGACGATTGGGACCTGTACCACGCGAACATGGGTGAAATTCACTGCGGTACGAACGCGGCGCGCGTGATCCCCGCGGCCAAGTGGTGGGAGGGCGGTCGATGAAAGCGCTCGGCATGATGGTGGTGTTGGTCTCGTTCGCGGCGTTCGCCGGCCCGGTCAGCGACCTGCGACAGAGCGTGCCGCAGGCCGACGCGAAGAAGCGTGGGCCGCTGGCGGCGGGCCTCAAGCCCACGCTGCTGGCGATGGGCGAAGGCGTGATTCCCGAGTTGATCGTCGAGGCGTCGCGACCCGCCGACCCGTCGTGGTCGGAGTCTGCCGCGCTCGCGTGGCGGGTCTCGGTGCTCGAGGCGCTCGGCACGCACAAAGACGCGCGGGCGCGCCCCGTCTTCCAGCGGCAGCTCGCCGACACGTCGGCGCCGTTCATGGTTCAGCGTGCGGCCGCCGAGGGTCTCGCGAAGCTCGGTGACGCCGACGTGCTCATCGCCCAGCTCGACCGCGACGCGGTCGTCGCCGGCATCGGCTCGGCCCGCACCCACGCCGTGGCCCGCGCCCTGGCGCTCGAGCTCACGAAGCAGCCGTCGCCGGCGCGCGCCAAGCTGCTCGTGAAGGCGCTCGGCGAGGTCGGCAACGCGTGGGCCTGGGCCACCCTGCCCGTGCGCACCGAAGAGCTCGCGACGCGCAATGAAGCCGCGAAGTCGCTGGTCGCCGCGTACGTGAAGTTCGACGGCGAGGTGCGCAACGCGGCGGCGACGCAGCTGCTCATCGTCGACTCGCCCAGCACGGCCGCGTTCATCGCCCAGGCGAGGGCTGGTGGTCTCGCGGTGCCCGAGCTCGACGCGCTGTCACAGCGCGTGGCGTCGAAGCCGCTGGGCCGCTGAAAAGAAAACGGGCTCGTAGAACGAACGGCCTGGGCCTCGAGGGGCTCAGGCCGTCTTCGTTTCGAAGGTGCGCGTGCGCGAGCTCGTCAACGAACCCGCACGCGCACCCGCACCCGCTGCACGTATACGTCGACGTCGGACGTCCACGTCGACGTACCCTTACCGCTCTGCTGCCTACTCGCCGCTCTCGAGCAGCTCGGCGGGCCGGGCGGGCCCACCGGCGCCGAGCCGGCGCAGGTGCTCGAGCTGGCGCAGCGTGGTCTCGCGGTTGTCGTCGACCGAGAGGTTCTGCACCTCGAGGGCGCCGATGCGGTCTTCCTGCGTGAAGGCGGGCTCGGCGACCTTTTCCATCGAGAGCTTCTCGGGCGCGTACGACGAGTGCTCGGCCCGCGTCGACACCAGCGTGTAGTCGTCGCCGCGGCGCAGCTCGACCGTGACCTCGCCGGTAATCGACGGCGACACCCAGCGCGTCAGACCGTCTTTCAGCATCATCGCCTCGGGGTCGAGCCACTTGCCTTCGTACAAGAGCCGGCCGAGCCGGCGGCCCATCGTCATGTACAGGTCGGTGGTGTTCTCGTTGTGCACGGCCGACAGCAGGCGCTCGTAGACGAGGTGCAACAGCGCCATGCCCGGCGCCTCGTAGATGCCGCGGCTCTTCGCGTCGATGACGCGGTTCTCGATCTGATCGCTCATGCCGAGGCCGTGCCGGCCGCCGATCTTGTTCGCCTCGACGAACAGCTCGAACCGCGACGCGAACGTGCGCCCGTTCAGCTTCGTCGGCAGGCCGCGCTCGAACGTCACCGTCACCTCTTCGGCCTCGACCTTCACGTCGTTCTTCCAGAACGCGACGCCCATGATCGGCTGCACGATGCGCATGCCCGAGTCGAGGTGCTCGAGGTCTTTCGCCTCGTGCGTCGCGCCGAGCACGTTCGCGTCGGTGCTGTACGCCTTCTCGGCGCCCATCTTGTACGGCTTGCCGATCTTCTCGAGGTACTTGCTCATCTCGAGGCGGCCGCCGAACGCCGTCACGAACGCGTTGTCGAGCCACGGCTTGTAGATGTGCAGCTTCGGGTTCGCGAGAATGCCGTACCGGTAGAAGCGCTGAATGTCGTTGCCCTTGTGCGTGCTGCCGTCGCCGAAGACGTGCACGTCGTCTTTCTGCATCGCGCGCACGATCGCGAGCGAGGTCACCGCGCGGCCCAGCGGGGTCGTGTTGAAGTACTTGCGGCCGCCGACCGACAGGTGAAACGCGCCACACTGAATCGCGATGAGGCCCTCGCGCACGAGCGCCTCGCGGCAGTCGACGGCCTTCGCGGCCTTCGCGCCGTGATCGAGGGCGATCTTGGGAATGTCGGCCACGTTCGACTCGTCGGGCTGCGCGAGATCGGCCGTGTACGCGTAGACGTGCATGCCCTGCTCGTTCAGCCACGCGCCCGCGCAGCGCGTGTCGAGGCCGCCCGAGAAGGCGATGCCGAGCTTGGTGCCCTTGGGCGGGAGTGAACGGTAGATGCGGCTCATGGGGTCTCCTTCAGGGTTTTGAAGAGGGTTTCGAGGCGGGGAACCTTCGCGGCGCGCTCTTTTGCGCCCTTCGCGGCTTCGCGCAACGCCGCAATCTGAGCGGCGACGGCGGCCGGGCCGGTCGAGCCGGCCGACACCTTGCGGGCGACCGACGTCAGGGGGTCGAGGCACTGCAGCACCTCGGCGTCGAACGCGGGGTTCACCTCGCGCGCGGCTTCGGGCGTCACCTTCGCGAGCGGCAGGTTCTGGCCCTTGGCCTTCATCACGAGGGCGCCGACGGCCTGGTACGCGGTGCGAAACGGCAGGCCCTTCTTGACCAGGGCTTCGGCGAGGTCGGTGGCCTGGGTGTAGTCTTCGACCAGCGCCTGCTTCGCGCGCTCGCGGTCGAACGTGACGCGCGGCACCGACAGCCTGAGCATCTCGAGCACCGAGCGGGCGAGCGGGCCGGTGTCGAGCAGCGGGGCCCGGTCTTCCTGCAGGTCTCGCAGGTAGCCGCCCGGCAGGCCCTTCACGGTCGTCAACATCGAGACGTGGTTGCCGAGCGCGCGGGCGCTCTTGCCGCGAATGAGCTCGAACACGTCGGGGTTCTTCTTCTGCGGCATCATCGACGAGCCGCACGCGATGGCGCCGTCGAGCTTCAAGAAGCCGAACTCGGCGGTCGCGAAGTCGATGATGTCGGCCGAGAGCCGCGACGCGTGGATCAAGAGCCGCGTGACCGCGTAGGTGTAGTCGAGCGCGAAGTCGCGGTTGCCGACGGTGTCGAGGCCGTTGAGCGAAACGCGCGAGAAGCCGAGGCGCGCGCGCACGTGGTCGCGGTCGATGGGCAGCGAGGTGCCGGCGATGGCGCCCACCCCGAGCGGGAGCTGATCGACCTGGTTCAGCGCGAACGTGAACGTGTCGGCGTCGCGCGCGAACATCGCGCCGTAGGCACAGAGCCAGTACGCGGCCGAGATGGGTATCGCGCGCTGCCGGTGCGTGTACGCGGGGAAGAGCACGTCTCGTTCGGCCTCGGCGCGCGAGGCGAGCTCGTCGATGAAGCTGCCGAGCAGCTCGAGCACGGCGGCGCACTGCTCGCGCACGTGCAGGTGCAGGTCGAGCGCGACCTGATCATTGCGTGAGCGGGCCGTGTGCAGGCGGCCGGCGGGCTCGCCGACGCGGCGGGCGAGGTCGGCCTCGACAGCCATGTGTACGTCTTCTTCGTCTTCGGGAAAGTCGAGCTTGCCGGCGGCGCCTTCGGCCCACAGCGCGCACAGGCCGGCGTGCAGCGCCCTGGCGTCGGCGGCGGGCATCAGGCCGACCTTCTGCAACATCGAGAGGTGGGCGAGGCTGCCGATCAGGTCTTCACGCCAGAGCGCGCGATCGAGCGACAGCGAGCTCGAGAAGGTCAGCACGTCGGGGTGGAGGCCGCCGGAGCCCGCGGCGGTGGCGGAGGTACGGGCGATGGTCATTTCGGGCTCACGCCCATAGCACCGAAAGCCCCCTCGCGTTCTCTCAGAAACTGAGCAGCAACACTTGCGTGCCGACGCTGATCATCCCTGGAAGTTGCCCCACCGCTTGAACGATAGTGCGCGCCTCGTGAAGGTCCGGTTCGTCGTATGCGCCACGCTGATCTTTATGGCTGTGTCCGTCTCACAGCGGGCGTTCGCGACGATCTACGAGAGCCCCATCGTTGCCGACGACGAAGACGATCTTCGCTCAGCGGCCGAGCGCGGCGAGATCAGCGACGCCACCATGCAGACGCTGCTCGAGCTGCTCGCCGACGGCGTCGACCTGAACACCGCCACGCGCGACGAGCTCTACGAGCTGCCCAGCCTCACGTACGCCGACGTCGACGCGATCGTCGAGTACCGCAAAAAAGAGGGGCACATCGAAGACCCCTCGGTGCTGGTCGGCGCCGGGGCGCTGACGGCCGAGCAGCTGATCCAGATCGCTCCGTTCATCGTGCTGAGCGAGGCGAAGCCCGTCATCCCCATCGGGGGCTACTACCGCCTGCTCGGCGCGTACACCATCGGCGACCCGCTCGCGCCTCCGGCGTTCTTTCAGGCGAAGCTGCGCGGGCCGTTTTCGCTGACCGGCGGCCTCGGCATGACGTTCACGCGCCGCCGCATCAGCAGCCCGTACTTCGACCCGACCGAAGACCCGCGGCAGAACGCCGACGTCACCGGCACGCTGGCGGCGCGGCCCGCGGGCTACGCCCTCGAGGTTCCGAAGTTCTGGCTGCAGTGGAAGTCGACGAAGCTGCGCGTCGTCGCCGGCACCTTTCGCATCGGGTTCGGCCAGCGCCTGACGCTCGACAACACGACGCGCTACACGCCGAAGGGCATCACGCCCGACAACGTCTTCTACGTGAACCGCGACCTGTCGGGCCTGTGCCGGTACTCGTCGGTCGAGGGCGTGCCGGTCACCGAGCTGTGCCCCGACGAGCTGA
Source organism: Myxococcaceae bacterium (assembly GCA_016793725.1). Classification (GTDB taxonomy): domain Bacteria; phylum Myxococcota; class Myxococcia; order Myxococcales; family Myxococcaceae; genus Xiheicaenimonas; species Xiheicaenimonas phototrophica. Next base: position 1,946 of record JAEUJP010000430.1, on the reverse strand, counting down.
ACCGCAACATCACCGACGACTTCAAGTGGCGCGACCCGTTTCGGGGCGTCGCGTTTTCGGCCGAGAACCTCGAGCTGGGCGAGACGGCACGGGCGTCGTTCTACGCGTTCGGCAGCTACCAGACGCGGTCGATCTACCAGTACGAGATCTACGACCGCCGCAACTGCGCGAACCCGCGCGACGATCAAGACGACAACTGCGGCGCGCCGTACGTCTACATCGAGCGGCCCGACGACCCCGACCGGCGGCTGCGCGCCCGCTACGCCACGCTCGCGAACGTGTGGGACGAGCTCGCCGCCGGCGGCCACGCCTCGTTCTCACCCATACCCATGTTCGAGCTCGGGCTCACCGGCTACGGCGCGATGCCGCGCTGGCACGTGCCCGAGATGCAGCTCGACTTCCAGGAGTACGCCCGCTACCCGTTCGGTGGCCCGTGGGGCGCCGTCGGCCTCGACGGCCGCGTGACGGCCGGCGCGTGGGACTTCTACTTCGAGGTCGCGCGCAGCTTCGACAGCATCCCGGGCGGCGGGGGCGGCTGGGGCGCCGTGCAGCGCAGCGTGTGGGGCAAAAAGAAGCGCGAGCTCGAGATCACGCTGCGCTTCTACGACCTCAACTACGTGAACCCCTACGCGCGCCCGGTCTCGTCACCCGACGAGCTCGAGGGTCAGCGCGCGCGCGACGAGGCCGGCATTCGCATCAAGTACACCGACCGCACGCTCGGCGACTTTCACGTGCGCGGGTTCGTCGACTTCTGGCTCTTGCCGTGGAACCAGGGGGGCTTCGAGGGCCAGCTGCTGGGCTCGTCGAACGACGCCGTCGGCGGCTACCGCGCGGGCACGATGAACATGTGGGCGCTCTTTCGCGCCGACTACAAGGGGTGGGACGCCTTCCAGCCCTCCATCTGGTTCGACTACCGCAACCGCGACCTCACTGGACTGAACGGCGTCGTGGGCCAGCCGGCCGTCGGGCGCTGCTACACGTCGATCGACGGCCGCGCGCCGCCCGTCTTCGAGGGTGAGCCGCAGCTCTGCATCGGCGAGCGCTACCGCACCGCGGTGCAGCTCAAGTTCGCCCCGTTCAAGCGCAAGCTGCAGTTCTTTCTCACCTACATTCACGACTTCCTGTCGGACCTGCCCGACACGTACCCGGGCGGGCTGTCGCAAGACGTACGGGTCACGGCAGAGGTGCGAAGCCAGCCGATTCCCGAGCTGCTGTTGCGGCTGCGCGCGCGGTACCTGAACGGCGACCTCTACAGCCCGACGCGCGTCGAAGAGTCGCTGTGGACGTTCGTCGAGGTGACCTGGCTCGGGTGGCGCGCCTTCCACGTCACCGTGCGGTACGACACCTATGTGTGGTTGGATGAGCGCTTTCGAACTCGAATTCCGAACCCGGAGCACCGGTTGAGGCTCGAGCTCGAGGGCCGATTTTGAGCAGTCGATGACCAACGTGATGCGGCCACTCCTCGTTCTCTGTGTCGCCGGGCTCGCGCTCACCGCGTGCAGCACGACGAAGTCGGGGCAGCGCTACACCCGCGAGCAGGCGGCGTCGTTGCTCAAGCGGCTCGAGACGGTCTCGCTCGAGCTCGGCGAGTTCCCCATCAGCGGCGGCACGTCGGTCATCGACGGCGACACCATCAGGGTGCAGGGGCTCGACAGCTCGCTGCGCCTGCTCGCCATCGACGCCGAAGAGACGTTCAAGCACGCCGACGAGAAGAAGGCCTACAACGCCGGGTGGGAAAGGTACAAAGCCGAGATGCAGGGCACGAGCACGCGCCCGGTGAAGTACGCGACCCCGCTCGGCGACGACGCGAAGTCGTGGGCGCAGGCGTGGTTCGACGGGGTCACGGTGGTGCGGCTCGAGCGAGATCACCCCGGCGAAATTCGCGACTACTACGGCCGCTACCTGGTCTACGTGCTCGCGAAGAAGGGCGACACGTGGGTGAACTA
>JAEUJP010000411.1 GCA_016793725.1 Myxococcaceae bacterium | reverse complement strand
GATCTGCCCGAGGGCGCGACCAGCGTGCCGATCGGCCGCGCGATTCGCGAGACGACGCTGCACGTGCTCGACGAGAAGCGCGACGCGGTGAAGCCGGGCGAGACGGGCGAGCTGTACATCGGCGGCACGGGCGTCGCGCGCGGGTACCTGAACCGGCCCGACCTGACGGCCGAGCGCTTCGTGACGGTGCGCGGCGAGCGCGTGTACCGCACGGGCGACCTGGTGAAGCAGCTGCCCGACGGCACGCTCGACTACGTGGGCCGCATCGACACGCAGGTGAAGATTCGCGGCTACCGCATCGAGCTGTCGGAGATCGAAGCGAAGCTCGCGTCGCACTGGAGCGTGAAGGCGAACGCGGTGGTGGCGCTCGACGACGGCGCGGGCAACAAGCGGCTGGTGGCGTACGTGGTGGCGGCGGCGGCCGCGCGCCCGACCTCGTCTGAGCTGGCCGCCCACCTCGAGGCGTCGCTGCCGAAGTACATGGTGCCGGCGCAGTACGTGTGGCTCGAGACGTTGCCGGTGACGGCGAACGGCAAGCTCGATCGCCGCGCGCTGCCGGTGCCGAAACAAGAGCGCCCTGCCCTCGCGAACGAGCTGGTGGCTCCGCAGTCGCCCGAAGAAGAGGCGGTGGCGAACCTCTGGGGCGCGCTCCTGCACGTGTCGCCGGTCGGCGTGACCGACAACTTCTTCGCGCTGGGCGGCAACTCGCTGCTCGCGGTGCGCATGGCGGCGCGGCTGCGCGACCTCAGGGGCCACGACGTGCCGGTGCTGCAGGTGTTCGAGCACCCGACGATTCGGGGCCTGCTCGAGGCGCTGCAGCAGCGCGGCACGTCGGGGGCGCTCGAGCGGCAGCTGAAGAAGGCGAAGAGCGTTCGTGAACACCGCGAGCCGGTGGCGATCGTCGGCATGGCGTGCCGGTACCCGGGCGCGAACGACGTCGAGTCGCTGTGGCGGGTGCTGACCGAGGGCAAAGAGACCATCTCGTTCTTCAAGAACGACGAGCTCGACAAACACCTGCCGAATTCGCTGACGAGAGACCCGCGCTACGTGAAGGCGCGCGGGGTGCTGAAAGACGTCGACCTGTTCGATGCGGGCTTCTTCGGCATCTCGCCGAAAGAGGCGGCGGTGATGGACCCGCAACAGCGCCTGATGCTCGAGGTGGCGTGGGAGGCGCTCGAGTCGTCGGGGCACGTGCCCGAGTCGTTCGACGGGGCGATCGGCGTGTGGGGCGGCAAGTACAATGACACCTACTGGAGCGAAAACGTCGTCACGCGGCCCGACCTGGTCGAGCAGCTGGGCGCCTTCCAGGCGATGGTGGCGAACGAAAAAGACTACATCGCCACGCGCGTGGCGCACCGGTTGGATCTGACCGGGCCCGCGATCAGCGTTCACACCGCGTGCTCGACGTCGCTGGTCGCCATCGCGCAGGCGTTTCGCAGCGTGCAGCTCGGTGAGTGTGACCTCGCGCTCGCGGGCGGCGTCAGCATCACCGTGCCGGTGAACAGCGGGCACCTCTACAACGAGGGCTCGATGCTCTCGAACGACGGGCGCACGCGCACGTTCGACGCGACGGCGCAGGGCACCGTGTTCAGCGACGGCTGCGGCGTGGTGGTCTTGCGGCGGCTGAAAGACGCGCTGGCCGACGGCGACACCATCTACGCGGTGATTCGCGGCGCGGCGATCAACAACGACGGCGGCAAGAAGGCGTCGTTCACGGCGCCGTCGGTCGAGGGCCAGGCGGCGGTCGTCGCGCGGGCCCAGGCCGACGCCGGCGTCGACGCGCGCAGCATCGCCTACGTCGAGGCGCACGGCACGGCGACGCCGCTCGGCGACCCGATCGAGGTCGAGGCGCTGACGCGGGCGTTCAGGCTGAGCACCCAAGAGACCGGCTTCTGCGGCATCGGGTCGGTGAAGACGAACTTCGGCCACACCGTCATCGCCGCGGGCGCGGCGGGGGTGATGAAGACGGCGCTCGCGATGTCGCGCGAGCTCTTGCCGGCGACGCTGCACTACAAGTCGCCGAACCCGAAGATCGACTTCGAGAAGAGCCCCTTTCGCGTGGTGGCAGCGGCCGAGAAGTGGCCGCGCGGCCCTCTGCCACGGCGCGCGGGCGTGAGCTCGTTCGGCGTCGGCGGCACGAACGCGCACGTGATTCTCGAAGAGGCCCCGGTGCAAGAGGCGTCGACGCCGTCGGTGGGCAGGCAGCTGATCGTGCTGTCGGGCCGCAGCGATGCGGCGCTCGAACGCCAGGCGAAGCGGCTGGCCGACTGGCTCGAGGGCACGCGGGGCACGTCGCCCGAGGTCTCGGCGCCTCCGGTCGTGGCGGCCGCGGCGCGCATGGCGAAGTACGGGGTGGCTCCGGCGGCGACTCCGGCGCCGGCCGAAGGTGCCTCGGCGACGCCGAGCGCCGAGAAGCCGACGTTCGAGGCGTACGGGCTGCAGCCGGCCGGGCACGTCGAGGTGAAGAGCGAAGGCGCGATCGTGCCCGAGCCCCGCGTCGACGTGAGCAACGTCGAGCTCGCCGACGTGGCGTTCACGCTGCAGGCGGGCCGGCGGGCGTTCAAGCAGCGCCGGGCCGTCGTCGTCGACTCGCTCGAGTCGGCTCCAGCGGTCTTGCGAGACCTGAAGAAGGGCGCGTCGCGCGCCGCGTTCGGCACCCCGCCCCGCCTCGTCTTTCTCTTCCCCGGCCAGGGCAGCCAGTACCTGGGCATGGGCAGCGCGCTGCACGCGCGGTACCCGGTGTTTCGCGACGCGATGGAGCTGTGCTTCGAGGCGGTGAAGCCGGTCACGCCCGACCTGAAGGCCGTGATGTTCGGCAACACCGAGGCCGCGCTCAAGGCGACGCGCTACACGCAGCCGGCGCTGTTCACCATCGAGTACTCGCTGGCGCGGCTGCTCGAGTCGTGGGGCATCAAGGCGTGGGCGACGATCGGCCACAGCGTCGGCGAGTTCGTGTGTGCGGCGCTGAGCGGGGTGATGAAGGCCGAAGACGCGGCGTGCCTGGTGGCCGAGCGTGGGCGCATGATGAACGCGCTGCCGGGCGGCTCGATGTTGTCGGTGCGGCTGCCAGCGGCCGACGTCGAGCACAAGCTCAGGCCGGGCATGGCGGTCGCGTCGGTGAACGGGCCGTCGCTGTGTGTGGTGGCGGGCCCGACCGAGAAGATCGAAGCGCTGCAGCGCGAGTACGAGGCGGCGGGCGTGGTGGCGAAGCCGCTGCACACGTCGCACGCCTTCCACTCACCGATGATGGACGATGCGGTCGCCCCGTTCACGGCGAAGGTCGAGGCGGTGACGCTGTCGGCGCCGCGCACGCCGTTCGTTTCGACGCTGACGGGCGGGTGGATCAAGCCGGAAGAGGCGACCGACCCGAAGTACTGGGGCCGGCACCTGCGCGCGACGGTGAAGTACGCGCAGGGCGTGGCGACGTTGTGGAAAGAGAAGAACGTGCTGCTGCTCGAGGTCGGCCCGCGTGCGACGCTCGCGACGCTGGCGCGCCAGCAGGTCACCGACAAGGCGCACCAGCTGTGTGCGTCGTGCCTGAATGAGACGCCCGACACCGAAGAGGCATCGCTGCTCCAGGCGGTCGGGCAGCTGTGGAGCACGGGCATCGAGCCCGATTGGAACGCGGTTCACGCACCGGCGCGGCGCCGGCGCGTGGCGCTGCCGACCTACCCCTTCGAGCGTCAACGCTTCTGGATCGAACCGCAGAAACCCATCGAGGTGCAGACCGTGTCTACGAACAACCTCTCGTCGCAGCTCCGCGAAGTCTTCGAAGAGACCAGCGGCATCGAGATCGGCGCCGGCGACGGCGGCGTCTCGTTTCTCGAGCTCGGGCTCGACTCGCTCTTTCTCACGCAGATTGCGATCGCCGTCGGCCGCAAGTTCAACGTGAAGGTCAGCTTTCGCCAGCTCGTCGAAGAGCTGCCGACGCTCGACGCGCTGACGCAGTACCTGACCGAGAAGCTGCCGCCCGAAGCGCAGGCGTCGGCGCCGGCGGCCGCGCCGCTTGCGCCGGCGGCCCCGATGGCGGTGGCTCAGCAGCAGGCGATGCCGATGCAGGCCATGCCGATGCAGCCGATGGGCATGCCGATGATGCCCATGGGCGGCGCGCCGAACCCGATGATGGCGATGATGATGCAACAGCAGATGATGCTGATGCAGATGATGATGGGCGGCATGGCGCCGCAGATGGCGCCGATGCCGATGATGCAGCCTCAGCCCGTCGCGGTGCCGGCCGCCGCACCGCCGCCGCCGCCCGAGCCGAAGGTGGCTCCACCTCCGGCCCCCGCTGCGGCCCCTGCGAAGCCTGAAGAAGGCGCTCCGGCGCCGAAGCCGTTCGGGGCCATCGCGCGCATCTCGCTGAACAAAGAAGAGCTGTCGCCGAAGCAGAAGGCGAGGCTCGAGGCGCTGACGCGGCGGTACACGACGCGCACGAAGACGAGCAAGCAGCACACGCAAGACAACCGCGGCGTGCTGGCCGACCCGCGCGTGGTGACCGGCTTCAGGCCGGCGGTGAAAGAGCTGGTCTACCCGGTGGTGATTCAGCGCTCGAAGGGCGCGTACGTGTGGGACCTCGACGGCAACCAGTACATCGACACGCTGAACGGCTTCGGCTGCAACCTGTTCGGCTGGCAGCCCGACTTCGTCACCGAGGCGGTGAAGCAGCAGCTCGACACGGGTCACGAGATCGGCCCGCAGAGCCCCCTGGCGGCCGAGTGCGCGAAGCTGTTCAGCGAGCTGACGGGTCAAGACCGCGTCGGCTTCTGCAACACGGGCTCTGAAGCGGTGATGGGCGCGGTGCGCATCGCGCGCACGGTGACGGGGCGCCAGAAGATCGCGCTGTTCACGGGCAGCTACCACGGCATCTTCGACGAGGTGATCGTTCGCGCGACGAAGACGAAGGCGGTGCCGGCGGCGCCCGGCATCATGCCGCAGACGGCCGAAAACGTGCTGGTGCTCGACTACGGCACGCCCGAGTCGCTCGAGATTCTGAAGAAGCGCGCCGACGAGCTCGCGGCGATTCTGGTCGAGCCGGTGCAGAGCCGCCGGCCCGACTTCAGGCCCAAAGAGTACCTGCACGAGCTGCGCGCGCTGACCGAGAAGAGCGGCACCGTGCTCATCTTCGACGAGGTCATCACCGGCTTCCGCACCGGCATGGGCGGCGCGCAAGAGTACTTCGGCATCAAGGCCGACCTCGGCACGTACGGCAAGGTGGTGGGCGGCGGTCTGCCGGTCGGCATCATCGCGGGCAAGCGCCAGTACATGGACGCGCTCGACGGCGGCTGGTGGCAGTTCGGCGACGCGTCGGTGCCGACGGTGGGCGTGACGTACTTCGCAGGCACGTTCGTGCGGCACCCGCTGGCGCTCGCGGCGGTGAAGTCGGTGCTGCTGCACCTGAAAAAAGAGGGCCCGGCGCTGCAGCAGCGCGTGACGGGCATGGCCGAGCGCATGGCGGCCGAGCTGAACGCGTTCTTCAAAGAGGTCGGCGCGCCGCTCGAGATTCGCGGCTTCGCGTCGCTGTGGAAGACGTTCTACACGGTCGAGCAGCCGTGGGGTGACCTCTTGTTCGTGATGCTGCGCGACCGCGGCATTCACATTCTCGACGGCTTCCCCTGCTTCTTCACGAGCGCGCACACGCAGGTCGACGCCGACGCGATCGTGAAGGCGTTCAAAGAGAGCGTGGCCGAGATGCAAGAGAGCGGCTTCTTGCCCGAGAGCACGAAGAAGAACGTGACGACGGGCTACAGCTTCGACGCCGACAAGCCGCCGGTGCCGGGCGCGCGCCTGGGCCGCGACCCGAACGGCAACCCGGCCTGGTACGTGCCGAACCCGGCCGAGCCCGGCAAGTACACGAAGCTCGACCTGAACTGAGTGGCGCGGTTCGCGAAGTTCCTGGCGGCAGGGCTCGTGGTGGTCATCGCGGGCGTCGTCTGGAAGGGCAACCAGGCCTACCGCGCGGCGGCAGACGACTTCGTGCCGCGCGCGACGCGGTTCGTGGCGCCGTCGGTCGTCGACGGCCACGAGACGATGACGCTGGTGACGAAGGGTGGCCTGCACATCGCGGCGTCGTTCGTGCCGCCGAAGAACGAGGTGGTGGTGCTCTTGGGGCACGGCTCAGAATCGTCGCGCGTGCAGCTGTGGGGCGACCTCGAGCTGCTCGCGAAGGCGGGGTTCGGGGTGCTCGTGCTCGACTGGCCGGGCAACGGCGAGAGCGAGGGCCCCATCAAGCTCGGCACGCCCGAGCGCGAGGCGTTCACGGCGGCGGTCGACTTCCTCTCGGCACGGCCCGACGTGAAGCGCATCGGGGCGTACGGGTTCAGCCAGGGCGGCGGCCTGCTCACGATGTTCGTCGCCGACGAGCCGCGGGTGACGTCGCTGCTCGCGGTGAACGCGTGGTCCGACAAGGTGAGCCAGATGCGCTACGGGTGGAAGCGGCTGGGCGAGGTGCAGGAGCTGCCGGTCGAGTGGGCGACCCGAGCGAACGTCGAGGGCGGCAACGCAAACGCGCTCGCGGCGGCGCCGAAGCTGAAGGGCAAAAAGACGCTGTTCATCGCGAGCTGCGCCGACGAGGTGGTGCCTCCGTCGAACTCGTCGGAGCTGGCGACGGCGGCGGCGGGCGACCTGCAGACGGCGACCGGGGCGAGC
>JAEUJP010000379.1 GCA_016793725.1 Myxococcaceae bacterium | reverse complement strand
GATGTTCTTCACGGTCAGCGGGCCGAAGCCGGTGTTGCGAATCTCGAGCGGCCGCGTCACCGCCCAGCCGAGCGGCACGTTGCCGAAGCCGCCGTCGGGCAGCGGGTTGCCGAAGTCGATCTCGACCGGCGCGATGGCGACGCGAGGGTCGGTGACGGTGCCGAAGATGCGCCACTGCACCATCGGGTTGGTGGGGTCGTTCGACGAGAACGTGACGACCGCGTCGACGTCGCCTGGCGTGACGCCGTCGACGAGCACCGAGAGCGGCATGCGCTGCAGCGGCCTCAAGGTGAAGGGCCCCGCGCCCATCGGCATCACGATCTTCACGTCGTTCAGCACGTCGGCGACGGTGATCGAGGCGATGACGAGGTCGACGCCGCCCTGGTTGATGAGCTGCCGGTCGATGACGCGCGTCTTCGTCTTGCCGACGAGGCCAAAGTCGACGTCGCCCGGCGCCTCGAGCGCGAGCTTCGGGTACGAGAGGCTGGTGCCCTCGACGGTCACGGTGGCGGGCAGCACCTCGGGCGCCGTGGGCGTCACGACCAGCGTCGTCTTCATGTACGACTCGGTGAGCGGCTTGTAGGCGACGGGCAGCTCGAAGCCGGCGTCGGGGCCCATCGCGGCGAGCGCGGGCAGCGTGGCGGTGACGTCGGGGTGGCCCGCGTCGGCCGAGGCGATCTCGAGCACGAGGTTGCCGAAGCCCTCGTTCGCGACGCGCACGGGCAGCGACCGGGTGGCGTTGACGGCGACGACGCCGAAGCTCAGGTTGCCGGGCTTCACGGTGAGCACGGGCTCACCGACGATGCGACGCACGAGGGGTATCGCGATCTCGCCCGGCTCGAGGCGGTCGGCGCTCTCGTCGGGTGAGGCGTCGGTGTACGTGACGAGGATCTTGGCCTCGCCCGGGGCCGGCGCGCCGGTCGGCGTGTACGTCACGTCGATCGTGAACGAGCTGCCGCCGCCGACGATGAACGGCGGCGTCTCGGAAGACTCGAAGCTGAAGTCGGCGGCGCCCGCGCCAGCGAGGAGCACCCGCTTGATGGCGACGCGCCGGCTGCCCCGAACGTTGATCTCGGTGGTCTGCGTCTCTTCACACCCCGGCGTGACGCAGAGGTAGGCGAGCCGCGGCGGTACGGCGGCGAGGCCGGGCGGCACCGTGGGCTGCGAAGAAGGAGGCTTCGTCGTGCACCCGGAAACGAGCGTGCACGCCGAGACGGCGACGAGGGCGAGGAGCGCGCGTCTCATCAGCGGGCCTCGAACGTGCCGCCGTCGCGCACGATGTCCATCGCGTAGGTGGTGTCACCCTTGCGGCCGACACTGACCGTCTTCTCGCCGATCTGGCGGCCGTTGCTGTAGGCGCGCACCGTGACGTTGCTCGAAGACTTGTCGAGGCAGATGTTCGAGATGAGCTGCGACACCATCGAGGGGTCGAGCGGCACGATGCCGCCCGAGAGGTAGTCGAGCAGCACATCGATCGAGATGCCGAGCAGGCCCGCGAGCAGCTCGCTGGGCAGCGACTCGCAGTCTTCCATGTAGCTCAGCTGCACGCGGTAGACGGCGTCGACGCTCGCGCCGGCGAGCACGATGCGCTCGGGCTCTTCACGCGGGGGGAAGGCGAGCCACGACGGGTTGCCGTGCATGCCCCAGTTGGTGGGGTTCGCGTGGGCCTTGTCGCACACGTAGCCGTAGGGGTGCTCGAGGCGCATGTCGACGTTGCGAACGTCTTTCGAAAAAGCGCCCTCGCCGCCGTTGTCGAACTCCATCTCGAGCTTGAGCACCTCGGGGCCGGTGGGCTGCAGGCCGTTGGCGCTCACGGGAATGGTGATCGAGGGCTTCGACGGGTCGTTGGAGGACAGCACGAGCAGGCCGGTGGTCATGCCGGTGCTCGACGTGTTCGTGAAGGCGACCTGGAGCTCGGTGTACATGCCGGCGGTGACCGCGGGGATCACGGCGGGCGCCGCCGAGAAGTCGGTGTTCATCGAGCCGCCCCACATGTACGTGACCTTGAGCGGCGCCCCACCCTCGTTCTGAATGGTGAGGGGCAGCACGTTGGTCGCGCCGTAGGGCACGTTGCCCAGGTTCAGCATCATCGGGTTCACGAGAAACCTGGGCGGCGTCTCGGCGTTGCCCTTCAGGGGCACGCGCATCTCGCCCTTGTTCGTGGTGATGACGAGCTCGATGTTGTGCACGGCGCTGCTGCGTGGCGTGTAGCGGAGCACGAACGTCTTCAGCGCCTTGTTGTCTTTGGCGATCGGAGCGAGCGTGAAGGGGAACGTGACGTCAGTGAGATCGATGCCGAAGTCCATCGTGTCGATCGGCGCGAGCGCCATGCCCTTCACCTCGATCGGCGCGATGCCGGTGCCCTGGTTCGTGAGCGTGAGGTTTCTCGTGCCCTGGCGGCCCATCGCGATGTAACCGAAGTCGATCGGGTTCGGCGTCGCCTTGAGCGACGGCACCCCGAGGAAGTCGGCATGAATGGGGATGCGCATCTCGGGGAACTCGCGATCGTCAGAGAGGATCTTGAGCTCGTCGTCGGCCTTGCCGACGTCTTTCGCCTTGAACTTCACCGTGACCGGCACGTTGCGGTTGGGGAAGATCTCGATGGGGAACTTGCCCGTGCAGAAGTCGCCGCAGTCGAAGGGCGACCCCGTCTTGGTGAGCCCGGCCTCGAACAGCGTCAGCGTGCAGTTGCCGATGCTGTGGAGCTCGAGCGTCGCCGTGGCCTCGGCCGTGTCGAGCTCGCCGAAGGCGACGGTGTAGGGCGACGGCTGCAGAATCGGGTTGCCGTCGATGACGACACCACATGCCTTCGTCTTCTGCTCGACGCAGCGGAAGTCTTCACACAACAGACCCCCTTCGCAGTCTTGGTCTTCGCGGCACAGCGTCTTGACGACCTTGGGGTCATCACACGCGCTGAGCGAAAGAGTGAAGAGTGCGACGAGGGCGAGCAGTGCTTTCGGAAAAGCTGCTTTTACGGCGACATCTCGGTGGGTCATGGGCGGACCTCCCGTCTGCCAACGGCCTTCCGGCAGACGGCGCATTATCGCGTCATCTCGCCTCAGGTTTCGAGTACTTACATCAAAAAAAGACGGCCTCGGGTGATGACACCCGAGGCCGCCTGATTGGATCTGCCGTGGTTTGCAGTGCTTACGAGCGCGCGGCGCTCAGTAGATGCCCTTCATCGACGGGTCCGCGAGGCCGTAGTCACGCATCGCCTGGCGCATGAAGAACGGCACCTCTTCGTACTTGCTCAGCTCGAGGCACGCTCGGTTCGACGTGCACGTGCACTGGCTGTTGTCGCCGGCGTTGCAGCCCGGGCGCCCCATCGTACCCGTGGTGCTGCCGTCGGGGTTGACGGTGGTGATGGTCGAGTCGAACTTCACGACCGGGCGCCCCTGGGCGACCGTCGGCACGTACCAGTCGGGGGTGCCGTCGGCGTCGAAGTCTGTCGCGGTGGTGACGTAGGCGCGGTTCAACAGCTCGTTGCCCCACTCGAGAATGCGAGCGGCGATGCCCTTCTGCACGGTCTTACCGAAGATCACCTCTTTGCCGTACGTCTTCGCGATGTACGTCTTGCCGTTCGGCAGGTGCAGCTCGATGCGGTTCTGGAACCCGGGGTCGCTGTCGGCGCCCTTTTCCCAGATGCCCATCTGGTTGAGCCACGTCTGCTGGGCGTTCTCGGGCAGGTACATCAGCGTCCACGCGATGAGGAACTTCTGCTGCTCCCAGCCGACCTGCGGCTCGACCGCGATGGTGTTCGCCGGAGTGGTCGTGCACTCGAGCGACGAAGCGCCCTGGAAGCAGACCGCGGGGGTCGGCCGCCACCACTGCGTGAAGCCCATGCCCTCGCGCGGGTACCGGTCGGCGTCGGTGAGCACCGCGTTCGACGCGCTCGCCGCGAGCCGCGCGCCCCGGAGCACGTCGTCGCCCGTGAGGTTGTTGCCCAGCCAGCGGCGGTAGCCGTCGGGGAACAGGTCGGCGAGCGAAACCGCGCGGTAGCGCGCATCGAGGAAGTCGCGGCGCGACGCGCTGATGAAGTTGTCGACCGACTCGGTCATCAACATCGTCGAGAACGCCTTCTCGTAGTAGCTGCCGGCGTTGATCGTGTACTCGGAGTCGTACTCGCCCTTCGTCTCGGCGAGCGCGTTCTCGAGCGGGCGGCCGCCGCGCGACACGTTCTGGTAGTAGCCCGTGGCGCCGTTGGGAATGATGACGCGCGTGGTGAGCGGGTTGCCCGCCGTGTCTTCAGACGACCGGAGCACGCGGGTGCCGGTGAGGTCGGTGCCGTAGAAGTGGTTGCCGGCCTGCGGGCGCGCCATCTCGGCCGTGAAGTGATCGAACGCGACGCTCGAGGCGAGCATGTTGTCGCTGAAGAACGCGGCGCCGATGTACGGCCAGAGCGACTCGTAGTCGTAGCCCTGCTCGACCGCGAAGTCGCGGTAGACGTTCGCCATCAGACCGAGGCCCTTGGCGCCGTCGCGCACCTTCTCGTTGTACCGCTGCAGCTGCCGGTTGATCGCGCCGCGCACGGTGAACGTGTGGCGGTTGCGGCGGTAGTTGTCGAAGATGTGACCGACCTCTTGCTGGGTGATGAGGAAGTCGAAGATCTCGTACGGGTCGGCGCCGTTGTCGTGGCGGTACACCGAGACGTTGCCGAGGTCGGCCCAGCGATCGGTCGCGAAGCCGTACGGCCAGCGCACGCGTGAGGTGGCCGCGTCGATCGCAGGCGTCGCCTGGAAGTTGACGCCTTCACCCGCGGTGGCGACGCGCAGCGAGCTCCACGGCACGTAGTCGACGGGAATGGTGCGGCAGCGGCTCGCCTGGCCGTTGACGCTGACGATGAAGCCGTCCATCAGCGGGCTCCAGATGCCGTTCTTCGACTCGTCCCACGCCGACGGCTTGAACTTGTTCACGTCGACGTCTTTGCAGTCTCTGATGAGGCCGTAGGCCGCCTGCATCTGCGAGTAGTGAATGTCTTCGGTGGGGTTCATCGGGTCGCCCGTGCCGACGACCGGCGCGAACCCGAGAATGCCGCCGAAGCTGTCCATCTTGTCGGTCGCGGCGAGCCCCACGGGCGTGCCGGCCTTCTTGTCGTCTTCGGCCATGACGCTCACGACGTCACCGTAGAACATGCGCGCGGCGGCGAAGTCGTAGGCGCCCAGACCGAGCGCGTCTTGAGCGGCTTCGCCGGCGTAGTCCATCGTCGACGAGTGCATGAACATGCCGATCAGGTTCTGCTTCTCGTTCGTGGTGACGGGGTCGAACCAGCGCGGGCCGACGCAGGCGCCGGTCGTGTCGAGCGACGTGCAGGCGGCGGTGTTCGAGCCGTTGTCGGTGCGCAGCTGCCAGTACTGCGGGCGGTAGTTCGTCGCGTCGGAGCTCGACACGAAGTTGTGGCGCAGGCCGATGCTGTGGCCCATCTCGTGCGCGATGACCGCGTAGTGCGCGCGCTGCGCGAGGTACTTGCGCATGCGCTCGGCACGAACGAGCTGCTCACCGCGGCCCTGGCTCTTGTCGAAGTTGCCGAACTTCGCCTCGAGCACACCCGCCAGGTCGGCGATCGCGAACGGAGCCGGGTGCTCGTTCATGACACACGCGCCGCGGTCGGCGAGGGCGACCTCTTTCAGGTTGCGGAAGTTGCGGTCGACCGAGGGGTTCGCCCGGCGCAGCGGCGAGGTGAGATCGGTGAGCTGGCTCACGTCGACCTTGCTGTTGCCGTTGGTCGCGAGCTGCGAGAACGCGCGGGTGATGAGCGCGGCCTCGGTGGGCGTACCGAGCGCGCGCTGGCGGCGCGCTTCGTAGGTCGGCCGCGTCGTCGAAGGCGACATGACGTCGGCGGCGATGTCGCGCACCTGACGTTGATGCTGCCGCACGGCCATGCCCATCTCGCTCTTCTTGAAGTTCTTCAGGTTCGCCTTGAGCGCCGCCTTGTCGCCCTTGACGGCGTCGGCGAGCTTCTGGTCGGCGTCGTCTTTGGTCATGCGCTCGAGCACGCCCGTGCGGGTCATGTTCTCGGCGGTGCCCGCCCAGTCGCGAACGTAGGTGCCCTCGGTCACGTCTTGGGTGGTGAGCTCGCCCTTGATGAAGCGGGCGGTGTCGACGATGCCCTGGCTCCAGAGATCGTTGACGTGCGTCCACACGTTGATGCTGGCGGCGACGACCTCACCGGTGAGCGGGTCGTTCGAGTCGACCATGATGCCCCACGGCGACGGGGTCTGCGGCGCGCGCATGCCGTTCACCTGGTGGTAACGCAGGTCGCCGCGGCGAACGCGCTTCGCGGCGCGGCAGGTCTTGAGCGTCTCGGTGTTGCCCGAGATCTCGGCGTCGGCGCACATGGCGGCGGTCGTGCCGGCAGGCAGGCGCTGCTCGGTGGGCGCGCAGGCGGCGGGGTCGGCGGCCTCGACGGGGCTGTGGCAGAGCACGATCGCGGGCTGGAGCTGCGCCGTCGCGATGACGGCCGGCGCGTAGCCGCGGTCGGCGCCGAGCGTGGCGGCGAAGGCTTCACAGTCGGCGCCGCCGTTGGCGATGCCGGCGCGGCACGACTGAACCTCTTTCGCGAGATCCATCAGGTCTTGGTTGTCGTCTTGCTGGCCGCTGTAGACGGGGAACTTGGCGGCGCAGTCACCGGCGCCCGTCTTGTTGCACTCGGCGTAGCGGGCCGACATGGCGGCGGCGCGAAGCGCGACGTCCCACTCGATGGTCGCCTCGAGCGTCGGGGCGAAGAAGTCGGGGTGCGAGCCCTCGGCGTAGTACCAGACCACCGGCTTCACGACCCGGTCTTTGTACGGCAGCGTGCACTTCTGCTTGAAGGTGTCGCAGCGGCTGCCGCCGCCGACGGCCTGGCACTCGTCTTCGGTGCCGTCAGAGCCCTGGCTCCCGTCGGCGAGCAGCACGTCGCGGTGCGGGTCGGTGCCGGCGGGGGTGGTGGCCGGCGTGAAGCAGGCGACCTCGCCCGTCATCGCGACGGGGTCGGCGTAGTAGTGGCTGCGCTCCCAGATGTTGTAGCGGTTGATGAAGCGGTGCCACTGGGTGTCGGTCATGCCGTAGTTGCGGTTGTAGCCCTTGCGCTCGGTGGTGAACGCGCCGAACGACTGGAAGCGGTAGCCGTCCCAGTCTTGGGGCTCGTAGTCGGTGTCGGTCACCTTGCGGAACGACTGACGAATGGTGAGCTCGACCGGGGCGCAGCCGGTGGTGGGGCCGCTGCCGCCGAAGAAGTCGCCGTCGAGCCAGCACGCGGGAATCGCGCCGAGGCCCCACATGCCGATC
>JAEUJP010000346.1 GCA_016793725.1 Myxococcaceae bacterium | reverse complement strand
CCACCCGCCCGCACGACGTGCCGCTCGTGCACGAGCGCGCCACCGTGCACTGCCGGTCGGGGCAGCTCGCGTCGGTCTCGAGCTTCGACTGCCGCACCGTGCACACCCCCTCGGCGCCGGGCTCGGCGCAGCCGAAGCACGAGCCGGTGCACGCGGTCGCACAGCAGACGCCCTCGCTGCAGCTCCCGCTCGCGCACTCGGAGTCGCCCTTGCACCACGCACCACCCGGCGCCTGTGTCTTCGTGCAGCGCACCGCAGCAGGCCCGAGCCCCGAGTTGTGGGCGTCGACGCGCAACATCGGCCACGGCGCGGCGCCGGTCTGCGTCGCACCCGGGACGACCCAGCGGTGAATCAGGGTGCCCCCGACGGTCGTCGTGCTCGCGCCGACGAGGTCGAGCACCCCGTCGCCGTCGAGATCGACGGCGGTCGCTGCCGACGGGTAGGCACCCGAAGAGCTCAGCTTGGGAAAGAGGTTCACCATGCTGCCGTCGAGGTGAAACGCGCTCACCAGCGAGTCACTCGGCACGATGATCTCGGGCCTGCAGTCACCGTCGAGGTCGGCCAGCGTCGGCGCTGCCGCGTCGCTCCCCACCTGCCGCGGCCAGCCGTCGAGCGTGCGCCTCGCCGTCACCGACCACACGAAGACGTCGCTGTCGCCGCCCGAAACGCGCTGGCTCCGCACGCCGACGAGCTCGACCCCGCCGGGCGGGCCCACGTCGGCGGCCGCCAGCTCGGTCACCTCGCCCGACGCCGTGCTGAACAGAATCTGCCCCGTCGCGCTGCGCACCGTCAGGCCCGCCGTCGTCGCCTCGGCGATCTCGAGGCGCCCGTCGTCTTCGGCGTCGAAGAGAATCAGCGTGTGCCCCGTACCGCGCTTGCCCCACCGGCGCATCTCGGTGCCGTCGGGCCTCAGCACGACCGTCATCGTCCAGCTGTGAAAGACGAGCTCGAGCCTGCCGTCGCCGTCGAGGTCGCCGACAGCCGGCGGGCCCTGCACGTTCGTCGAGCCCAACAGCCGCGGCCAGCCCGGCAGCGACGTGCCGTCGCCGTTCAGCGCGAACGCCTGCCCCTCGACGTTGCTGCCCACCACCTCGAGCGCGGGGTCTGCGTCGACGTTCGCCAGCAGCACGCCGCCGCGGCCCTCGTCGGTGCCCACCGGCCACCCCGCGATGAGCTGCCCGTCGAGACCGAACGCGTAGATGAGCGGCTTCGTCGGGTCGCCGAGCGTCGCCGACACCACCACCTCGGGCACGCCGTCACCCGTCACGTCGCCGACCGCCGGCGTCGACATCACCGTCGCATCGAGGCGAGCCGGCCAGCCCGCGAGCGCCCGCCCGTCGGCCCCGAGCGCCCAGACGGCGTCGCGCTGCCCGAAGAACAGCAGCTGCCGCCCGTCGATCGGCGCTGCCGTGATGCCCGTCGCAAAGCCGCTGCCGACGATGACCGGCCACCCTGGCGGCACCCCGCTCGTGTCGGCGAGACGCAGGTTCAGCAGCGTGGCGACGGTCGTGGTGCTCGACGGCATCGACGTCGTCAGTCGCAGCTCGAAGCGTACCGTGCCAGGCGGCAGCGCTGCCGGGTCGAGGGTGCCGAGGGTGCCGTGCAAGAGCTCGAAGCCGGCGCCGACCACCGACCACGCGACCTGCCCCGCGGGCCGCACCTCGAGCCGGTAGGTGCCTCCCAACGACGTGCCGCGAATCGCGAGCGGCGCCGACAGCCCGACGAGCTGCTCATCGGCGAGGCTCTCGATGTTCGCGATCAGCGGGTGCGCGGTCATCGTCAGGGCCTTGTGCACGTTGACGCGCCGGCCGACCGGCTGGTCGGTCGTGAGCACGTCGCTGCCGTACTCGAGGCGAATGCGCAGCTCGTCGAGCGTCAGCGCCGGCTCGCGCGTGAGCAGGAGCCCCGCGAGGCCCGCGACGTACGGCGCCGAGAACGACGTGCCGCTCTGCGACTGATAGACGTCGAGCCACGTCGTCAGCACGCTCTGGCCCGGCGCCGCCACGTCGACCCACCGACCGAAGTTCGAGCTCGCGGCGCGCCGGTCGTTCACGTCGGTCGAGCCCACCGACAACACCTCGTCGAACGCGGCGGGCCACGGCGCGACGCCGGTGTTCTCGTTGCCTGCCGAGCTGACCAGCAGCACGCCTTGAGCAACTGCGGCCTCGACCGCCTGCCGCATCGCCGCAGCGCCGTACTTGTTCGGGTCGGTGTTGCTGAAGCTCATGTTGACGACGTCGGCGCCGCGCGCGACCGCGTAGTCGAGCGCCGAGATGGCGTTCGCCTGCGTGTACGCGATGCGGAGCGACATCAGCTTCGCGCTCCACGCCACCCCCGCGAGGCCAGTCGAGTTGTTGCCGCGCGCCGCGATGACGCCGGCGACCCCGGTCTCGTGCGGGGCGGTCGGTCTCGGGTCGCCGTCGTCGTCTCTGAAGTCCCACCCGTTGACGTCGTCGATGAAGCCGTCGCCGTCGTCGTCGAGCCCGTTGCCCGGCACCTCGCCAGCGTTCACCCACAGGTTGTCGATCAGGTCGGGGTGCGCTGCGATGCCCTCGCCCACCACCGCGATGACCGCTCCGCTCGCGTCGGTCTGAAGCGACCAGCCCTGCTCGGCGCGTGTGACGCGGTGCGACCACTGCTGCGTGAACAGCGGGTCGTTTGGAGCCGCGTCGCGGTGCAGCACCAGGTTCGGCTCGACCGAGCGCACGTACGGGCTCTGACGCAGCAGCGCCGCGGCCTCGTGCGGGTCGAGGCCGGGCGAGACCTCGAGCAGATAGGTCTGGCTCGTGTCGGGCGCGAGGCTCGTGCTCGCGGCCCGCGCCGCACGTACCGGGTACCGCGCGCGGAGCTCCTCGTGCCGGCGCTGGTGCAGCTCGCGCAGCGCCTTGGCCGTGACGGGGCCGGCTTTTCCGAGCTCGGCCTCGTCGCGCAGCGAGCGGAAGAGTGGGGTGGCGCTCTTCACGCCACACTTCGCGTGGGCGTCGTCGAGCACGTGACCGTCGCGCACGAGGCAGTGTACGCAGTGCGGCACCTCGGCCGTGTAGGTGACGATGAGCTGGCCCGGCACGGCGTCGCCGCGTGTGACGCCCTGCGACTGCGGCGGAGCCACGGCGAGCAGGGTGGCTCCGGCGGCGAGCAGAAGCGCAGTGTGCATGGCGCGGCCCGCTGCAACGGAGGTGCCGCGCTGACGGTCGAGTGAACGGGCCACGTTGGGGCGTATGCCCCCGCGG
>JAEUJP010000333.1 GCA_016793725.1 Myxococcaceae bacterium | reverse complement strand
GCTGTTCGGCAGCCACATTCGCGGGCGCTGCGCCCTCGGGGTCACGCAGCGAGGCGAATGAGCTTGCGCATGCGCCACGGCAGGTGCGCGCGCACGTCTTCGAGCTCACCTTCGCTGACGAACAGGGGCAGCGCGGCGGCGACCTTGTCGACGAGCCCGGCGGCGGCCTCGGCCGGCAGGCGCAGCATCTGGGCCATGTCTTCGTCGACCGACATCAGCGTGATTCGGCGATCGGGGCCGGGCGGCAGCTCGTAGAGGCGCTCGCGCACGAGCGCGGGCAGCTGCGAGATGAAGTCGTGCGCCTCGGCCGGCGTGAGCCTGCGCACGATGCCCGACGCCACCACGTAGAACGCCTCGAGCGCGAC
Source organism: Myxococcaceae bacterium (assembly GCA_016793725.1). GTDB lineage: Bacteria > Myxococcota > Myxococcia > Myxococcales > Myxococcaceae > Xiheicaenimonas > Xiheicaenimonas phototrophica. Next base: position 2,228 of record JAEUJP010000333.1, on the reverse strand, counting down.
CGAAGGCTCGTCGACCTCGAGCAGCCCCTGCAGGCGCACCTCGAAGTCGTGCAGCGCCTGCACCGCCCGCACGTGCCGCGGGTGCTCGGCGCCGCTGCGCGGCTCGAGCTGCGCCTGCACGATGGGCGACACCACGTCGAACGCCAGCCGGGCGACGAGCAGGTCATCGAGCGTGATGATGCCGATCGGCTTCTCGAGCCGGTCGACGATGGGTATGCGGCGCACCCCGAGCGACCGCATCAGCTCGGCTGCTTCTTCTACGGTGCCCGTGTCGTGCAGTACCGCGACGTCGGTCGTCATCACCTGGCCGAGCGAGACCCGCCCGGGAGTGAGGCCGCGCCCGAGCACCCGCAGCGCGAGGTCGCGATCGGTGACGATGCCGATGGCGCGGTCGTGGTCTTCGACGACGATGGCGCCGACGTGGGTCGCGCGCAGCAGTCGCGCACCTTCGTTCGCCGTCGCGTGCGGGCTGAGCGCCACCAACCTCCGGCCGATGTATGCCTCGAGACTCATAGGCCCCACGCTGCAGGGCGTATGCCCTCGCGGCGCCTGAGTCAGACCGCGCGGTTCACTGCGGCGACTGGGGCGTTTTGGTGTCGATGCGGTCGTCGAGGGCGACGCGCCCCACACTCTTCTTGAAGAGCGACCAGAGCAGCTGCCGGTGCTCGGCCTTCGTCGCCTCGCCTTCGAGCACGAGGCCTGCGCCGACGTAGCGCGACGAGATGCCCTTCTTCGAGGCCGCCTGCAGGGCCTTCAGCTGGGCCTGCAGCACCTTGCCGTCGAACGTGAGCTCGAGCTCGCGCGCGGTGAACCCGTCGCCCTGAAAGAGCTGGGCCAGGGCCTTCGCGCACGCCTCGGTGCCGATGGTGACGGTGAGCTTCGGGTCGTCTTTGGGGGTGTGCTTGAGATCAGGGCAGGCCTTCTTCGCGGGCTCGAGCGGCGGCTCGTCGGGCTTGCCGCCGACGCGAATGCGCCACACCGCGAAGCGGCCCTCGGCGTACACCAGCACGAGGGTGCGCCCGGGCTTGAGGCCGGTGAGCAGCACCTCGTTCGTCTCCATCACCTCGGCGGTGGCGATGGTCGGGTCTTCGACCTCGGCCCAGTCGATGGCGCCGAGCTTCACGAAGCGGTCTTTGCCGGGCTCGACGTCGTGCACCATGTCGACGGGCCAGGCGAGCACGACGGCGAGGGCGAGCGTCACCGGCACGTGCCGACCCCCGAGTCTGAGTACGCGCCCGGCGTCGTGGGCACGAAGCGCCAGCGATAGCGGCCGGGCTCGAGGGTGAGCTCGAGAATGCCGAACGCGCCCGAGCCGCGAGCGGCCGAGCCTTCGAGCGGCGTCGGCATCAGCGGGTAGGCGCTGGCGCCGCCGGTGCCGACGATGAACTGGCGCATGCCGTCGATGGGCTCGAACCGCTCGTAGAAGTGCTCGTGGCCGTTGAGCACGACGTCGGCGTCGAACTGGGCGAGCGTCTTCCACAGGGCTTCGGCGCCCTTGAAGGGGCCGTGGTGAACGCCGGAGCTCCAGCGGGGGTGGTGCCAGAACGCGAGGGTGCAGCGGTTTCGATGGCGGGCGAGATCTTCGCGCAGCCACTTCACCTGAGCCGAGTCACCGTCGCACGCGATGGTTCGGCACCCATTGTTCGTGTTGAGCGCGACGAGGTGCCAGGCGCCGAGGTCGAAGCTGTACCAGCCCTTCTTCGGGTCGCCGGCGCGCTCGCCGAAGTAGTCGAAGTAGCCGTTCGCGTCTTCGGTGAGGTACTCGTGGTTGCCGGGCACGGGGTACAGCTTGTCTCTGAAGCGGCCCCAGGTCGGCTCGAACCAGCGCAGGTAGTGGGCGAGCTCGCCCTTCACGTACTGGTTGTCGCCGAGGGTGAGCACGGCGTCGTAGCCGCCGTCGGCGACGAGGGCTGCGGTGAGCACCTGACCGCCGAGGCGCGCCTCCGAGATGTCACCGGCGGCGGCGAGGGTGACGGGGCCTGCGTCGACGTCGACGACGGGGGGCAGGTCATTCGGCAGCGCGGGCGGCGCGTAGGGCACGTCGCGCTTGCAGGCGGCGACGACGAGCAAGGGCAGGAGGGCGAGAAGTGGGCGTAGCCGCCAGGCGTAGAGGCCGCAGGCCGACGCGCTTCGAGCCCGACGCGTGAAACTCGGCTTCACAGCTTCTTCGAGTACACCAACTCACAGTCTTGGCGGATCTCTTTGCGCCCTTCTTTGCCGATGCCGAC
>JAEUJP010000326.1 GCA_016793725.1 Myxococcaceae bacterium | reverse complement strand
CCTCTCGTCGCTCTCGAAGTCTCGGCCGTTCTCGCGCACGTAGAGGCCCTTCGGCGCGAGCACCGCGTAGCGAAGCGGGCGGCCGAGCGCCGCGTCGAGCGCCTGCATGGTCGTCTCGTCTTCGGGGCTGAACCCGCGGGGCCCGAACGGGTGGCTGTGCACGATCTCGGCGAGGTCGTCGCGGTGCTGCCAGATGGCCTCCCATCGCGCGCGCGAGTCGGGCAGGGCCAGTGGGCTCTGCGAGGCGTCGCTCCACAGAATCGAGCCGGTCTTCGAGATCAGCAGGCAGACCTCCTGGCTCATGCGTGCCTCAAGATGACGAGGCGGTCGGTGTCGATCGCCTCTTTGATGACGGCGCACAGCGACTCGAGCGTGACGAGGTCGTCGCGCGGCGGGTGCCCGAGACAGATGCCCGAGTCGATGACGCGAAAGGTGACGGCGTTGACGACCGAGATGAAGCGCTGGCCCATGAAGCGGAAGATGACCTCGAGATCGCCAGTGCCGAGCACGCGCGACTGCTCGAGCCGCGCGCCGGCCGCCTCGAGCGCGGCCTCGGCCTTCTCGTTCACGTACTCGCGCCAGCGGCGGGGGTCATCGCGCTGCACCTTGCGCGCCTCTTCGGCGCGGCGCTCGCGGTTGAGGCGCAGCTCTTCGGCGGCGATGGCGGCGGCGCGCCGGCGCTCGAGCTCGGCCATCTCGCGGCGGGCCTGCTCGCGCTCGGCGTGCAGGGCGCGCATCAGCTGCTCGGCGGCGGCAGCCCCGCGCTCGGCGACCTCGGCGAGGTGCGCTCGCACCTCGAGCGGCGCGAACTGCACGTTCACGCGGCGGCCGGCGGCCTCGAGCACGGCGTAGGCGAACGCGGCGCGCAGGGTGGCGCCGGCGCCCTTCACCTGCGCGAGCGGGCGGTCTTCGGCGAGCGCCTCGCGCACGGCGTTCTCGGCGTCGGTCTCGAACTCGACGCTGTCGAACAAGAGCTCACCCGAGTGCCAGCGGCGGGCCTTCACCGGGGCGAAGCGCGCAGGCTCGTCGGCCGGGGGGAAGACGAGGTCTTCGGCGATGCCGCCGTCGCGTACGAGGCGGCCGCTCAAGAAGTGGCCGCGCACGGCGGGCAGCGCGTCGAGGGGCGGGGCTTCGGCTGCGGCCTTCGGGGTCGCCTGCCGGCCCTTCACGGTGAACGTGAACCAGCCGGGGGCGGCGGGGCGCTGGGCGAGCTTGAGGCGGCGGTCTCGGGTCTCGACGGTGTTGCCCTCGCCGAACCAGGGGAGCACGAGGGCCTCTTCCTTGCCGAGGAACTTGCGGTAGTCCACCCGAGCTCCTTCAGCGCAGAAAGAGGAACCAGACGATGCCCGCGGCCGAGAGCACGACGGGGATCAGGTAGATCGCGAGCCACAGCGTCGCGACCGCCTTCACCATCGGGCTCTTCGGGGCCTTCGGCTCGTCGACCTTCAGGCAGTCTTCGCAGAGGGGTGGGGCGCCGAGCGAGCCGCAGCCCGCACACAAGAACGTGCCGCAGCGGCTGCACGTGGCGACCGCGGGCCGCTCGTGCACCGGGCACACGTTGCCCTCGAGCAGATTCGCCCCGGGCTCCGACTCGGTCGAGTCGAGCTGAGGCTTCGCCTGCAGCAGCGCCGTCGCCGTCTCGAGCTCGCTCTTCGCGACGAAGATGACCGGGTGCTGGCCCGCGAGGTCGACGGCGTACGCGCCCATGGCCGAGCGCGTGTCGCCGTGCACCACGTGGGCGATGCCGTGGGCCTCGAGCAGCCCACGCACCGACTCGGCCTCGAGCCCGTCTTCGCACTCGACGAGCAGCACCATGTCGTCGTCGCGGCCGCTCATGCCTTGAGCCCGAGCAGCGGCGTCTTCATGACCTTCTCGACCCAGCCGTGCTGCACGCCTGCCGCCGCGGGGCCCGCAGCGACGGGGGCGTCGAGCAGCGCCTTCAGCACGCGCGGCACCTGGTACGGGTCATCGAAGTGGCTGACGTCGACCTCGCTGAACGGCACGCGCAGCTGACCGGCGCACGAGCGCACCGACTGGCCGCGCGCCGCGCTGCCGGCGACCGACACGAGCAGCGCCATCGCCGCGACGTGGTAGCCGCACTCGTTGAAGACGCGGGCGAACTGGTCGCCGGCCTCGCCCGCCTCGTCACCGACCACGATGACGATGAGGCGCGCCGTCGCCGGCACGCGCACGTTGTCGTTGTAGAGCGCACGAACGCCCGCGGCGTGTGTCGTGCCGCCGCCGGCCTTCACGCCGCTCAGCATGTGCTGAACCGCCGCGCGCGACGCCGCCTTCGGCTTGAGCACGGTGCCGATCGTGTCGAACGTCGCGATGTGCAGCTTCTCGCCCGGGAACCCCGCGAGGATCTTCGAGAGCGCGTCTTTCGACTTCTCGATCGCGCCCTCCATCGAGCCCGACTTGTCGACGAGGAACATGACGCGCACGTCGAGCTCTTCGGTGGCGGCCGCGACGGCCTTCTTCGCGGCGTTGTCTGACGCCTCTTCGAGCTTCTCGCGCAGGGCCTTCGACTTCACGTTCTTGGCGATGTTGAGCGCGCGCTGGTCGGTGGCCGTGGCGATGGCGGCCTCCCACCGCTTGCGAATCTCGGGCTCGGCCATCAGGCCCAGCTCTTCGAGCGTGGGGGTCATGATGCGCAGGTCTTTGTCAGACAGCGTCGGCAGCAGGGCCACCATGATCGCGGGCGTGAGGCCCACGTCTTTCGGCAGGCGGCCCACGACCTCTTTGTACGAGAGGCGCTGGGTGTCGATGGCCTCGCAGATCTCGGCCTCCGACAGGCCGTCGAAGCGCTCCGACTTCTGGAGCTTCAGGTCGGTGAGCCCCACCGTGCGGTGGCCACCGGCCGCCTGCTTCTGCTTCCAGCCGAGCACCTCGAAGAACGTCTGGCTGTCGGGCTTGTAGCCGGCCTTGCGCGAGAGCTGCTTCAACGTCTCTTTGAAGCCGGCCTTCACGAGGCCCTGCAGCATGGCGGGGTTCGTCTCGCGGGCGTTGAGCCACTTCTCGGCCGCGCGCTTCCACCGGCCGAGCGGGGGCTTCTTCGAGGCGGGGTCGGCGAAGCCGGCCTTGCGGTTCAACTTCGCGATCTCATCGTTCTCGAGCAGCTCGGCGACGCGCAGCACGGCCTTCGGCGTCATCATGCGCGTCGATTTCTTCTCGTAGTGCAGCAGCATCGCCTCGCCGATGGCGCGGTAGTCGTCGTCGTGAAAGGCGACCTTGCCGTCGTCTTCACGAATCGGCTGGCCCGACTTCTTCTGCACGAGCATGAGCGCGGCGCAGGCGACCT
>JAEUJP010000289.1 GCA_016793725.1 Myxococcaceae bacterium | reverse complement strand
CTCGGCATCTCGGGCATCGACGAAGGCTGAAGGGGCGCGAGCCGTGCCCGCCGAAGGCATTCACTTCTCGGTGCTCGGCGATTCGGGGGTGAGCTCGAGCGCGGCGAAGCTGGGCGCGCTGTTCGTCGACCTGCCGTACTTCGACGCGTTCTGGTGGGGCGTGGTGCGCTACCTCGCGAAGGTGGGGCCAGCGCCCTCGCCGTGGGGCGACGTCACGCACCACAAGGCGCCCATCGCCGTGGGCCGCGGCCTGATGGAAGAGGGTGTTCGGCTGAAGGGCGAAGAGGGCGCGTGGCTGCGTGCGCTGGCGGCCGGCTACATCTGCCACGCGGCGGTCGACCGCTCGATGCACCCGCACATCAACGCGCTCGCTCGGGCGCGGGCCGAGCGGCTCGGCGACACGCCGCAGCGCCAGCACCTCGAGGTCGAGAAGTACCAGAGCATCTTGTTTCACGATGCGCGCTACGGCTTCGAGGTGATGGGCACGCAGGCGCTGCTCGAGCACTGCGACGTCGACGCGTCGCCGCTGTGGAAGAAGGGGCCCGTGAGCGACGCCGTGCAGCGCGTGCTGAAGGCCGCGTGGGGCAAGGCGCCATCGCGGGGGCTCTTTCGCAGCTGGGCGAACGGCTACAGCTCCTACGTGAAGCTCATCTCGGGGCCGCTCGGCAGGCGGGTGGCGCCCAGGCCCGAGAAGGAAGCGGCGCGCGACGAGGTGTTCACCGGGTTTCACGAACGGTACGACGCGGCGCTGAAGAGCTCGCGGAGGTGGATGTCGACGCTCCAGGCCTACGGCGACGACGGGGTGTTCGACGCCTCGGCGCGCGCGGCGCTCGAGAGTGAGATGCCCGAGGGCACCATCGACCCGAAGTGAGGTGGCGCGCCTCAGCGGCAGCCGAGCTTCATCAGGTGCGACGAGTAGCCGGCGTCACCGTAGCGCACCCACGCGACGACGAGGTCGTCGCCGTCACTTCTCGCGTGCTCGCCGCCGCTGCGTGAGAGCCGGGGAAAGTAGGCCGCCGAGCCCGCGAGGTCGTCGAGCGCGACCGCCCCCGTGCCGTCGTCGAACATCAGGCGCGTCGCCGAGACGAGACCGCCGGCGCTCGCAGCGACGTTCTCGACCCACACGATGGCGGTGTGGTCTGCGTCGCACCAGAGCGCAGGCATCCACGCGAAGTGGTCGTCGGCGGCCACCGGCGTGAGCGGCGCGACGATGCTGCCGTCGAGCCTCATGCGGCCGAGCGAGAGCCGCGAGCGCAGCGGCGTCTGCTGCGACAGCGTCTCGAGCGTGGCGAACGCGAGCTCACCGTCGCCGCAGCTCGCCGCCGCGATGAACGTGTGCCGCAGCGAGACCGTCGACGGGTCGACGACCGGGCCTGCGAAGAGCGTGACGTCGGGCGCGAGGCGCGCGCCGTCGAGCGAGACGCGGCTGAGCTGGGTCGGCCCGTCTTTCGGCGACCAGAGCCACACCGAAGAGTCACCGTCGGCGAACGCGTGCGCGATGCGGCCGCCGGGCCCGAGCTCGAGGCGCTGCGCCGCGCCGTGCACCACCACGTGCTCGTCGCCCCCGACCCCGAGGAGCAGGCGCCCGCCGGCCTCGACGACCTTCGGCAGGCCCGGCTCGGCCGGGTAGGTGCCGCCGGGCGTGAGCTGCGCTCCATCGAGGCGCGCGGTGTGCCAGGTGCCGCGCTCGACCCAGGCGAGCCCCGCTGCGCCACCGAGCGGCGAGACGTAGACGAACCCGGTCGCCGGCACCGCGACGCTCGGGCCGAGCGGCCGGCCGAGCCAGTCGAACGACTGCGCGGCGCCCGGCCACACCTGCACCGCGCTCGCGTCGAGCAGCGTCGCCACGCTGGCGCTCGCCTCGTAGGGGCTCGCGACGGTGAACGGCACGCCGGGCCGCCAGCCCACGCGCGCGCACACAGGGGGTTCGGTGTCGAGCGGCGTCAGCCCGGTGCGGCCACACGCGACGAGGAGCAGAATGAGGGCGCGACGCATCAGCGCGCCGCCCAGCAGCTCTCGTGCCGCCTGCACGTCAGAGGTGGCGCGGCGCGAGTTGTCGCCGGCAGCCTGCGGGCGACAGCCGACAGCGGGGGGGTTGACCCTGCAGCGGCCGGGCTGCGACGCATGCGGGTA
>JAEUJP010000271.1 GCA_016793725.1 Myxococcaceae bacterium | reverse complement strand
CGACCAGTCGTACGTCGCGCGGTTCGCGCGGGCCTGCTCGAGCGTGAGCAGCTTGCGCTGCGAGCGGCGCGCTTCGAAGTCGGCGCGCGCCGACGCCTGCTTCTTCTGCACCTCACCCAGGAAGCCGGGCTTCTGCTCGGGCGACAAGAGCGCGCTCACGACGTTCACCACGCGCGACGCGTCGAGCACGTGCACCACGCCGTGCGAGTACTCGGGCGAAATTTTGACCGACGTGTGCGGGTGGCTCGTCGTCGCGCCGCCGATGAGCAGCGGCACGTCGAAGCCCTCTCGCGTCAGCTCTTTCGCGACGCTCACCATCTCGTCGAGCGACGGCGTGATGAGGCCCGACAGGCCCACCACGTCGACCTTCTTCTCTTTCGCGACGCTCAAGATTTTTTCGCACGGCACCATCACGCCGAGGTCGATGACGTCGTAGTTGTTGCAGGCCAGCACGACGCCCACGATGTTCTTGCCGATGTCGTGCACGTCGCCCTTCACGGTGGCGAGCAGCACGCGGCCCTGTGAGCGCGTGTCGGAGCCCGCGGCGGCGGCGGCCTTCTTCTCTTCTTCCATGAACGGCGTGAGGTACGCGACCGCGCGCTTCATCACGCGCGCCGACTTCACCACCTGCGGCAAGAACATCTTGCCGGCGCCGAACAGGTCGCCGACGACGCGCATGCCGTCCATCAGCGGGCCTTCGATGATGTCGAGCGGCCGCTTGTACTGCTGCCGCGCCTCTTCGGTGTCTTGCTCGACGTACTGGTCGATGCCCTTCACCAGCGCGTGGCTCAGCCGCTGCGCCACCGTGCCCGAGCGCCACGCGAGGTCTTCTTTCACCGCCTGCGTCGAGCCCGCGGGCCCGCTCTTCGCCTTCAGCGCGTCGGCGAACGAGACCAGCCGGTCGGTCGCGTCGGGCCGCCGGTTGAGCAGCACGTCTTCGACGCGCTCGAGCAGGTCGGCGGGTATCTCTTCGTACACGCCCAGCATGCCGGCGTTGACGATGCCCATGTCCATGCCGGCCTTGACGCCGTGGAACAAGAAGGCCGCGTGAATCGCCTCGCGCACCGGGTTGTTGCCGCGAAACGAGAACGACACGTTCGAGACGCCGCCCGACACCTTCGCGTGGGGCAGGGTCGCCTTGATGATGCGCGTCGCCTCGAAGAAGTCGACCGCGTAGTTGTTGTGCTCTTCGATGCCCGTCGCGACCGTGAGAATGTTCGGGTCGAAGATGATGTCTTCGGCGTGAAAGCCGTTGCTGGTGAGCAGGTTGTATGCGCGCGTGCAGATGCGCACCTTGTCGTCGCGCGAGGCCGCCTGGCCCTGCTCGTCGAACGCCATCACCACCGCTGCTGCGCCGTAGCGGCGCAAGAGCTTCGCGCGCCGCAAGAACTCGGCCTCGCCGTCTTTCAGCGAGATGGAGTTCACGATCGCCTTGCCCTGCACGCAGCGCAGGCCGGCTTCGAGCACGCTCCACTTCGAGCTGTCGAGCATCACCGGCACGCGACAGATGTCGGGCTCGGCCGCGATGAGGTTCAAGAACTTCACCATCGTCGCTTCGCCGTCGATGAGCGCCTCGTCGACGTTGATGTCGATGATGTTCGCGCCCGCCTCGACCTGCTGGCGCGCGATGGCGAGGCACTCGTTCCAGTCGCCGGCCTTCAGCGCCTTCGCGAACTTCGGGCTGCCGGTGATGTTCGTGCGCTCACCGACCATCAAGAACTGCGACGCGTTGCTGGCGCCGGTGCTCGTGCTCATGGTGCCCGGGTCTCCACGTGCAGCGACTCGAGGCCCGAGAGCCGCATCGTGTGCTTGCGCTCGGTCTTGCCGCGCGGCGCGAGGCCCTTCACCGACTTCGCGATGGCCGCGATGTGCTCGGGCGTCGACCCACAGCAGCCGCCCACGAGGTTCAGCCAGCCCTGCTTCGCGAAGTCGCTCAAGATGCGCGCCATGTCTTCGGGCGTCTCGTCGTAGCCGCCGAACGCGTTGGGCAGGCCCGCGTTCGGGTAGCAGCTGACCTTGCACTCGGCGATGCGCGAGAGCTCTTGCATGTACGGGCGCATCTCTTTGCCGCCGAGCGCGCAGTTGATGCCGACGCTGAACGGCTTCGCGTGGCGAATCGAGTCGTAGAACGCGCCGAGCGTCTGGCCCGAGAGCGTGCGGCCCGAAGCGTCGGTGATGGTGACCGACACCATCACGGGCACGCGGCGGCCGAGCTGCTCGAACACCTCTTCGATCGAGAACAGCGCCGCCTTCGCGTTGAGCGTGTCGAAGACGGTCTCGACGAGCAGCACGTCGACGCCGCCCTCCATCAGGGCGAGCACCTGCTCGTGGTAGGCCTCGGTGACCTCTTTCCAGCTCACCGCGCGGTAGTCGGGCCGGTTCACGTCGGGCGACATCGAGAGCGTGCGGTTGAGCGGGCCGATGGCGCCGGCGACGAAGCAGCGGCGGCCGGGCGTCTTGGCCTCGGCGGCGCGCGCGGCGTTCTGGGCACACTTCACGGCGGCGAGGTTCAGCTCGCGCGCAAGGTGCGAGAGCTCGTAGTCGGCCTGCGCGATGGAGGTGCTCGAGAAGGTGTTCGTTTCGACGAGGTCGGCGCCGGCGTCGAAGTAGCGCAGGTGAATCGCCTCGATGACGTCGGGGCGGGTCAGGCACAAGAGGTCGTTGTTGCCCTTCAGGTCTTTGCCGTGCGCGGCGAAGCGCTCACCGCGAAAGTCTTTCTCTTCGAGGCGGTAGGTCTGAATGAGTGAGCCCATCGCCCCATCGATGATGGCGATGCGCTGTGAGACGAGCTCTTCGAACGGTGAAGTCATGCGGCCCTCTGCTTTCCATGCGGCTTGCGCGCGCGGGTTCCAGTGACGAGAAATGCCTTGAACGGTGACTGCGGCCCCTTCACGGCGGGCAGCCGCTGCGTGAGCGGCTCGAGGCCGGCCGCGCGCATCGCGGCCTCGAGAACGGCGGGCTCGATGCCGAGGTGCTCGTGGCCGAGGCGGCTCTTCACCCACTCTTCGCCGTGGGGGAACAGCTCGAGCACCACGAGCCGACCGTTGGGGCGGAGCAGGCGCGCGCCCTCGGCGAGCACGGCGGCGATGTCTTCGACGTGGTGCAGGCTCTGCGAGCTGACGACGAGGTCGGCGCTCGACGACGGCAGCGGCAGCTCGCACAGGTCGGCGGCGAGAAACGCGATGTTCGTGAGCCCCTCGCGCTCGGCGGCGGCGCGGGCGCGGGCGAGCACGGGCTCGCTCTTGTCGATGGCGGTGACCTTCTTCGCCCAGCGGGCGAGCTCGAGCGTCAGCACGCCGGTGCCGCAGCCGAAGTCGACGACGTCGAGGGGCGGGAGCAACGAGCCCAGGGCGGCGCTCCACAGGTGCCACGACTGGCCGGGCTCGAGCAGCTTCTCGTTCAATGTCTGAACGTCTTCGCGGCGGCGCAAGAGCTCGTTCAAGCGACCGGCGTCGCCGTGCGGGTCTTCGCTGGTGCGGGCGAGCTGAATGAGCGGCCACAGCGGGGCCTTCTCGTCGGCGGCGAGCGAGTAATACGTGTAGGTGCCGAGCCGCTCTTCACGAATCAGGTCGAGCGCCTTCAGCCTGGTCAGGTGGTGCGACACCGACGACTGGCCGACGCCGATGAGCGAGACGACCTCGGTCACGTTCAGCCGCGCCGCTGCGATGAGCTTCAAGATGCGCAGGCGGGTGGGGTCACCCAGGGCGCGAAAGGCTTCGGTCAACGACTCCATCGATGTATCTGCATATGCCGATTTGCTGTCGGCGGCAAGCCGATCATGGCCGAGCTCAGAGGTAACCGTGGGGTGGGGCGCCCGGCCGAATGGCACCACGGCGACACGCGCGGCTAAACATGCGGCGTCGCATGACCCAGGCCTGCTCCCGCTGCGGCACCTTCTTCAAGAGCGAGCGCGACGTCATGTTCAACGACGCGGGCGACGTGGTCTGCGAGAGGTGTTTCGACGTCGGTGAAATCGACGCCGCCGGCGCGCGCACGGCGAGCTGGGTGAAGAGCACGGCCTACTTCTCGCCGCTGTTCGCCATGGGAGCGCTCATCATCTGGCGGCTCTTCAGCATCCCCGGGCTGCTGCTCGTCGTGGCGTCGGTGATGAGCTCGGCTGGGGTGCTTGCCACGATGTTCAAGAACGACGGGCTGCGCACCCGGCTCGGCGCACACGTCTTGCCTGCGAGCGTCTTCCTGCTCGCGGCCATCGGCATCTGCGTCGTCGGTGGCCTTCTTCTGATGCTCGGTGGCTTCTGATGCAGTCTGACCGATTCGGCCTTCGACGAGCGCATCGCGGCGCACGGCCGCTGCGAGCGAGCTCAGGCCCGCGGGGTTGGAGGGCGACTTTTGAAATGCTTCGAAGGGGTAGACTTTTACCCCTTGGCGACAGTGAAAAGTCGCCCTCACACCTGTCGCCCCAAGAGGGCGTCGGCCTCGGGAAAATCCCGCCGCATCTCTGCCGGCCAGCGCGCGGCCGCTCGAAGCCAGCACACCGCGACCCAGGCCCGAGGTGCTGAATCAGCCCGGCACCCCGACGACGGCCCCGACCGCGGGCGAGGCCTCAGTCGTCTTTCAGCGTCAGCCGGTCTGCGTGCGTGCCGATCGCGCGACCTGCCGAAGACGTTGGAGCCCGCGCCGCTGGCGCGGAAACGGGAGCACCGCGCCTCTGGCGCGGAAACGGGAGCGCAGCGACCAGAAACGCAGCGACCAGAAGCCCGTCACGGCTGACGCTGGAAGGCGGCAAACAGCTTCTCGGCCGCCAGCGGCGCGGTCGTCTTCCCCTCCACCACCTGCGCCTCGACGCCCGGCAACATCGCCGCGACCTGCGCGTTCGCCCGAAACGCCGCCTCGAACCGCTCGTTCAAGAGCGACCACAGCCAAGACCTCTGCTGCTCGGCGCGCAGTGTCTTCAGCTGCCCCGTGTCTTCGAGCATCGCGCGGTGCGCTTCGACCATCTGCCACACGGCGCCCAACCCCTCGCCGGTCAGCCCCGACACGGCCTCGACGCGCGTCGCCCAGGTGAGGCGCCGCCGCGGCAGGTAGTGCAGCGCGGCCTTCAGCTCCGCCAGCGCGACGCGCGCCCGCCGCGCGTTGTCACCGTCGCACTTGTTCACGGCGATGCCGTCGGCGAGCTCGAGCACGCCCTTCTTGATGCCCTGCAGCTCGTCGCCCGCGCCCGGCAGCATGAGCACGAGAAAGAAGTCGACCATCTCGCTGACGGCCGTCTCGCCCTGGCCCACGCCGACCGTCTCGACCAGCACCACGTCGAACCCGGCCGCCTCGCAGAGCAACATCGTCTCGCGCGTGCGCCGCGCGATGCCGCCCGGCGTGAGCCCGCTCGGCGACGGCCTGATGAACGCGTTCGGCGCCACCGAGAGCCGCGCCATGCGCGTCTTGTCGCCGAGAATCGAGCCGCCCGTCAGGCTGCTCGACGGGTCGATGGCGAGCACCGCGACCTTCTTGCCGGCCGCGAGCAGCTGCATGCCGAGCGCGTCGATGAGCGTCGACTTACCGACGCCGGGCACCCCGGTGATGCCGACGCGCCGCGCGGCGCCGGTGTGCGGCATGAGCCGCGTGAGCAGCGCCTGCGCGAGCTGGCCATCGGTGTCGTCGCGGCTCTCGACGAGCGTGATGGCCTGCGCGAGCACGGTGCGGTCGGCGGCGCGAACTCCGCTCTCGTAGGCCTCGAGCGTGAGCCGCCCGCGTCGCACGTCAGGCCCCGCTCTCGAGGCGGTCGAGCAGCGACGCTGCGGCCTCGGCGATGACGGTGCCGGGCCCGAAAATTTCAGCCGCGCCCGCGGCCCTCAAGGCCGGGTAGTCGTCGGGGGGTATGACGCCGCCCACCACCACCAGAATGTCGGGGCGGTTCAGCTTCGCGAGCGCCGCCTTCAGCGCCGGCACCAGCGTCAGGTGACCCGCGGCGAGCGAGCTCGCGCCGATGATGTGCACGTCGTTCTCGACCGCGGCGCGGGCGGTCTCTTCGGGCGTCTGAAACAGCGGCCCGATGTCGACGTCGAAGCCGAGGTCGGCGAACGCGCTCGCGATGACCTTCTGCCCGCGGTCGTGCCCGTCTTGCCCCATCTTCGCGACGAGAATGCGCGGCCTGCGACCCTCGCGGCCCAAGAACGCCTTCGTGCGCGCCTGCAGCGCCACGACCTGGGGTGCGGTCTCGCCCACCTCACGAGCGTACACGCCCGCGATGGCCTTGATCTCGGCCTGGTGACGCCCCCACACCTTCTCGAGCGCGAACGACATCTCACCCACCGACGCCCGCGCCCGCGCCGCCGCGATGGCGAGCTCGAGCAGGTTGCCACCACGCCCTTCAGCACACGCGGTCATCGCGTCGAGCGCCTCGAACACCTTCTTCTCGTCTCGCTCTCGGCGCAGCTTCTCGAGCCGCTCAATCTGCGTCTTGCGCACCGCCGCGTTGTCGACCTTCAGCACCGGCACCGCCTCGTCGCGCTCGGGCTTGAACCGGTTCACGCCGATGATGACCTGCCGCCCCGAGTCGATGCGCGCCTGCGTGCGCGCCGCCGCCTCTTCGATGCGCAGCTTGGGGATGCCGGCCTCGAGCGCCTTCACCATGCCGCCCAGGCCCGCCACCTCGCGCAGGTGCCCGCGCGCCTTCTCGGCCAGCTCGTGCGTCAGCTTCTCGACGTAGTAGCTGCCGCCCCACGCGTCGACCGGCCGCGTCGTGCCCGACTCGAGCTGCAGCTGCAGCTGCGTGTTGCGCGCGATGCGCGCCGAGAAGTCGGTCGGCAGCGCCAGCGCCTCGTCGAGCGAGTTCGTGTGCAGGCTCTGCGTGTGGCCCTGCGTCGCGGCCATCGCCTCGACGCACGTGCGCACCACGTTGTTGTAGACGTCTTGCGCCGTCAGCGACCAGCCCGACGTCTGGCAGTGCGTGCGCAGCGCGAGGCTCTTGCTGCTCTGGGGTCGAAACTCGGCCATCAGCTCGGCCCACAAGAGGCGCGCGGCGCGCAGCTTGGCGACCTCCATGAAGAAGTTCATGCCGATGGCGAAGAAGAACGACAGCCGCGGCGCGAACGCGTCGACGTCGAGCCCCGCGGCGACGCCGGTGCGCACGTACTCGAGGCCGTCGGCGAGCGTGTAGCCGAGCTCGAGGTCGGCGGTCGCTCCGGCCTCTTGCATGTGGTACCCCGAGATTGAGATGGAGTTGAACTTCGGCATTCTTCGCGCGGTGAACGCGAAGATGTCGGCGATGACCTTCATCGAAGGGGCGGGCGGGTAGATGTACGTGTTCCGCACCATGAACTCTTTGAGAATGTCGTTCTGAATGGTGCCCGCGAGGGCTTCAGGCTTCACGCCCTGCTCTTCGGCGGCGACGACGTAGAGCGCGAGAATCGGCAGCACCGCGCCGTTCATCGTCATCGACACGCTCATCTTGTCGAGGGGGATGCCGTCGAACAGCAGGCGCATGTCGAGAATCGAGTCGATGGCGACGCCCGCCATGCCGACGTCGCCGGCGACCCGCGGGTGGTCGCTGTCGTAGCCGCGGTGGGTCGCGAGGTCGAACGCGATGCTGAGGCCCATCTGACCTGCGGCGAGGTTCTTTCGGTAGAACGCGTTCGACGCCTCGGCGGTCGAGAAGCCGGCGTACTGCCTCACCGTCCACGGCTTCTGCACGTACATCGTGGGGTAGGGGCCGCGCACGAACGGAGCGATGCCCGGCAGCGAGCCCAGGTGCGGCAGCGCCTCGGCCGCGTACGCGCCGGCGAGCGTGATGCCCTCGGGGGTCTCGAAGGCTCGCTGGGCGCCGGTCGTCGGTGGCGCGGCCTCGAACGGCACGGCGCTGAAGTCGGGCAGCTTCATGACGAGAGCACCTCGAGGAGCGGCCGCACGGTCGCCGGCACGTCGCAGCCCAGAAAGATTGAGCCGTCGAGGCCTGCCTCTTCGAGCGCTCCTTGCAGCGCGCCCGGCCTGCCCGCGAGCAGCACCCGCTTCGCGCCGAGCGCCTTCAGCTCGCGCACGGCTCGCGCGGCCTCGGTGGCGTAGCGCTCGTCACTGCCGCACACGCAGACGACGGCGGCGCGTTCGGGGGCGGTCACCTCACGCGAGCGCAGGCCTGCTGCGGCGAAGAAGCCCTGCGCGAAGCCGGCGCGCGGGCGCGACTCGGCGAAGCTGCCGAGCGTCAGCAGCAGCACGGGCGCGCGCTTCGCGGCTTCGGCCTCGAGCCGCAGGGCCTCGAGCGCTTCGGCGTCGCGGCGAACGTTCGGGTCGCCCCCGGCCTTCGCCGGCTTCGGCAGCACCTCGTCGAGGTTCGCGAACTCGCCGACGCCGAGCACCGGCAGCTTGCGCTTCGCCACGCGGTCGGCGCGCTCACGGGCGGCCTTCGCGAAGCGCTCTCGAAGCGACGGCAGCGCCTTCTCGATGCCGCCGTCGCGCTCGAGCTGTTGAAACCGCTTCCACGCCTCGCGCGCGAGGTCGTCGGTCAACGTCTCGAACGTGTACGAGCCGCCGGCGGGGTCGGCCACGCGGCCCAAGCCGCTCTCGTCGCGCAAGACCAGCAGCGTGTTGCGCGCGACGCGGCGGCCGAGCGCCGAGGCGTCGCCCAGCGCTTCGTCGAAGGCGAGCGGGGTGAAGAGGTCTGCGCCGCCCGTCATCGCCGCGAACGCCTGCGTGGTGACGCGCAGCATGTTCACCCACGGGTCGCGCTGCGTGAGCGTGCGCGCCGACGCGACGGCGTGAATGAAGGCGCGCGGGGGGGCGGTGACTCCGCAGGCGTTCAGCAGCCGGGCGTGGCACGCGCGCAGCGCGCGCAGCTTGCACAGCTCGAAGAACGTCTCGCGGCCGACGGCGACGCGAAACCACACCTGCGCGGGGTCATCGAGCCGCCGCAGGTACGCCGCGAAGGTCGAGAGCGCACACGCGAGCTCGTCGGCGGCATCGGCGCCGGCGTTGTGGTGGGCGAGCGTCGAGATGCAGACGGCGGGGCGGCCGGGGCCGAAGGCCTGAGCGACCTGGGGCAGCAGGTCGAGCGAAGCGCCGGTGCTGAGCGGGTCGAACGCGAGCATCGCGCCGTCGGGTTCGTGTGCCGCTGCAGCGCGGGCCGCCGCGACGGGGTCTGCTGCACCGACGTCGACGACGAGCGCTGCACGCGCCGGTGCCGAGGCGAGCGCGCCGGCGTCGAGCCACAGCGCGTCGGCGCCTTCTTTCAGGTCTTCAGCGTCGCGCGTGCACAGCTTCACGCCGGCGCCGGGCCGCAGCTCGCGAAACGCCGCTGCCGGCCTGGCCGTGTAGAGCGGCTGAATCGAGACGCCGTCGAGCGCCTGCAGCACGAGCGCCTTGTCGAACGGTGCGCCGCCGAGCTCTTTTTCGACGAGGGCGCGCCACGCTGCTTCGGTGCCGGCAGCCATGGCTACATGTTTCGGCGGTACTGCCCGCCGACCTGGTAGAGCGCCTTCGAGAGCTGGCCGAGCGTGCAGACCTTGCAGGCCTCCATCAGCGAGGCGAACACGTTCTGGCCGTCGAGCGCCGAGCGCTTGAGCTGCTCGAGCGCCTTCGGGCCGGTGGCTTCGTTGCGCTTCCAGAACGCGTCGCGCGAGGTGATGGCGTAGTCCTTCTCGTCTTTCGTCGCGCGAATCACCTCGGGCGGCGTGACGGTGGGCGAGCCCTTCGGGTCCAAGAAGGTGTTCACGCCGATGAGCGGCAGCGAGCCGTCGTGCTTGAGCGTCTCGTAGTACAGCGACTCTTCTTGAATCTTCGAGCGCTGGTACATGCGCTCCATGGCGCCGAGCACGCCGCCGCGCTCCGACAGCGCGCGGAACTCGGCGAGCACGGCGGCCTCGACGAGGTCGGTGAGCTCTTCGACGATGAACGAGCCCTGCGTCGGGTTCTCGTTCTTGGCGAGGCCGAACTCTTTGTTGATGACGAGCTGAATCGCGAGGGCGCGGCGCACGCTCTCTTCGGTCGGCGTGGTGATGGCCTCGTCGTACGCGTTCGTGTGCAGCGAGTTGCAGTTGTCTTGCAGCGCGAGCAGCGCCTGCAGCGTGGTGCGAATGTCGTTGAACGAAATCTCTTGAGCGTGCAGCGACCGGCCCGAGGTCTGAATGTGGTACTTCAGCTTCTGCGAGCGCTCGTTGCCGCCGTACTTGTCGCGCATCGTTCGCGACCAGATGCGGCGGGCGACGCGGCCGATGACCGTGTACTCGGGGTCCATACCGTTCGAGAAGAAGAACGACAGGTTCGGCGCGAAGTCGTCGATGTTCATGCCGCGCGACAGGTAGTACTCGACGAACGTGAAGCCGTTCGCGAGCGTGAACGCGAGCTGGCTGATGGGGTTCGCCCCGGCTTCGGCGATGTGGTACCCGCTGATGCTCACCGAGTAGAAGTTTCGAACCTTCTGCTCGATGAAGAACTGCTGAATGTCGCCCATCAGCCTCAGGGCGAACTCGGTCGAGAAGATGCAGGTGTTCTGCGCCTGGTCTTCTTTCAAGATGTCGGCCTGCACCGTGCCTCGCACCTGCGACAGCGTCTGCGCGCGAATCTTCTCGTAGACGTCGCGCGGCAGCACCTCGTCGCCCGAGACACCGAGCAGCATCAGCCCGAGGCCGTCGTTGCCGTCGGGAATTTTGCCCTGGTAGCGCGGCCGCTCGACGCCGCGCTTGCTGTACAGCGCTGCAATCTTCTCTTCGACCTCTTGCACCTTGCCGTTCGCGCGAACCCACTTCTCGCACCCCTGGTCGACGGCGGCGTTCAAGAAGAAGCCGAGCAACATCGGGGCGGGGCCGTTGATGGTCATCGACACGCTGGTCGCCGGGTCGGCGAGGTCGAAGCCCGAGTACAGCTTCTTGGCGTCGTCGACGTTCGCGATGCTGACGCCCGAGTTGCCGACCTTGCCGTAGATGTCGGGGCGGTGGTCGGGGTCTTCGCCGTACAGGGTGACCGAGTCGAACGCGGTCGAGAGGCGCTTCGCGGGCAGGCCGCGCGAGACGTAGTGGAAGCGGCGGTTCGTGCGCTCGGGGCCACCTTCGCCCGCGAACATGCGCGCCGGGTCTTCGCCCTCGCGCTTCAAGGGGAACACGCCCGCCGTGAAGGGAAACTGGCCCGGAGGCGCCTCGCGCAAGAGCCACGTCAGCACGTCGCCCCAGTCTTCGTAGCGGGGCAGCGAGACCTTCGGCACGCGCAGGTGTGAGAGGGTCTCTGAGAAGAGGTCGAGCTCGATGACCTTCTCGCGCACCTGGTACTGGTACTTCGCGGCGGCGTAGCGCTTCTTCGTCGCCGGCCACTCGTCGAGCAGCTTCTTGCACTCGGGGTGCAGGCGGCCCTCGAGCTCGGCGTAGAGCGCGGCGAGCTCGCTCACGTAGGCGGGCTCACCTTCGACCTTCTGGGTGACGTGCACGACGCCGTCGGTGCTCTTGGGCTCGACGATTTCCAACCGGGTCTTGCCGACGTTCGCGCGCAGGGCGTCGATGGTGCCGCGCAGCTGGTACATGCGCCGCGCGATGGCGGCCTGCTGCTTCACCCACTGGTCATAGCCCTCGCAGGTCTCGGCGAGCTCGGCCAGGTACCGCGTGCGGTCGGGCGGAATGATGAACTTCTTCTCGCTCATGCCCGCGGTCATCGGCCGCGCCGTCGAGAGCTTCGCGCCCGTCTTCTTCACGATGACGTCGATGACGGCGCGGTACAGCTGGTTCATCCCGGGGTCGTTGAACTGCGAGGCGATGGTGCCGTACACCGGCACGGCGTCGTCGCCGACGTCGAACGCGTTGTGGTTTCGCTTCCACTGCTTCTTCACGTCGCGCAGGGCGTCGAGCGAGCCGCGCTTGTCGAACTTGTTGATGGCGATGACGTCGGCGAAGTCGAGCATGTCGATCTTCTCGAGCTGCGTCGCCGCGCCGTACTCGGCGGTCATGATGTAGAGCGACGCGTCGGCGTGGTCGGTGATCTCGGTGTCCGACTGGCCGATGCCCGACGTCTCGACGATGACCAGGTCGAAGCCCGCCGCGCGGCAGATGTCGATGCTCTCGGCCACGTGCTTCGACAGCGCGAGGTTCGACTGCCGCGTCGCCAGCGAGCGCATGTACACGCGCGGGTCGTCGATGGCGTTCATACGAATGCGGTCGCCGAGCAGCGCGCCGCCCGTCTTGCGCTTCGACGGGTCGACCGACAGCACCGCGATGGTCTGCTTCGCGTCGTCGTCGAGAAACCGCCGCACCAGCTCGTCGATGAGGCTCGACTTGCCGGCGCCACCGGTGCCGGTGATGCCGAGCACGGGCACCTTGCGGTCGGTCTTCGGCAGCGCCTTGCGCAGCGCGCCGCCGGCGTCGGGGAAGTTCTCGGCGATGGTGATGAGGCCGCCGATCGTGGCGGGCTCGCGCTTCGTCAGGCCCGCGAGCAGGCCGGCGAAGTCGGGGCCGCGCTTCTCGAAGTCGCACTTCTGAATGACGTCGTTGATCATGCCCTGCAGGCCCATCGCGCGGCCGTCGTCGGGCGAGTAGATGCGGGTGACTCCGTAGGCGTGCAGCTCTTCGATTTCGGTGGGCAGAATGGTGCCGCCGCCGCCCGCGAAGACCTTGATGTTCGCGTTCGCCTCTTTCAGCAGGTCGATCATGTACTTCAGGAACTCGACGTGCCCGCCCTGGTACGACGTGAGCGCGATGCCCTGCACGTCTTCTTGAATCGCGCACTTCACGATTTCAGACACCGATCGGTTGTGCCCGAGGTGAATCACCTCGGCGCCCGACGCCTGCAGCAGCCGCCGCATCACGTTGATGGCGGCGTCGTGGCCGTCGAACAGCGACGCCGCGCTGACCATACGAACGTGGTGCTTCGGCTTGTACGGTGAGACGGCGGGTGGGGCGACGAGGCGCGACATGTCGGTTCCTTTTCGCGCGCGGCACGTGAACGCCGCGCCGCTGCAGCTCTGTTCGACCGTCTAGGGCCCGGTATTTGGGGTTGTCAACGCGCTCGGCGCAGCGGCTCGCGGCGCTGGTCGGCGCACGTTAGGCTCTGAAGTTCGTATGGTCGTTCTGCCCAGGTCGAGCCAGGGTTTCCCGATGGCGCCCACCCAAGAGGTGTGGGCCCGCCTCACCGCAAAGCAGCGCGCCGAGGTCGTGGCCGCGCTGCCCGATGAGGTGACCGACGCCGAGATGTCGCCGCCCGAAGGTGACTGGCACTTCGCTGCCAAGGTCGACGCGCTGAGCACCCTGCGCAGCTGGTTTCGCCGCCAGAAGAGAAAGGTGTACCTGGCTGCCGAGCTGCCGACCTACTACCCGGGGGCGCCGCGCTTCGCGCCCGACCTGCTGGCGGTCGTCGACGCCGAGGTGAAGAAGCGCACGAAATGGGTGGTCTCGGCCGAGGGCAAGGGCCTCGACTGGGTGATGGAGGTTCACTACGGCGGCGACCGCAAGAAGGACGCCGAGTACAACGTGACGCGCTACGCGCAGCTCGGCATCCCCGAGTACTTTCTCTACGACTGTGCGCGCCACCGGCTGTCGGCGTACCGGCTGCCGAGCGCGAAGTCGAAGAAGTACACCGCCATCGTGCCGCAGCTCGGGCGGTACGCGTCGGCGGCGCTGGGGCTCGAGCTGCAGGTCGAGGGCACGAAGCTCCGCTTCTATGCGGGCACCGCGCTGCTGCTCGAGACCGACGAGTTCGTGACGCGGCTCGAACAGCTGTTGGCCGACGCCGAGGCGCGCGCAGAAGAAGAGGCGCGGCTGCGCCAAGAAGAGGCACGGCTGCGCCAAGAAGAGGCAGCGGCCCGCAAGCGTGCTGAAGACGAGCTCGCGAAGCTGCGCGCGAAGCTGTCGAAGCGCTGAGCGCCTTTCGCCACGCCTCGGGTGCTCGAAGAGCGGCTCCGCGTGACCGCGGGGGTCACACCGACACGTGGGTCTGCGACCGCCAAAGTCACAGTAGAAACAATGGGTTGCGGCGGGCCGACAATGTCCACATGTCCCTCTTCGGCCTCAAGTCTCCCTTCGACCTCGCCGCCGACGTCGCGAACGCAGTGAAGAAGGCGGCGAGCGCTGGGGCTGCGGCGCCGGCGAAACCTGCGGCGCCTGCGAGCAACGCGCTGGCCGACGCGCTCACCTCACTCAAGTCGTCGTTCGACGGCGCGGTCGCGGCGAAGGCGACGCAGAGGGCGCAGACGCACGCGCAGCTCGTCTTCGCGGGGCTCGCCGAAGACCAGATCAGCTCGACGATGTCGCGGCTCGAGCTCCTGCCGCCCGAGGCCGCCCAGCGTGAGCTGTCGCTGCTCAAGACGGCCGCCGCCGAGCCGAACGGCGCGCGCGCGGTGGCGGCGTGGGGGGCCGTGCACGACCTCGCGAGCGAGAGCGACGGCGCTTCGGCGCGGCTGACGGCGCAGGTGCGCGAGGCGCTGGTGCTCGGGGTGGCGAAGGCTCGCACGCCGATGGACCCGACGGGCCAAGAGGGCATTCTCGGCGTCGAGTCGGCGAGCCGCGCCGCGCAGGCGCTCGTCGAGATGCCGGAGCCGGCGTACGACGGCGTCTCGCGGCTGCTCGGCCAGGCGGCGCAGGGCCAGGCCGCCTCGCCGAAGGCCGACGCGCAGACCGAGCGGGCGCTCATCTTGAAGGCGGTCGCCGCGCGAAAAGAGAGGCTCACCGCTCCGGTCGCGGGCGGGTTGTTCGACAAGGCGCTCGACGCGGCGGGCCTGGGTGGAATGGTCGAAGCCCTGAAGGAAGTCTCGGGCTTCGCGAACGACGTGCGCGGCATGCCCCAGCAGGAGCTGATCAACTCGACGACGCTGCTCGACGTGCAGTCACAGGTGAACACCGGCTGGGTCGAGGTCGGCGGGCTCGGCGTGGGGCCCGACCTCGCGACCGACAACGACGGGCTGTATCAGCGCTACGGCTCGAGCTGCGCGCCGACGACCGCGCAGCTGTTTGGCGGCGAGCTCGACCCCGTCGCCGCGATGCGGGCGCACCGCGAGGGCATCATCGACCCGCTCGGCACGGGCGGAACCGCGCTGCAGCAGCGCGTGCTGCTCACGCTGGCCGGTGGCGACTCGGTCACGCGCCACACCGACGCCCTCAGCGAGCTCGATCGCAACCACATCTGGGACCTCGGCAGACAGGCGAACCTCGACCCGAAGGTGCTCAACGCCACGTGGAGCTACCTGAAGGGCAGCACCGACCTGCCCGACGTCGCGCTGGGCCGGTTGGGCATCGAGCTCATTCGCCGGCACAGCGGCGGCGACCCCGCCCTCGAGCGCTTCGGCGCGCTGCGCGGCGAGGCCCTCAAAGAGGCCGGCTCGGACACGCGCGACGTGGTTCGCATGCTGACCGGCAAGCGCCTCGACTACCACGAGGTGTGGTCGCGCTCGGCCATCGAGGAGCAGCTGCCCGCGGTCGACGCCGAGCTCCAGGCCGGCCGCGACGTGCCCATCTCGGTCGGCACGAACGGGAAGGACAGTGGCCATGCGATGCTGCTCTCTGACGTGCGTGGCACCGGCGCCGCCCGCCAGTACCTCGTGAGCGACCCGTGGTCGGGCAAGACCGCGCTGATTCCGCTCGCCGAGCTCGTCGACCCTGCGTCGAAGTGGCCCGACAAACACTTCGGCATCGGCTGGGAGCAGCTCAAGGGCGTCATCTTCTGACGCCGCGACGCGTGGCACGGTCAGGCCATACACCTCGCGAACCTCTCGACCGGCGCGGCCTGGGCGATCGAGCCGGCCGTAGGGCGGCTGCGACTGCGACACCTTCGCGAGCGAGCCGAAAGTCAGGTCGATCAGCGCGCGCCGCTGAGGGCGCGCTCGAGCAGGTCGTCGACTCGCAGCCCTCTGGCCCATCGCCTCAAATACGCGTCGTCGAGCTGCGAGCGACGGAGCCTCAAGACACCGAAATGTCGGCCCACTGGCGGTCTGAGACTTCGTGACCCTCGCGATACCAGCAGAGCTTCGCGAGCACCGTGTCTTCGGCGCTCGCGACCTTCACCGTGCTCGTCACGTCGCTCGGGTCGAGCAGCACGTCTTGCGCCCGCCCGAGCGCCTCGGCGTCGTAAGGTCTGTCTTTGGGTACGAAGACGTCGACCTCGCTCGATGTCGCCCCACCGATCGGCCCATCAGCGGCTCATCGCGTTGCAGTGACCTTCACCGCGGTAGTGGCCGAGGTTGCGCGTCAGCACCTCGATGAAGTCTCTCAGCGTCTTCACGTTCGAAGCGCCACCCGTGCCGTACTGGGTCACCGGCAGGCTCGTCAGCATCACCGCGCCGAGCTCGGCGAGCGTCACGTTGCCGTCGGCCGGGTTGGTGTCGGCCGCCGCGATGGGGTCGAAGCGCATCTTCGCCTCGTCGCTCTGCAGGCTGTCGAACCACAGGTGGTCGCCGTGTATCGTCAGCTGCGCCGTGTCTTCACCGCCGACCGGCACCACGACGCCCTTGCCGAGCTGTTCCTGCTCGCACTCGCCGTAGTGGGTGTTCGTCGTGAAGCCCCACTCGAACGTCTTCGTCGTGCCGGTCTTCGTCGCGCTGCCCGCCACGAGCACGCTCAAGCCGCCGGTCTTCATCGCGGTCACGTCGGCCGCGTCGGCGTTGCCGGTGTCACTGTCGGTGACGGGCGCGATGGAGTAGCCGACCACGTCCCACCGGCCCGCGGGCAGGTTCGCGAAGCGGGTCACCTCGACCGGGCCCGCCTTCGCCACGTCGAACACTTTCGGCTTCGCCATCGAGGCGACCTTCGTGCCCTTCGTGTCGCCGACCTCGATCTCACCCAGGTTCACCACGAACTTCGTGAACCTGAGCTCCCAGCCGTCGGTGAAGCCGGCCTCGGTGCCCACCTCGGCGGGAATCTTGTCTTCGATGAACTCTTCGCCGTACGCCGTGAAGATGACCGAGCCCGTGCCCCCGCCGCACGCGGTCAACGCCAACATCACTCCGAATAGAATCGCTCTCATTTCCAGCTCACCTCGTAAGCACTCGTGTCTTGAATTCCGCGCACAAAGCCGTTGTACGCCTCGCCGTTCGCGGTGAACGGCGTGGCAAAGTCGATGCGTGCCAGCCACGTCGACAGCTTGACGTCGAGGTGCACGCGCCCCTCTTCGTCTCTCAACACCTTCTCGAACTTCACGCCTTCGAGCGCCTTCTCGGGCGAGTAGGCCGTCGAGTCGAACGTCACGGTCTGCGCGCCCTTTGTCGCGGTGCCCGTCACCTGCGCCCCCGTCACGGTCAGCTCGAGCGAGCCGTAGTCACCCGTGACCGCCTGCGCGACGCCGAGCTCGACGGGCGCCGGCGCCAGCAGGTCGACGTCGACCGGCGTGAGCAGCTCACCGAGCGCCTCGCCCGCGACGTAGTGGCCCGGGTGCGCCCACGCGCTGCCGCCGATCAGCACGTAGGGGTCGAACCGCCACTCGCGCGTGATGAGCACCTTGCCGGTGTAGAAGCGCACCGCCTCGACCCTCACCTTCGCGGTCGCGACGTTCACCGACCAGCCGAAGTCGTTCGTGCCGGTGATGGGCTGCGAGCCGGCCTCGACGGGGAAGGTGCGGCGCCTGTGCTCGACCCCACCGCAGCCCAGCAGCAACGACAACCACAGACACCACCAGAGGAGCTTCGTCTTCATAGGTGCACCATCAGGGTGAAGAAGGCCTGCCGCGGAGCGCCCGCGGTGAACTGCCGCGACGGCAGCCGGCTCTGCGCGCCGTCGGGGTCGAACCGCGACGGGTAGACGAACTCGCCGTCGCGCCAGCGGGCGTCGAGCACGTTCGTGACGTCGATGAGCAGCTCGAACCACTGCAGGCGCGCGCCGAGGCGCACGTCGACCAGGCCGATGGTGTTCGACTCGTCGCCGTACGGCAGCGGCTTCGGGCCGATGAAGGTCGCTGCCGCTCCGGCGCGGGCCGAGCACCTCAGCCCGAAGCAGGTGAACGGCTTCGTGTAGCCGACGTCGACGCGCGCGACGGTGGGCGCGAAGTACGGCAGCAGCGCGTCGCGCTCGAGCAGCCGCGCGGTCGCCAGCGTGCCGCTCGCCGAGATGACGAGGCCCTCGATGGGCCGCGCGATGAGCTGCAGCGCCGCGCCGGCTCGAAACGTCGAGCCGACGAACACGGTGGTGCCGACGGTGTGGTCGAAGAAGAAGTCGTCTTGCACCCACGACCCGAAGCCGGCGAGCTGGGCCGAGAAGCGGCTCGACGCGAACGTGACGCCGAGCTCGCCGCTGCGCACCGTCGCGAACGGCGCGCGCTCACCCTGCGCCAGGCTGCGCGCCTGCGGCGAACGAAACCCGTCGCCGTAGCTCGCGAAGACGCGCACGTGGTCGCCGAAGTGGCGCTCGATGCCCGCCTTCAGCGCCGGGTGCACGCCCAGCGCGGTGCGCGCGTAGCCCGTGCCGTCGTAGAAGCGCGGGTCGGTGAATGCGAGGTTGTCGACGACCTCGAACGCGATGAGGTCGGCGCGGGCGCCGAGCAGAAAGCGCCAGGCGCCGGGGCTGTAGATGGCCTCACCGTAGAGGTACGCCGAGCTCTGCGTGATGCGCGCGTCGACCTGGTCTTCGAACGTCGTGCCGTCGCTCTCGCGGTAGGCCTTCTGCAGCTGGGCGATGCCGTCGCGCCGCCCGCCGATGCCGACGTCGACGTTGAGCGGCTGGCCGAAGACGGTGAAGTGGCGGTGGTGGTTCGCGCGCAGCCCGAAGGTGTTCACGTCGTGCGTCTGCTCGAGGCCATCACCGCGCGGGTCGCCGAAGAAGCCGGTGAAGTTGTTGCGCAGGCGCAGGTCCGACAGAATTCCGTAGAGCTGCACCGTCGAGCGGCCCGTGTCGTGCGGCACGTCGACGCCGAGCAGCAGCTGGTGCCGTGACGTCGAGCCACCCTGCCCGCGCGCGGTCGAGTCGAAGAAGCCGAAGCGGCCGCGCTCGAGGTCGTCGAGGCGCACGACGCCCGGTGAGTCGAAGCGCGTCACGTAGCTCGCGGCGAGCGCGGTGAGCTTCGCGCCCGCGAGCGGCACGGTGACCTGGCCGATGACCGAGCCGCGGCCCCACGCGCGAGACTCGCCGAAGCCCTCTGACGTCGCGAGCTCGCCGGCCACGAACGTGCCGTCGGCCTCGGGGCGAAAGCCGGCGACGAGCCGGTACGTGCCGAAGCGGCCGGCGGTGACGCCCGCGAAGATGCCGGGCTCGGCCAGGCCCAGCTCGAAGCGCACGGTGCCGGCGACGGCGAAGTCGCCCTGAAACGCGCGGTACGTGCCCTCGGTGACGCGAATCTCGCGCACCGCTTCGGGTATGAGCCAGTTCACGTCGGCGTAGCCGATGGCGTGAAGGTTCGACGGCTGGTTGACGGGCAGGCCGGCGACGTTGAGCTCGATGTCCTGCCCGTGCACCGCGTCGAAGCCACGCAAGAAGAGCTGTTGGGCCTTGCCGGCGCCGCTGTGCTGGGTGGCCACCATGCCGGGCACGAGGCGGAGCAGGTCGGTGGCCGATGGCTTCGGCGCCGCGTCGACGACGTCTTTCGGCACCGAGTACTCGGACGCGCTGTGAATCGGCCGCGTCGCCGTGACGGTGGTGGTCGGCGCCGGCGGCCCGGCGTCGGGCAGGTCGAGCGTCGAGGGCACCTCGAGCGCGACGCCCGCATCGGCCTCGATGCGTTCGTCAGACTCGTCGATGCCGCCGTCGGGCAGGGCGGTGTGAGCCGCGGCGGCGGCCGAGAACAGGCACGCGCCGAGCGCGAGCCCGCGAATGATGGTCATGGCACTTGCGGCGCAGCAACGTGGTGGGACGGCGAAGACGGCGGGACACTGCCTTTCCGTTCGCGACCCAGCCACGGTGGCTGTCACCTCGAAGCGAAACGCTGCGCGTCTCACCCCGTGGCGGGGTCGCTCACGGTACCGCCGTCTTCGCTACGGGCCCTGCGGCTGCTCGGTGCGGTGCCACGCCGTGCGGTACGGCGCGTCGTGCTGCTCCGGAGTCGTCGAAACGACCTCGGCGAG
The DNA here is from genome assembly GCA_016793725.1 of Myxococcaceae bacterium. GTDB lineage: Bacteria > Myxococcota > Myxococcia > Myxococcales > Myxococcaceae > Xiheicaenimonas > Xiheicaenimonas phototrophica. Next base: position 5,286 of record JAEUJP010000271.1, on the reverse strand, counting down.
AACGAGCTGCAGCTCGGGCTGCGGAGCGGCAGCGTTCAGCAGCGCCTTGCCGTGCTCGATGCTCTGGCCGCCGTGCTCGTGGCCCGGCGTGGTGGGCACGCCGTGGTGGTGCGACGGAGCCGGCTTCGGAGCCGCCGCAGTCTTCGCGCTCTTCAGCTTCAGCGCGCGCGGCTTCCACAGCACCTTCGTGTCGCGGTGCTCGGCCAGCTGGTGGTGAATCGGCAGGCCGACGAGCGCCCAGGCGAGCAGCGTCGCTGCAGCCATGCCCAGCACGAGCCGGTTCCGAATCAGCACAGGGGCGCCTCTATCACGACGTCGTCATACGCAAGAGTGAGCGGTTTGGATGTGTGAGGTATGTCGAGCGCGTGCGTACCCTCACCCTCATCGCGGTCGTGGTTCTGGCAGGTTGCAAAGAGAAGGCGGCCGAGCCGCCGCCCGCGCCCGGGTCGACCGGCAAGCGGCCGCTCGCGCTCGACGAGAAGGCGCGGCAGCCGTCGCGGTTCCCCATCGCGCGCGGGCTGTCGCCAGCCGTCATGGCGCTGTGCGATGCGCTGCACCAGCTGCCCGCAGAGCGACGCGGCGCGTGCTGCAACACCCCGACCCAGCGCCACGGCAACGACGAGTGCCTTCGGCTCATCTCGCTCGCCATCGAGCGGCAGGCCGTCGACGTTCGTCACGCGGCGCGCTGTGTGGTCGAGCGCACCGCACAGTTCGAGGGCTGTGGCTGGGTCGGCCCCGAAGACGTGCCCCTGCCGGCAGGCTGCGTCGGCCTGCTGGAGGGTCAGCTGAAAGAAGGGCAGCAGTGCGGGTCGGTGCTCGAGTGCTCGACGGGCCTGCGCTGCGTCGGGCTGTCGGCGTCTTCGCCGGGCAGGTGTGAGACCGCCGACGGCGACGCCGGGGTGTGCCAGCCCGTGACCGACCCCCTCGGGCGGGCCGTGCGGCACACGTGTGAGGTGCAGCCGCGCAAGGCCGCGGGTGAGCCCTGCGAGAAGGACGACGAGTGCATCGCCGCGTGTGTGGTCGGCGACGGCGGTCAGAAGCGCTGCGGGCCGCGCTGCTGACCCGGCACCGCGCTTGCTTCCGAAGCCGGGCATGATCCAGGTGAGCGAGCTGATGTCGAGCGACGTTCTGACGCTGCGCGAGAACGCCTCGGTGGGGAGGGCCCACGCCGAGATGCGGCTCGGGCGCATTCGGCACTTCCCGGTGGTGGGCCGCTACGGCGACGTCACCGGGGTCGTCTCGAGCGTCGACGTGGCGCGGGCGCTCGCGGTCGAGGGCCGGGGGCGCGCGGTGCCGGTGAAAGACGTGATGTCGAAGACGGTGCTCACCGTCTCGGAAGACCTGCCGGCCCACGAGGCCGCACGGCTCTTGCGCCGCAAGAAGATCAACTCGCTGCCCGTGCTGAGCAGCGACGGCAAGCTGGTCGGCATCATCACGGCCTCCGACTTTCTCGAGATCGCCGAGCAGGCCCTCGCGGGCCGAAGGCTGGGAAGACGGCGCTGACGCCGCGACAGGCGACGTGAACGTCGAAAGGTCTGCGTGAACGCGCAACTCTTGCGCGTGACCTCGGGGCCGAGAACCCTTGCGCGGCGCCCTGGCTCTCACGTGCCGTGGCGCGAAAGGGCATCTTTCTGCTGCTCGCGGCGGCGGCGCTGACGCCGTGGGCCTCGGCGCCGGCCGCGCTCGTCGCGGGCGTGGTCTTCGCCCTCGCCATCGGCAACCCCTGGCCGGCCCCGACGCGCACCGCGCAGACCTGGCTGCTGCAGGCGTCGGTCGTCGGCCTCGGCGCGGCGATGAACCTCTCGATCGTGCTGCGCGTCGGAGCGAGCGGGCTCGTGCAGACGCTGCTCGGCATCACGCTGACGCTCGGGCTCGCGCTGCTGCTCACGCGCGCGCTGAAGACCGAGCCCACCACGTCGCTGCTCATCGGCGTCGGCACCGCCATCTGCGGCGGCAGCGCCATCGCCGCGGCGGCGCCCGCAGTCGGCGCGCGCGCTCACCAGACCAGCGTCGCCCTCGCCGTGGTGTTCCTCCTCAACTCGCTCGCGCTGTTCGTGTTTCCACCCGTCGGGCACCTCGCGACGCTCTCGCCCGCCGCGTTCGGCCTCTGGAGCGCCCTCGCGATTCACGACACGAGCTCGGTGGTCGGCGCCTCGCTGCAGTACGCCGAAGAGGCCGTCACGCTCGCCACCACGGTGAAGCTCGCCCGCGCGCTGTGGATCATGCCCCTCACGCTGCTGCTCGCGCGCGTGTGGCCGCACGAAGACGAGCGCGGAGCCCCCCCTGCGACCTGGCCGGCGAGCAGGGCGAAGGGCCGGCCCCGGCGGCCCTGGTTCATCGTGGGCTTCGTCGCGGTCGCCGCGCTCGTCACCTGGGTGCCGGCGCTGCAGCCGCTCGGCGGGTCGGTGGCAGCGGCCTCGCGGCAGGTGCTCGTGCTCACGCTGTTCCTCGTCGGTGCGGGGGTCTCGCGCGACGCGCTGCGACAGGTCGGCTGGCGCCCCATCGCGCTCGGCGTCGCGCTGTGGGTCGCGGTGGCCACGGCCACGCTCGGCGCGATCGCGCTCGGGCTCCTGGCCCCGCCGCAGCTGTGAGCCGCGTGGCTGAACCTCTTTCGCTGCGCCCAGGCTCTGACGCACATCAGGAGCTGACGACCATGCACATCGAACCCTTCTTCGACGAACGCACCTCGACCCTCACGTACGTGGTCTTCGACGAGGCCACGAAAGAGGCCGCCGTCATCGACCCGGTGCTCGACTACGAGCCGGCCGGCGGCAAGCTGTGGACGGAGTCTGTGGAGCGCGTCGCCCACTTCATCGACGGCCACGGCCTGAAGCCCGGGTGGGTGCTCGAGACCCACGTCCACGCCGACCATCTGAGCGGCAGCCAGTGGCTGAAGAAGCGCTACGGCGCGAAGGTCGCGGTGAGCGAGCGCATCACCGAGGTGCAGGCCGCGTTCGCTCCGGTCTTCGGGCTCGACGGGTTCGTGGCCGACGGGCACCCCTTCGACCAGCTGCTCGCAGACGGGCAGCTCCTGCGCATCGGCGGCCTGACGCTCGAGGCCCGGGCGACGCCGGGGCACACGCCGGCGTGCATGAGCTTCGTGGTGGGTGACGCCGTCTTCACGGGCGACGCCCTGTTCCTCGACGATGTCGGCGTGGGCCGCTGCGACTTCCCCAAGGGGTCGGCTGATGCGCTCTACGACTCGGTCACGCGCCGCATCTTCACCCTGCCCGACGCGACCCGCATCTTCGCCGGGCACGACTACCCGCCGCCGGGCCGCGGGTGGAAGGCGTCGACGACGGTGGGCCAGGCGAAGGCGGCGAACGTGCAGCTCAAGTCGTCGAACACGAAGGAAGAGTTCGTCGCGCGCCGCACCGCGCGCGATCGCACGCTGACTCCGCCGCGTCTGCTCTACCCGAGCCTGCAGGTGAACATGATCGCGGGGCAGCTCCCCGAGCCACGGGCGAACGGCCGCCGCTACCTCTGCACGCCCATCGCGGGGCTGTGAACCCAAGTCAGCGAGCGCCGGCTCTCACGCTCCATGAAACCTCTTCTGCTGACGGCCCTGATGCTCCTTCTCTCTGCAGTTCCCGCGTGCGCGGCATCGACGATCTCGGGCGAGCAGGCGCGCGAGCTCGTGAGCCGGCGCGGCGCGCTGCTGCTCGACGTGCGCACGCCCGAAGAGTTCGCTGCCGGCCACGTCGACGGCGCGAAGAACGTGCCTGTGCAGGTGCTCGACGCCGAGCTGGCGAGGCTGCCGGCGAAGAAGAACCAGCCGATCGTGGTGTACTGCCGCAGCGGCGGGCGCAGCGCGCGGGCGGCGGCGATGCTCGGGGCCGCTGGCTTCACCCAGGTGCACGACCTCGGCGCCATGAGCAACTGGTAGTGATGCGGCGCCGCAGTCGCTGGGCCGGCTCACGCGTCGAGCGGCAGCGATCGACGCCGCTCGGTCTGCTTCAGCACGCACGCGGTGACACCGGCGTAGTCGGCCGCGCCGTAGCGCGCGAACACCTCGGCGATGACGTTGGGCAGCTTGCGGTACGGCGACACGCCGAGCTCGGCGCACAAGATGTCGAGGTACTGCTGGTAGCGGGTGTTGATGGCGCACGAGCGCGAGGGCTCGAAGGCGATGTGCTTTCGCTTCCACGCACGCACGCGCTCGACGCTTGCCTCCATCTTGTCGATGTTCGGCAGCTCGAGGGTGCCGCCCCACACGCAGGCGAGCCACTGCGCGCCGACCTCGGCGGCGGGCACGTGCAGAAAGCCGTGGTTGAAGCCGGCGAAGCCGAGCCGTTCGATGCGCGGGTGCACGAGGTGCCGGTAGAGCTGCACGCCGTCGTCTTCCGACTCGAGCAGCGCGCGCACCGAGGCGGGGAAGAACGGGAAGCGTGGCCGCTCGGAGCCCACCGACAGCACCACCCGGTCGCAATCGATGCGCTCACCGTTCGTGAGCACGACGGCATGCTCTTCGAAGCGCGCGATCTCGGCGTGGTGGGGTTCAATCTGGGCGCGCGCGACGCGGCCGAGGTAGCCGTGCGGCATCAGCGCCGTCGCCGAGCGCAGGTCGGGCAAGAGGGGGTGGGCCGGCAGCACGCGGCGCACCCGCGCGAGGCCTTCGGCGCCGGTGCCGCGGGCGTCGCGCTCGCAGTGCCAGCGCACGAGGGCGGCGAGCATCTTCCAGAATGACCGCACGACGAAGCCGAGCGGGCCGTGCAGAAAGCGCTCAAGGGCCGTGGGGTGCGCCCAGCTCGTCATCATCACCGAGCCGAAGCGGTTGAAGATGAACCAGCTCGAGTGCAGGCCGAGCAGCGACTGCGGCAGCACCCAGCGCGGCGTGCGGAAGACGTGATGCACCCGTGCGCCCTGCTCGGAGGCGAGCGTCGCCATGTCGAGCGCGCTCTTGCCGAAGCCGACGACGACGACGCGCTGGCCCGCGAACCCCTCGAGCGCGCGCACCTCACGCTCGGTGCCGACGGTGCCCTGGAACAGCTCTTCGCCCGCGTAGCGCGGGCGCGCCTTGCCGTTCGTGTACTGGCCGACGGCGGCGACGGCGAAGTCGAACGTGTGCTCCTGGGTGACGCCGGCGTGGCGGGTGACGAGGTACCAGCCGCCATCACGCGGCTCGGCGGTGACGACCTCGGTGCCGAGGCGAACGTCGAGCTTCAGCGCCGTCGCGACGTGTTCCCAGTAGGCGAGAATCTGTTCGCCGCTGGGGTGAAGGTGAGGGGCCTCGGGCCAGGGCAGCTCCGAGAGGTGGTACTGGAAGTCGACGTTCTGGAGGCGAAC
>JAEUJP010000241.1 GCA_016793725.1 Myxococcaceae bacterium | reverse complement strand
CCCGTGGCCGGGCCGAGGCTGCCCGCCGCCGTCCCCGGGGGCGTCGCCGCGGGGGCCGCGTCGGGCCCCTCGGCCCCCCGCGCCGCGCCGCCGGGGGGGCGCCGCGGGTCTTGACCGAAGCTCGCGGCCTCGTTCAGGCGGCGAAGCGTGTCGGCCACCTTCGGCCCCTTGAGCGTCGCGAAGTAGGGCCCGCGCTCGTGCGCGCGCGCCTTCGTCAGCCCCTTCAGCCACTCGACCGTCGCCCCCTCGAACGCCGGCAGGCCCTCTGCGGCGTCGGCCGCCAAGATCGTCTCGCGCAGCGCCTCAGACTTGTGCAGCTCCCACGCTCTCAGCAGCGCTGCGAACGACTCGGCCGGCTTTCCCTTCGCCGCTGCCTCGAGGTGCTTCGCGACCTTCTCGGTTTCGGCCATGTGCCGCGATGCTAGCGTCGCAGAGCAATGGACGACACGGACTTCGCCTTCGTCTCGCGCCGTGAATTTCTGCTCGCGTCTGCTGCCGGCGTGCTCGTCTCGCCGGGCGCGCTCGCCGCCGCGAAGGCGCCCGCAGGCCCCACCGCCGCCGACTACATCGTCAAGCGCCTCGCCCAGCACGGCGCCGACGTGCTCTTCGGCGTCCCCGGCGCCACCTGTGACCCGCTCTTCGCCGCCGCCGCCGCCGCGGGCAAGGTCGTCGTCACCAGCAGCGATCTCGAGGCCGGCTACGCCGCCGACGGCTTCGCGCGCGCCCGCGGCCTCGGCGCCGTCTCGGTCACCTACGGCGTCGGCACCATGAGCCTGATGAGCGTCATCGCAGGCGCCTACGCCGAGAAGAGCCCCATCGTCGTCGTCAACGGCGGCCCCACGAAGCTCGACTTGAAGCTCCAGCGCGAGAGCCAGACGCTGTTCTCGCACTCGACCGGCAAAGACCAGGTCGACCTCACGATGTTTCGCGAGGTCACCGCGTTCGCGGGCCGCGCCGAGACGAAAGACGACGTCGCCCGCATCGTCGACGCCGCGATCAGCGCAGCCTTGAGCGAGCGGCGGCCCGCGTACGTCGAGATCCCCAAAGACGTGTGGTCGCTGCCGGTCGCGGCACCCGGGGCGGCGCTGCCGGGCACGCCGAAGGCCAGCGGCAAAGAGGGCGCGCTCGCCGAGAAGATCGTCGCCCGGCTCGGTGACGCGAAGCGGCCGGTGCTGCTGCTCGGGGTCGAGCTCCAGCGCCATGGCCTCGGCGCCCAGGTCGCCGCCCTCGTGCGCAAGCTCGGCGTGCCGTGGGTCACGACGATGCTCGGCAAGGGGCAGATCGCCGAGGCGACCGAGGGCTTCGCCGGTGTCTACATCGGCCTCAACTCGGTGCCCGCGGTGCGCGAGCTCGTCGAGAAGTCCGACGCGGTCATCGCGCTGGGCGTCGTCTTCGGCCGGCAGTACCGCGACGTCGCCACGAGCAAGGCGCTCGTCTCTGCGTCGGCCGGGCAGGTCTCACTGCCGGCGCTGCTCGAAGAGCTGAACAAGGCGGCGTACACGCCGAAGCCCGAGCACGCCGCCACCAACCCGCTCGCCGGCCGCGACTTCGCCGCGCGCCGCAAGTCGGTCGCGGCGAGCCCGAGCCTCTATGATCAGGTGCTCGGCACCGTCAGCGCCTTTCTCGACGACTCGTTCACCGTGCTCACCGACACCAGCCTGTCGATGTACCCGGCCGCCGACCTCGACGTGAAGGGCCCGTTCATCTGCAACGCCGTGTGGCAGGCCATCGGCTTCTCGGCCGGCGCGGCGATCGGTGCTGCGCTCGCGAACGGCAAGCGCCCGCTCGTCGTCTGCGGCGACGGCGGCTTTCAGATGACCGCCCAGTCGCTGTCGTCGATGGCGCGCGCTCAGCTCAAGAGCATCGTCATCGTGCTCGACAACGGCCTCTACGGCATCGAGCAGTGGCTGCTCGAGCCGGGCTTCTTCGCGAAAGAGGGCGCCGCCGAGCACCCCTACCTCGCGCTCGCCCGGTGGGACTACCCCGGCCTCGCGAAGGCCCTCGGCTTCAAGCAGGCCTCGGCCGTGAGCTCGGCCGCAGAGCTGAAAGCCGCGCTCGACGCCGCACGCGGCGCGGCCGGCCCGGTGCTCATCAGCGTGAACGTGCCGAAGCGAGATCTGCCGTCGCAGCTGCAGAAGGGGGCGTCATGATCTCGCGCCGCGAGCTCGTCACCGGCGTCGCCGCGCTCGTCGCCCACGCGAACGCAAAGTCCGCCGCGCTGCGCAACGGCGAGATACTGCCCGACCCCGACTTCACGCAGCTGCGCGACAAGAACCCGTACCTGATCGGAGTGCGCCCCTACCGCCCGACCGGCGTGCGCCTCGAGCTCGTGCCCGAGCCGCTCAACGGCAAGCGCCTCGTTCACAACTACGGCCACGGCGGCGCGGGCATCACGCTGAGCTGGGGCTGCGCGAGCGTGGTGTGCGATCTCGTTCAGCCGCTGGTGACGAAAGACACGACCGGCATCGCCGTGCTCGGCACCGGCATGGTGGGGCTCACCGCGGCGACCGAGCTGCAGCGCAAGCTCCCCAAGGTGCCGATCACCGTCTACGCAAAGTCGTTGGATCTGAGCACGACCGTGTCGTGGGTCGCCGGCGGGCAGTTCGAGCCGTCGGGCATGCAGCGCTGCTACACGACGCCCGAGCAGAAGAAGGTCGTCGGCGACTACCTGCGGCGCGCGCGCGATCGCATCGTCGAGATCCAGAACGGCGGCAAGCGGCAGCAGTATGGCGTCGCCGTGCGAAACAACTACACCGTCGATCGTGAGGTGCCCGCGCTCGACGTCGTCACGCCCAGAGACGTCATCGCCGCGCCGAAGAAGGGCAAGCTGCCGTTCGCGAAGCTGAACGGGGCAGGGCGCGAGTACCAGACGTACCTGATGACGCCGGCGATCATCATGCCGAAGCTCGTCGAAGATCTGCGCGCCGCCAACGTGAAGCTCGAAGAGCGCGCGTTCGAGACCCCCGACGACGTCGCGAAGCTGCCCCAGAGCATCATCGTGAACTGCACCGGCTACGGCTCGAAGAAGCTGTTCGGCGACGAGACGTTGATCGCGCAGCGCGGCCACAACGTCGTGCTCAAGAAGACCGACGACAAGCAGTTCTACTTCTTCAGCGGCGGCTGCGAGAACGGCGTCATCGCGTACACGTTCTGCCGGCAAGACGACATCGTCATCGGCGGCACCCTTCAGCCGAACCTCGACTCGCCGGCGCGCGTGCCCGAAGACGACGCGATCTTCGCGCGGCTGCTGTCGAACGGGCAGGCGCTGTTCGGCGGCCAGGGCATGACGTGTGTCGCGACCTCGGCGGCTACCGCCGATCACCACTGAGGTGGTACACCGCCCCTCGCGACGGCAGGGGAAGCGCCGCAGGCATTTGGAGCAGCGATGCGCTTCTTCACCGTTCTCGTTCTCGTCGCGTGTGGCTCGGCGCCCGTGACCACGCCGATTGCCGCAGCCGGCGGCGGAACTGCAACCGCGGGGGGCAGCGCGACTGCGGGAGGCAGCGAGGCGACCGCAGGAGGCGGCGCTGCGACTGCGGGCGGTTCGACCAGCCCTCCCACCTGCGCCGGCCGCAGCGACACCTCGGGCGACTTCACGCGCACACTCACGCACGGCGGCGTCGAGCGCAGCTACCGCCTGCACGTGCCGTCGACGTACGCCAACCAGCCGACGCCGCTCGTGCTCGTGCTGCACGGCTACACCGAGACGGCGTCGATCATTCAGCTCCAGACCGGCTTCGATGCGGTCGCGAACCAGCGCGGCTACCTCACGGTCTACCCGCAGGGCGTCGGCAGCAGCTGGAATGGCGGGGGCACCTGCTGTGGCACGGCAGCCAGCACGAACGTCGACGACGTCGGCTTCATTCGCCAGCTCATCGCGAAGCTGTCGGCCGAATACTGCGTCGACGCAAAGCGCGTGCACGTGACGGGCATGAGCAACGGCGGCTTCATGACCCATCGCCTCGCGTGTGAGCTCAGCGACGTGGTCGCGTCGGTCGCGTCGTGCGCCGGTCAGCTGCAGCGCACCCCGTGCACACCGTCGCGCAAGGTGCCCGTCATTCAGATGCACGGCACCTCAGACCCGATCGTGCCCTACACCGGCATCTGGTACCCCTCGGCGAGCGACACGCTGAAGGGCTGGGCGATGCGCAACGGCTGCAGCAGCACGACGCCGGTGCGCACGTCACCCAGCGCCGCCGTCGACGTCGACACCTGGCCGTGCCCCGAAGGCGGCAGCGTGGTGCTGCACAGCGTGAACGGCGGGCTCCACACCTGGTTCCAGCCCGGCAACGGCAACCCCGGAGCGACCCGCGTCTTCGCCGACTTCTTCGACGCGAACCCGATGCGGTGAGCCGTTCGGTGGGCGTCGGGGGTCTGACTTCCTTACAATGCACTCCATGCGGCGCGTGGTGCTTGCAGCCTGTCTGGCCCTCGGGCTCCCGGCCCAGGCCCAGACCATCTACACGTGGACGGACTCACGCGGCACGGTGCACTACACCGACGACCCGTCGACGATTCCGCCGAAGGTGAAGGCCACCACCACCGAGGGCGCCGAGCTGAGCAACACCGGCGCGTCGCCGGCGAGCCCCGAGCCGCAGGCCCAGGCACGAGCGCCAGCCCCTCCACAGGCTCCGGCAGACCCGCGCGCCGAAGAGACGTACTGGCGTGGGCAGTTCCGCACGGTGCGCGAGAAGATTCGCACGCTCGAAGACGAGCTCGCCACCGACCTGCGCCGCTTCGAAGACCCCAGCCGCACCCCCGGCGGCCCGAACTTCATCTGCCCGCCCGCGTTCTACGGCCCCAGCTACTTTCAGCCCGGCTTCGGCTTTCGTTCGGGGCAGGTGGTGCAGGGGGGCCTCAGCGCGTCGGCGAACATTCCCCTCGGCAACGGCGCCACGCTCGGCGTTCAAGGCAGCGCCGGCTCGGTCGTCAGTCAGGGCAGCACGACGGTCGGTACGACGGGGGTCGCGCCGTTCGTCGGCTATGGCTACGGCTACGGCTATGGCGGCTACGGCGGCTGCTACCTGAACCCCAGCGACGACTACGGCCGCATGCGCGACCGCATCGACCGCACGAAGGCGTCGCTCGCCCGCGCGAAAGAAGAGCTCGCCGATCTCGAGCGCCGCGCCGCGAACGCGTCGGTGCCGCTCGAGTGGCGCCGCTGAGCCGCCGGCTCAACTTCAACCGAACGCGAGCAACCCGCGACGGCTCGGCTGGTCGAGCTTGCGCAGCAGCGCGGCGACCTGGTTCGCGATCGTGCGCACCGACGTTTCGCGCGCCTCGGCGATCTCGACGTTCGACAGGCCCTGGCACACGAGGTCGAGCACGTCGCGCTCGGCGGTCGTCACGCGCTCGAGCACATGCCGGCGTGGCGCCTCGAGCAGCCCGCCCACCACCCGAATCGCCGCGAGCACCGAGGTTGGCCCGAGCTTCGCGGTGGCCTCCGCCAGTCTCGCCGACACGACCGTCTGCCGCAGCCCGAGCTGGGCCGCCTGCTGCTTGCCCGACAAGCCGCGGGCCGAGAGCTCCATCACCTTGCGCTCGATCGGCGACAGCGCGCGGCGCGGCCACACGTCGCGCGGGTTCTCGACGAGCCGATAGTGCAGGGTCTCGCCGCGGCCGCGGGCCGCCAGGCTGTACCGGCCCGAGCACAGCGCCGGCCACACTGCGGCCGGTCGCAGGGGTGCGACGCCTTCGAGCAGCTCGCCGCGAGAAGACAGCGCGCCGCCGACCTCGCCGGCGGCCCGAGCCTGCGCCCCCAGCTGCAGGTAGAGGCTCGCCCGGTTCAGCACGCGCTCTTCGTGAGGGCTGAACCGGTAGCGCCGGTCGAGCTCGAAGATGAACGCGATGTGATCGTGCTCCGAAACGCGCGCGGTGATGCCGCCGACGTCGATGCCGCCCCATCGGCTGAAGACGTCGCTCGCGGAGACGCCCATGCGCTCGAGCCGCTCGGAGCCCATCTTCGCGCCCGGCGTCCCGTACAGCGCCTGCACCACGAACCCGAGCTGGTTCGAGACCTCGACGGCGTCGTCGAAGCGGTGCGGGGTTCCCACGCTGCCCACCCCGAGCATCTCGCCCGAGTGGATCACGCCGTCGACGACCTCGAGCAGCTGAATGCCGAGACCGACCGTGCCCTCGAGCACTCTTTCTGCCGCCGTGCTCAGGCCCGCGAGGAGCTCCCTCGGGCTGCCCGGCTGAACGGCTGCTTCGTACAGCGGCCTCAGGTCCGCTCGACGACGAATCAAAGATGACACGCGCCGGTCACTATATCGGCGCCCCGTCGACCCTCGGCCTCCGATGCATAAATGACCATGCGCAAGAATGACCATGCGGGCCATTTCGCCACGCCGTTCGCGGCGTAACCGCGCAGGGGCTCGTGCTGGCCTGACCGCTGCAACCGAACCGCCCCAATGGCACGTGCAGCGAACGACGCCTTCACCAGCTACTTGGACCCCCGCCATCACGACCGCGTACGCGAGCACTCGTCGGAGACGGTCAACCATCAGATCGACGTGGCCACCCAGGCCGCGGTCGCGAGCACCGTGAAGAAGGGCCGCGAGGCGATCATCGCCCGCATCGACGCGCTCGACCGGGAGTGGGACGTCGACCGCGCCCTGATGACGAACTTCGCCGTCTCGGGCTCGCTGACGCTGCTGCTCGGCCAGCTGAAAGACCGGCGCTGGCTGTACCTGTTCGGCGCGCAGCAGCTGTTCTTGCTGCTGCACTCGGTCGTCGGCTGGTGCCCGCCCGCCGCGCTGTTCCGGCGTCTCGGCTTCCGCACGGCGAAAGAAATCTCGGCCGAGCGGCAGCACCTGATTCGGCGCCTGAAGCCGTGACGCTGAGCGACGCTCAGTCGCCGAGCACGTACAGCACGGCCGACACCCGCCACGACCCGCCGGGCGCGACGTTGTCGATCACGTAGCCGAACGAGTGTGGCCCCGGCGTCGCGAGCGCCGCTTCATTGAGCACGATCGCCTCGGTCACGCTGCCAGGGCACCAGTTCGCGCGCGGCGCCCGCACGCTCTGCATCGCCCCGCACGGGTTCTCGACGCAGTAGTCGAAGCCGGGGTTGCCGTAGTGCGCCACCGTGCAGAGGCTCGCGCAGTCGCTGCGCCACGGCGTCAGCTGCCTCACCTTCGCGCCGTCGATGAAGAGGTGGTGCGCGCGCTGGCAGAACTCTTCGGCCGGCCCGATGCACGCCGGGTCGATCGGGCCACCGCCGTGCCCGGTGACGCGGTACTCGAGGCGCGCGCTCGTCGCCCCGGTCGGCACCGTGAACGAGACCGTGCGACCCGCATCGGGGCCGTCATTGGCGTCGACGAGCGGCACCACCGCGAGCACGCGCTGCGCAGGGCGGCCGGGCACGACGTACAGACGCGCCGTCACGTTCCACCCGCCGTTCGCGCCGCTCACCTGGCCCGCGCCGTCTGACCACGTCGGTATCGTCACCTGCAGCGTGCGGCCGGTCGGCCCGAAGTTGAGCGCGTGCGTGACGTCTTCTTCGATGCGCAGCGGCCCGCCGAACGGCGTGATGGCGCGAATGAGCTCGTGGTCGACGCCGCCGTCGATCGAAAGCAGCTCGAGCTCGAAGTTGCGATCGAACGCGTCACAGTCGGCCGGCCAGCGGTGGCCCATCGGCGGCGGGTTCGACGACCACGACTCGAAGGGGAAGCACGTGGTCGCGAGCTCGACCACCAGCGTCACGCGCTCGAACGACGTGCCGGTGAGCGAGAAGGAGGCGGCCGCGACGTGCAGGTTCTGGCCGGCGTCGGGTCGCACGCCCGTGCCGTTCGGGCTCTGAATGCGCACGTCGTCGAAGACGGTGAGCCAGTACGGCACCCCGGCATCGAACGGGCCCGCGTCGGGCGGCCCGGCATCGGGGAGCCTGACGACCCCGTGGGTGCCCGGGTCGAAGACCGGCTGGGTCACCGGCGAGGCGCAGGCGGCCACGAGCAGCACGAGGGCGAGGCGCCACATCCGCGAAGCAGTAGCACGCTCGCGTACGCTGATGCGCTGTCGAGTTTCCGGTGGTATCTGCGTCAGGCTGTTCGAAGCCAGACGAGGCCCCGTAGCTCAGTTGGATAGAGCGTTGGTTTCCTAAACCGAAGGTCGCAAGTTCGATTCTTGCCGGGGTCATGCAGATTCCGCCCGCCGTTCTCGAAGTTCACCAGTGCCTGAAGGGCGCCGGCTACCGCGCGTACCTCGTCGGCGGCTGCGTGCGCGATCACGTGCTGGGCAAGCAGCCCAAAGACTTCGACCTCGCCACCAGCGCCAAGCCCGACCAGGTCATCGCCGTCTTCAAGAAGGTCATACCCACCGGCATTCAGCACGGCACCGTCACCGTGCTCATGCAGGGGCACCACGTCGAGGTCACCACGTTTCGCTCCGAGGGTGACTACGTCGACGGTCGCCGCCCCGCGACCGTCTCGTTTCACACCGACGTCGAAGCCGACCTCGCCCGCCGCGACTTCACCATCAACGCCATGGCCGAAGACCCCGCCACCGGCGAGCTCGTCGACCCGTTCGGCGGCCGCGATGATCTGAAGGCGAAGCTCGTTCGCTGCGTGAGAGACCCCCTCGAGCGCTTCGGCGAAGACGGCCTGCGCTGCATGCGCGCCGTGCGCTTCGCCACCATTCTCGACTTCGAGATCGAGCCACAGACCCTCGCCGCCATTCCCGCGCGCCTCGACGTCTTCACGAAGGTCGCCATGGAGCGCGTGCGCGACGAGCTCCTCAAAACCTTGGGCTCGCCCCACGTTGCCCGTGGCCTCGAGCTCTTGAAGCGCACCGGCCTGCTGCGCGAGATCTTCGGCGCCGAAGACGTCGACCCCGACGCCGTCGCGCGCGCTCCTGCCTCGTTGCGCCTCGCCGTGCTGCTCCGCCAGCTGAAGGCGAAGCCCGATCGCCTCAAGCTCAGCAGCGCCGAGACCGAGCACCTCGCCCGCCTGCTCGCCGAGCGCGTGCCCGCCGAGCGCGACGATGTCGGCCTTCGCCGCTGGCTCTCGCGCATCGGTACCGCCGTCGCGAGAGATCTCGCCACCCTCGACGCTCCAGAGCTCGGAGCCCGTCTCGACCTGCTCGCGACGCACCCGCTCACCCTCAAAGATCTCGCCCTCAAGGGCCCCGACCTCATGGCCGCCCTCGGCACCGGCCCCGGCCCCGCCGTCGGCAAGGCCCAGCGCTTCCTCCTCGACCAGGTACTCCAGCGGCCCGAGCTCAATACTCCTGAAGAACTTCGCGCACTTCTCGCCGGGTGGAAGCCCTGATTGTCCACAGGCTTTCCCACAGGCGTTTCTCGCGCTCTGAGCCGTTGAACAGGGAGTCGCGTAAGTTCATGTAATTAAAGACGTTTGTCGCTGCGCGGCAACGGGGTACCCACCATGTAGGCCCTGTGGAAAACGTCCACTTTCAGGAAGTCTCGGAGGGTGGCATCTACAGGCCATGCGCGTCGTCGTCGCCATGAGCGGAGGGGTCGATTCATCGGCTGCCGCCGCCGTGTTGAAGGAGCAGGGCCACGAGGTGCTCGGCATCACCCTGCGCGTCTGGAGCTACGAGTCGAAGGCCCAGTGCGGCAGCTGCTGCAGCCCCGAAGACATCGATGACGCCCGCGCCGTCGCCGACACCCTCGGCATTCCCTTCTACGTCGCCAACGTCGAAGAGCTGTTCAAAGACCGCGTCGTCACCCCGTTCGTGAAGCAGTACCTCGGCGGCCGCACCCCGATTCCGTGCGTCGCCTGCAACCAAGACGTGAAGTTCGGCTTCCTGCTCCAGCGCGCCCGCGCCCTGGGCGCGAAGCTCGCCACGGGCCACTACGCGCGCGTGCACAAGGGCCCCGACGGCCGCAACGTGCTCGAGCGTGGCGCTGACGCCGCCAAAGATCAGTCGTACTTTCTCTTCACCCTCGGCCAGGCCGAGCTCGAAGATCTCGTCTTCCCCATCGGCCACCTGCCCAAGGCCGAGGTTCGCGCCATCGCCGAGCGCTACCAGCTGCCCACCACCCACAAGCCCGAGAGCATGGAGATCTGCTTCGTGCCCGACGGCGACTACGCGCGCTTCGTCGAGAAGGTCGCCGGGCCTCAAGCCCCAGGTGACGTCGTCGACGCCCGCGGCCAGGTGCTCGCGAAGCACGCCGGGGTTCATCGCTTCACCGTCGGCCAGCGCAAGGGCCTCGGCATCGCCAGCGGCGAGCCGCTCTACGTGCAGCGCCTCGAGGCCGACACCAACCGCGTGGTGGTCGGCCCTGGCGACCAGCTCGGCTCCAGCGGCTTTCACCTGCTGCGGCCCCACTGGGTCGACGGCGCAGCGCCCGTCGATCGCGCCGTCACGGTCAAGGTTCGCCACCGCCACGAGGGCGCCGCCGCGCGCCTCGAGCTCGACGCCTCGGGCCAGGTCGCCGTGAAGCTCGACGCGCCCGTGCGCGCGGTCACGCCGGGTCAGGCGGCCGTCTTCTATGATGGCGCGCGTGTTCTCGGCGGCGGGTGGATTGCGTAGGTCAGCGGCAGCGCTCGCGCTGCTGCTCGTCGCCGCCTGCAAAAAAGAGCCGGTGGGCCCCGTCTGTGGCCTCCACTCGGCCTCGGCCCCGGTCACCGTCGACGACGGCAACGTGACGCGCACGCTCGGCGTGGGCGCCAAGCTGCTGCCCGGCGATCACCTCAAGGTGCAAGAGTGGGCCGTGCTCGAGTGCTTCGGCGGCGCGCTCAGGGTGCTGCACAAGACCTCGGTCGACGTGCGCGATCTGCCCGAGGCGACCGTCGAGGCCGCGACGCTGCCGCGCCGCGCCCTGCAGGGCGGCAAGGTCGTCGAGGTCGAGGCGCTCGCGCGCACGATCGCCGCCCGCTACTCGACCAACAAGTTCACCCCCGAGAGCGCGCTCGCCCCGAAGGAGCTCACCAGCGGCGACTACTTCAAGGCCTTCTTCACCCCAAACGGCTTCGACAAGCTCGGCCACGACGGCCCGCCGCTCGAGGGCCCGCGCAACCTGCCCGCGCCCGCGTTTCGAACCAAGGTGCCCTACATTCACGCCGGCGATCTCGGCGAGGGTGAGTGGCTTCTCGAGGTCGAAGACGACGCCGTGTTCGCCGAGACCGACGATCTCGCGACCGCCGCACTGGTCGAGGGCAAGACCTACGAGCTCGGGCGAACGGTGCGGCTCCTGCTGCCCGACGGTGCCGAGGCCGAGCTCACCATCGACGGCAAGCAGATCGAGCTCGATGGCCCGATGGATCTGAAGCTCCGGTGATAAAACCTCAGGCCCACATGCGCCGAGCCATCGCCATCGTCGCCCTCTTCGTCGGCTCCTGCAGCGGCTCGACGAAGCCGTGTGACCCGAGCACCTGCATGGGCTGCTGCGACGAGGCCGGTGAGTGCCTCGCCGGCACCAACCTCTTCGAGTGTGGCGCAGGCGGCGGCAGGTGTGTCGCCTGCGCGGCGAACGAGCTGTGCGGCGGCGGCGCGTGCCTCTTGTTCGACGGTGGCTACGACGCCGCGTTCCCGATGGATCCCGACGGCAACTACAACCTCGACGCCGGCGTGTACGACGCCAGCCGCCCCGACGCGAGCGTCGCCGACGCCGGCCGCGACGGCGGGGTCGACGCCGGTCGGGTCGATGCAGGCATCGATGCGGGCAGGGTAGACGCAGGGGTCGACGCCGGGCGCGTCGATGCGGGCTTCGACGCGGGCGTCGACGCAGGTCGCGACGCGGGCGTCGACGCCGGCAGCGACGCGGGCGCCGACGACGGCGGCGACGGCGGCTGACGACCGCTGAACAGGCCGGAGCCGAGCGGTGAGGCGAGCCGGCTCCGGCAGTCGAGCTCGGCAGACGCAATGCCCGGCCAAGCCCTGCAGCTCGGCGGAAGCGAGCCTGGGTTACGGTGGCGGCGCACCGTCGAGCAGCAGCTGCCCCTTCTCGGTGTGCACGACGTGCTTCGACTGCGGCGCGAACTTCGCGAACGTCTCTTCGTCTTTCGGCCGAATCGTGAGCTCCTTGCCGTCGTCGTAGCTCAGCGTCACCTCGTACGACTCGGTGCGTGACTCGCGCTCTTTTTCACCCTCGGCGAGCGCCTTGCCGCCGCCCGAGCCCCAGCGGCAGTTCACGTCTTGCCCCTCGGTCGGCACGTCGCGGTCGTGCTGCCACTCCCAGTTCTTGTACGCGAAGCCCTCGGCGTAGCGCGGCTCGGCGCGGTAGCGCGGCACCTGGCGAGATCTGCGCTCGCTCCGCGTCTTCGGCACCTGCCGCGTGCGGTGCTCGTTGCAGTACTTCGTGCGGCACGTCTGGCCGCCGCCCGTGCACACCTGCCGGCACGAGGCGAAGCCGTTCTTGTTGCTCTTGCACTCCTCGTGGCAGCTCTTCGGGCTCGACGTGCACTCCTGACCGCACGACACGCGCTCGGTGTACGACTCGGTGCGGTACCCGTCGGGCACGTCGACCGAGTAGTACTCGGTGTCGTAGCCATCGAGCACCTGCTCGTCGTGGTGGTGCTTCTGCCCCATCGACCTCACCTCGAACGCCGTCTTCGGCAGGTTCTCTTTGAAGCCTTCGTGCGCCACCACCTGCCAGCGCTCGACGGCGACGTTGCGCTGCCACTTCACCGAGACGACGTTCGCCGTGAAGTCGCGGGCACGGTTCTTCCACCAGTACATCGCGCCGCCCATGCCCGCGAGCAGCACCACGAAGCCGAAGCAGCCGAGCACCAGCTTCCACGTCGAGCCGAAGTCGGGCGGGGCAGGGCGGGGCCCCTTCGGCGGAGCCGGCGGGCCGTCGCTCGCCTCTTCACCCTCGACCGCCGACGCGCCGCAGTTCGCGCAGCCCTGGTCGGAGCGGCGCTGATCACTGCCGCAGTACGCACAGCGCCAGTCGGGGCCGGCGCTCGCCATGCGCAACAGCGCCTCTTCGGTGACGGTGACCGCCTTCGTGGTGTCGGCGGGCATCTCGTACGGCTCGCTGCCGTCTTTGGGGTTCCTGCAGTTCTGGCACTGCTTGTAGCGACCGAGGTTCTTGTGGCTGCAGCTGGTGCAGGTCCACGTCATCTCGATCATGCGCTCGCCGGCCATTGCGCGAGCGTAGCGCAGTGATATCCCCCCGCTCATGGATCGACGCGCCGCGTGGGTGTTGGGCATCGTCTTCGGAGGCATGTTCATCAGCCTCTTCGGCTTCCTGCTCGTCATGTACTTCGCGGTGAAGAGCGACGCGTCAGACAGCGACGGCGGCGGTGGCTCCGACAAGGTCGGCGTGATCGAGGTCAGCGGCACGATCATGGACAGCAAGCGCACCTTGAAAGAGCTCAACAAGTTCGCCGAGGCCGAGCACATCAAGGCCATCGTGCTGCGCATCGACTCGCCCGGCGGCGCGGTCGGCCCCTCGCAAGAGATCTACGACGCCATCAAGCGCATCAAGGCGAAGAAGAAGATCGTCGCCTCGATGGGCTCGCTCGCCGCGAGCGGTGGCTATTACATCGCCTGCGCCACAGACAAGATCTACGCGAACCCCGGCACCCTCACCGGCAGCATCGGCGTCATCATGGAGATGCCCAACGTTCAGGGCCTCTTGAAGTGGGCCGGCGTCGACATGAACACGATCAAGGCCGGCAAGATGAAAGACTCGGGCTCGCCGTTTCGCGAGATGACGCCCGAAGAGCGCGCGTACTTCGAGGGCATGCTCGCCGACGTTCACGCGCAGTTCATCGAGGCCGTCGCGCAGGGTCGCAAGCTCACGGTCGAAGAGGTGACGCCGCTCGCCGATGGCCGCGTGTTCAGCGGGCGCCAGGCGAAAGAGGTGAAGCTCGTCGACGAGCTCGGCGGCATCGAGGCCGCCATCGCCGAGGCCGGCAAGCTCGGCGGCATCACCGGCGAGCCGAAGACCGAGTACCCGAAGAAAGACAAAAAGTTCCTCCGCGAGCTCATGGGCGACGAAGAAGAGGCCGCCAGCTACGCGAGCGAGGTGCTCGGCAAGCTCGCCGGCGTCAGCATGCAGTACCGAATGGCGCCGTAGTCTTGCTCCGGCCGCCGGCCTCCGCGTTCGGCTTCCATCGCTGCGCATGCTTCATCGCTGATCAGGCCAGTAGCTTGACCCAGGTGCGAGTCGCGGTACCGTTCGACACACAGTGCGCGACGTTCACAAGCTGAAAGAGAAGTACGAGCTCTCGCTCGACACCCGCCAGATTCTCACGCTCACCTTCGTCGGAGTCATCGCCCTGGGCGGCGTCTTCGTGCTCGGCGTCGCCGTCGGCAAGAAGCTCGCGAGCGAAGACGCCATCAGCCAGCCGGCCGATCTGCTCTCGCAGCTCGACGCGAAGTCGGCCGAGCCCAGGCTCACCTATCAAGACGAGCTCACCAAAGACGCCCCGAAGCCCAAGCCCCCTCCGCCTGCGCCCGTCGCCGTCGTCGCGCCGCCCGAAGAGCCGAAGCCGGCGCCCGCGCCTCCGCCGCCAGCCCCTGCCGCAGAAGAGCCGAAGCCCGAGCCCGTCGCCGTGCCCACGCGCACCGTCGAGCGCGACGCCGGCGACCTGAAAGAGGCCATCGCCCGTGCCCAGAAGCCCGCCGAGGCCTCGGCCGACGGGAGCTGGACCCTTCAGCTCAGCGCCTATCAAGACAAGGCCGAGGCCGATCGGTTCGCCGCCGATCTGCGCGGCAAGGGCTACGCGCCCTATGTCGTCGAGGCCCACATCGCCGGCAAGGGCACCTGGCACCGCGTGCGCATGGGCCGCTTCCCCTCGAAAGACGCCGCCGCGCGCTACTTGAGCGACTTTCAGCGCGAGACGTCGATTCAGGCCATCGTCACGAACGCGAACTGAAGCTTCGCGCCTCTGACGCCGAAACGGGAGCGCAGCGACGAGAAGCTCAGTCGCAGCCGAACGCGGTGAACGCGCAGAACGGGCAGAAGAACCGCGTGCGCTGCGCGCCGGTGAACTGGTCTTTCGCCACACACGTGCCGCCCAACCGGGGAATGTTCGCCACGGCCTCGCCCACGTCGAGCTCGTACCAGGTGCCGAGCACCCCGGCGTCGCCCGAGATCACCCCGCGGCAGTCGGCCTCGGTCGCGATGCTGCCCCTGAAGCCGTCGTCGACGAGCCCCGCACACGAGCTGTTCTCGACCGTAAACGTGCAGCGCGGGCCCGGCGTGCAGCTCGCCTCGGCGCAGCGCGTCTCACCCGCACACGACAGGCAACGCCCGGCGTCGAGCACCTGACAGTCGCGCCCGCCCGAGCACTCGCCGACACACTCACCGCCGATGCAGCTCGGAGCACACGCGATGCCCGAGTCGGGCACCGGGCAGTCGAGGGCAGGGCATGCCTGCAACATCGGCCCGGCGTCGCTCCCTCCGTCGAGCCCCGTGCTGCCGTCGGGCCCGTCGATCGACGGTGGCAGGCACTGACACCCCGCCAGCGTCAGCGCCAGCGCCAGCGCCAGCGCCCCGAAGCGCTCAGCCCTCGGAGTTCGGGTTCTTGGTCCACTTGTCGACATTGCCGTCGCCGTCGAGATCTTCACCGACGCGGTCGACCTGGTCGCCTTCCCAGTACTCCCAGTAGTCGACCTTGCCGTCGGCGTTCGTGTCGCGCTCTTTTCGCACCAGCTTGCCCTTCTCGTAGAAGAGCCACAGCGAAGGGCGCCCCGCAGACGACAGGTCGCGCTCTTTGCGCACGATGATCGACTTCTCGTAGTAGTTCACCTGGTCGACCTTGCCGTCGAAGTCGAGGTCCAACGCCTCGCGCTCGACCTGCTCGCGGTCGTCGTAGTTGCGCGCGATGTCGACGCGCCCGTCCCAGTTGATGTCGAGCTCTTTGCGAACGAGCTTCTCGATGTCTTTGCCGTCGGCGCTCTTCCCGGGGGCCGTGTACGTCCACACGTCGGGCTTCTTGTCGCCGTTCAGATCGAACTCGGTCACCTTCTCGTTGCCCGACTGCTTCTGGCGAATGTTCTCAGAGAGCTTCTCGGCGCCGCCCGACGACGAGCCGTCGCCCGACTTCGCGTCTTTGGTGGTCGAACAGGCAGTCGTCGAACCGGCAGCCACCAACAGGCATGTCGCAACGACTACTGGCCTCATTTTTGACCCTCCAAGTAGGTCGACATACCGTCACATACGTCAATGGCGCGCAAGAAGATCTCCACGACGATCTACATCACGCCAGAGCAGAACGAATTGCTCAAGCTGCTGAACCAGAAGACCAAGGTTCCCGTCGCTGAGTACATTCGCCAGGGCATCGACCTCGTGCTCGAGAAGTACAAGGGCGTGCTGCCGGGCCAGGCGACTTTCGACGAGATCTAGCCGCGTGTGAGCGGTATAGCCGCACACCGTGCCGGCCTCGCTGCAGGGCAAACACGTCGTCGTGCTCGGGGGCGCCGGCTTTCTGGGCTCGCACCTGTGTGAGCGTTGCCTCTCGGACGGCGCCGCTTCGGTGCTCGCGGTCGATGATCTCTCGACCGGCTCGAAGAACAACCTCGTCGACCCGCGCATCGGTCTTCTGTTGCACGACGTCTGCAAACCGATCTCGATCGAGGGCCCCGTCGACTTCGTCTTCAACCTGGCCTCGCCCGCCTCGCCGTTCGACTACGACCGGCTCTGGCTCGAGACCCTGCGCGTCGGCTCGCTCGGCACGCAGAACGCGCTCGACCTCGCCCGCGCGAAGGGCGCCCGCATGCTGCAGGCCTCGACGTCAGAGATCTACGGCGACCCCTCGGTCTCGCCCCAGCCCGAGACCTACCTCGGCAACGTCAACAGCGTCGGGCCCCGCGCCGTCTACGACGAGGCCAAGCGCTACGGCGAGGCCATCGTCACCGCCTACCGCGATCGGCTCGGGGTACAGACCCGCATGGTGCGCATCTTCAACACCTACGGGCCCCGCATGCGGCTGAACGACGGCCGCGTCGTGCCCGCGTTCGTCGGCCAGGCCTTGAAGGGCCAGAACTTCACCGTCTTCGGCGACGGCACGCAGACACGCTCGTTCTGCTACGTCGACGACGAGATCGACGGCATCGTGAAGCTCATGCTCTCTGACGTGAGCGACCCGGTGAACATCGGCAACCCCGTCGAGCTGACGATGCTCGAGTTCGCCGAGGCCGTACGCAGGGCAGCCGGCGGCGGCGGCCAGATCTCGTTTTCGCCGCTGCCCAAAGACGACCCCAAGCAGCGCAAGCCCGACATCACCCGCGCCCGCACCCTGCTCGGCTGGGAGCCCAGAGTCAGCCTCGACGAGGGGCTCGCGAAGACCATCGCGTACTTCCGCACCGTCGTCTGACGGCCCTCGGGCACTCCCAAAAAAAGACGTGACGCCCCCAGACGACTACGGGCCCCCGAAGGAGCCCGTAGCACTGCGCCATCGATCTCAGACCCTCAGGCCCTGACTTCGGCCTTGGGCTCTTCGGCCGTGGCCGGCGCCGTCTTCCACGGCGTCGACTCGAGCGCGAGGTCGAGCACGTTGTCCATTCGCGACACGAAGTGGAACTCGATCTCCTTCTTCGCCTGCTCGGGCACGTCGTGCAGATCTTTTTTGTTCTTCTCGGGCATGATGATGCGCTTGATGCCCGCGCGGTGAGCGGCCAGCACCTTCTCTTTGATGCCGCCGACCGGCATCACCACGCCGCGCAGCGACACCTCGCCGGTCATCGCCGTGTCAGACCTCACCTTGATGCCGGTCATCAGCGAGACCAGCGCCGTCAGCATGCCGACGCCCGCCGACGGGCCGTCTTTGCCGTACGGGCCAGGCACGTGCACGTGAAAGTCGAGCTTCTCGGTGAAGTGCCCTGGCAGCCCCAGCCGCTCGGCGTTCGAGCGCAGGTAGCTCATCGCGGCGTGAATCGACTCTTTCATCTGATCGCCCAGCTGGCCGGTCAGGTTGAGCGAGCCCTTGCCCGCCATCTTGGTCGCCTCGAGAAAAAGAATGTCGCCGCCGTACGGAGTCCACGCGAGGCCTGTCACCACGCCCGTCAGCGACGTGCGCTCGGCCACCTCAGACTCGATGCGCTGAGGCCCGAGGATCTCGTGCAGCTTCTCTTTCGTGATCGTCTGCTTCTCGGTGTTGCCGCCCGCGACCTGCACCGCGACGCTGCGGCACACGTCGGCGACCCGCCGCTCGAGCGAACGAACACCGGCCTCACGCGTGTACGCGCCGATCAGCTCGCCCAGCGCCCCGTCGTCGACCGTGAGCGCGTCGGGCGAGAGGCCGTGCTCTTTGATCTGCTTGCCGATGAGGTGCGTGCGCGCGATCGCGACCTTCTCGTCGAACGTGTAGCCGCTGAGCTCGATGATCTCCATGCGGTCACGCAGCGGCCCGGGAATCGGGTCGAGCTGGTTCGCCGTCGCGATGAACATCACCTTCGACAGATCGAACGGCACGTCGAGGTAGTGGTCGGCGAACGTGTTGTTCTGCTCGGGGTCGAGCACCTCGAGCAGCGCCGCCGACGGGTCGCCCCTGAAGTCGGCGCCCAGCTTGTCGATCTCGTCGAGCATCATCACCGGGTTGCGCATGCCCGCCTTCTTCATCGACTGAATGAAGCGGCCGGGCAGGGCGCCCACGTACGTGCGCCGGTGGCCACGAATTTCGGCCTCGTCGCGCACGCCGCCGAGCGAGAGGCGCACGAACTTGCGGTTCACGGCCTTGGCGATCGACTGACCGAGCGACGTCTTACCGACGCCCGGCGGCCCCACCAGACAGAGAATCGGGCCCTTCATGTCGTTCTTCAGCTTGCGCACCGCCAGGTACTCGAGAATGCGCTTCTTCACCTTCTGAATGCCGTAGTGGTCCGAGTCGAGCTGCTTGCGAGCGTTCTCGATGTCGAGGTTGTCTTCGCTCTGCTTCGACCACGGCAGGTCCGCGATCCAGTCGAGGTAGGTGCGGGCCACCGTGTACTCGGAGCTCGCCGCCGGAATCGTCTTCAGCCGGTTCAGCTCTTTGTTCGCCACCTTCTCGACGTCGGGCGGCAGCTGCGCCTTCTTCAGGCGCTCTGCGAGCTCATCGAGCTCTTCTTCTTCTTCGCCCATCTCGCCGAGCTCTTCCTTGATCGCCTTGAGCTGCTGGCGCAGGTAGTACTCGCGCTGCGTCTTCGACATCTCGCCCTTCACGGCGCTGTCGATCTTGTTCGAGAGCTTCAGAATCTCGCGCTTGCGGTTCAGCAGCTCGAGCACCAGCTTCATGCGCGCCTTGAGATCGACGGTCTCGAGCACCGCCTGCTTCTCTTCGATCGGCACGTCGACGTTCGCCGCGATCAGGTCGGCGAGGTGGCCGGGGTGCGTGATGCTCTCGACCAGCTCCGTCGCCGCCGCCGGCAGCTCGGGCATCAGCTCGATCACCTCGCGCGCCAGCTTCTTCAGGTTGATGCCGAGCGCCTCGACCTCGACGTTCTCTGCCGCCGTCTTGTCTTCGACAGCGTCGACCCGCGCCTTGAGGTACGGGCTCTCTTGCACGAGGTCGAGCACGCGGAAGCGCGCCAGGCCCTGCACGACGAGCGAGTAGTTGTCTTCGCCCATCTTCAGCAGCTTCACGATGCGGGCGACCGTGCCCATCGCGTACAGATCGGCCGCGCCCGGGTCTTCTTCTTCGGCCTTGCGCTGCGTCACCACGCCGATGACCTGGTCGTCGCGCACCGCGTCTTTGATGAGCGCGATGGTCTTCTGCCGGCCGACGGCCAGCGGCAGCACGCCTCCGGGGAAAAACACGCTGTTGCGCAGCGGCAGAATCGGGAGGACCTGCGGAATGTCCTCTTTGTTGATGAGGCCTGGAGGGCTCATCGGGGCTGCCATCGGCTGCGCAGAGGACCCCTTCTTCTTCTCGTCGGACATTGAGGTTCGCTTTCGAGGTGGGAGTAACGACTTAGGGTAGCAATCCGTTGAGCAGCGGCAAGGTGCGCTGATGTCTTTTCGCCTTGAGGTGGAGCTTCGGGCAGAATGGGCGCTGGCCGAAGGCAATTCGGTAACTACCGGTTCGGTTAACTCCCATGCACTCGAAACACCTTCGAATCAGCGTCGTGGTCGCGGTCTGGGCCATCTGTACCGCGTGTAACGGGTGCTTCGGCTGTAAGGCACCCCCCGATCGGCCGGGCTCGACCCTCTCGAAGTCGTGCGACGAAGAGCAGCCCATCGTCAAACCCCAGCAGCTCGACATCTTGTTCGTCATCGACAACTCGAGCTCGATGCGTGAAGAGCAAGAAGGTGTCGCCCGCGAGCTGACGACCTTCGTGTCGAAGCTCCGCATGGCCGGCGGCGTTCAGCAGGACATTCGGGTCGGCGCCATCACCACCACCGTCTACGAGAACTTCGCCGAGGGTGGGGCGCCCCCCTTCCTCAAGATCTGCAGCAACGGCACGGGCTTCTACTGCCCCCAGTCGGGCAAGCTGCAGCCCGTGCCCGACCGCCTGCCCGACGGCGGCTTCGTGCCCGGCACCGGCTCGCAGCGCAAGATCGACGCCGATGATCCCGAGCTCGTCGACAAGTTCGCCCGCCTCGTTCAGCAGGGCGTCGACTTCAACAGCGGCCAAGAGACCCCGTTCGAGGCCCTCCGCATCGCCCTCGTCGACGAGATGGCCCGGCCCCTCGAGCAGGGCGGCAACGGCGGCTTCTTGCGCGATGGCGCTCGGCTGCTCATCGTCGTCTTGACCGACGAAGACGACTGCAGCGAGAAGGTGCGGCCTCCGACGGTCACGGTCGGCCGGCAGCCCGAGGTCGACTACTGCGGCGACAAGGGCATGCAGCTCACCTCGGTGGCCGAGTACTTCGACATCTTGAACGGGCTCAAGAACCCCGACGGCTCGAAGCGCGACGTCGTCTACACCACCATCGGGCCCGTCAGCACCGTCAACAAGGCCGCCATGAAGGTGCTCACGCCCGTCGTGACCGACGCCGGCACGTACCAGCAGGTGCGCAACATCGACTGCCCCACCTCGATTCAGCCCGGCTTCCGCCACCGCGCGATGACCGAGCTGTTCGACCCCAAGCTCGAGAACCTGGCTTCGATCTGCCAGGCGTCGTACGCGCAGACCCTCATCGACATCGCCTCGCTCGCCGGCATTCAGCAGACGCTCGAGATCGAGGGGGTGCCCGACCCGGGCGTGCTCCAGCTCATCATCAGGCGAGCCGACGACACCCTGCAGTCGTGCACCATCGACAACGGCGGCTTCACCTGGCAGGCGCCCACCGAGGCGGCCCCCGTGGGCAGGGCCACCTTCACCCCCAGCTGCCTGCGCCGGCTCGATGATCTCGAGCTCAAGATCGAGCGGCTCTGCATCTTCTGAGCTGAAAACTTGCGCGGCGATCGAACGAGATCATTGTGCGTCGCATGGCGCCGACCAACGCGACGTACTTCTACATGACCGACCAGCGGTCGACCGACCGCACGCAGCCCGCACCGGCCACCGCGACCTCGACCTCGTCGCAGTCACCGTGGCGCTGGGTTCGTTAGAGCTCTAGAAGACGCACTGCTGGTTCGTGCACGTCTGCAGGCCCGGGAAGCAGACCTTGCAGATGCCCCCGCCGCGCCCGCACGACAGGCCGTCGGTGCCCGGCAGGCAGATGGCCTCGGTGAGCGGGTCGCAGCACCCCGACGCGCAGCTCATCGGCCCGCACAGCCCCGACCCGCTGCCGCCCGCCGTGCCGCCGCTGCCGCCCGCCGTGCCGCCGTTCACGCACGAGCCCGCGCTGCACACCTGGGTGCCCGTGCACGTCGAGCACGCGCCGCCCATGCGCCCACACTTCGACGCCGTCGGAGGGTCGATGCACGTCGTGCCGTCGCAGCAGCCGCCCGCGCACGTCGTCGCGTTGCAGCCCGCTGCAGCCTGACACACGCCGTTCACGCAGCTCATGCCCGACAGGCACGCCCGGCACTGCCCGCCCGCGCTGCCGCACGCGCTCACGCTCGTGCCCAGCAGGCAGTTGCCCGACATCGACACGCAGCCCGTGCACGTGAAGGGCAGACACGCGTTCGTGCCCGCGTCGCTCGCCAGGCACGCCTGGCCGCTGGGGCACGCCATACACGCGACGCCGCGGCTGCCACACTGCATGTTCATGCCTCCGCCCTGACAGGCGCCGTTCGCGCAGCAGCCCGAGCAGGTCGCTGCCGAGCACGTGCCCGCTCCGGCCGTGCCGCCGCCCGAGCCGCCCGTCGCGCTGCCCCCGGCCGTCGCCGAGCCGCCGCCCGTGCCCATGGTGCCGCCGTCGCTCACCACACAGATGCCGATCGCGCACACCTCGTTCTGCGCGCACGACGAGCAGACGCCCGCCCGGCTGCCGCACGCGAAGCGCTCGGTGCCCGACTGGCACTCGCCGTTGATGTCGCAGCAGCCCGAACAGTTCGAGGCGAGGCACCGCGGCGCGGAGCCGCTGCAAGCCTCGACGAGGGCGAAGACTGCCAGGGGCACGATGACGATGAGGGCTCGCTTCATGGCTTCCTAATGAGTCGGCGCTGCGATGCTGACGGCCCCTTTGGGCTATGCAGTATCACCGAGACCTCGGCCCCATCAAATGCGCATTGCGTTCTTCGACCTCGACCAGACCTTGATCGCCGTCAACTCGGCCCGCTTGTGGATTCGGCGCGAGGTCGCCCTCGGGCAGCTCACCAAGACCCAGGCCCTGCGCGCCGGCGCCTGGCTGATTCGGTACGAGCTCGGCCTCGCCTCGGTCGAAGAGGCCGTCGGCCGGGCCATCGCGGCGCTCGCCGGCACCCGCTCTGCCGACATTCGTGAGCGCACCATCAGCTTCTACGAGCGCCAGGTGCGCCCCCTGTTTCGCCCTGGCGCCATGGCCGAGCTCGAGACCCGCCGCCAGAGCCATGATCGCCTCGTGCTGCTCACGTCGTCGTCGAACTACATCGGCGAGCTCGTGCAGGCCGAGCTGAGGCTCGACGGGCTGCTCTGCAACCACCTCGAGGTCGACGCCGCCGGCTTTCACACGGGCCGCACCGTCGGGCCCATCTGCTTCGGGGCCGGCAAGCTCGAGCACGCGCGCGCAGAGGCCGACGCGCACGGCGTCAAGCTCGCCGACTGCTCGTTCTTCACCGACTCGTTCGCCGACCTGCCCGTGATGGAGCACGTCGGCCGCGCCGTCGCCGTGAACCCCGACCCGCGCCTGTCGCGCCTCGCGAAGAAGCGCGGTTGGGAAGTCGTCGACTGGGGTACGCCGTGACCCGGGGGAGCCCGTGATGCTCGTGACGTTGGTGTGCGCTGCCGTGCTGGGGGCGAAGCCGCCACCCGACGCACGGCAAGATCTGCTCGACGCGATGGTCATCGAGCTCGATCGCAACTTCAAGACCCTGAAGCTCAAAGAGAACGCGCCGCCGTACTTTCTCGCGTACTCGATGAAAGACTTCGAGCAGCGCGAGATCTCGGCCCGCTACGGCGCCATCTACCAAGACGACACCTACCGCGACCGCAAGCTGTACGTCGACGCGCGGGTGGGCGACTACACGTTCGACAGCTCGATCGACGACGAGATCGACTTCACGTTCTCGCTGAAGGGCAACAGCTTCATTCCGCGCAAGAACGCTCCGCTCGACGAGCACCCGCTCGCGCTGCGCACGTCGCTGTGGCTGGTCAGCGACCAGCAGTACAAGGCCGCGCTCTTCAACTTCCTCAAGAAGAAGGGTGAAGACGTGTACGCGGTCGACGACCCGAAGCGGCCGGCCTCGTTCACGCGCGAAGAGCCCGTCGTCTACCTCGGCAACCGCCTGCCGTTCTCGTGGTCGCACGACCGCTGGGCGGCGCTCGCGCGCGACGTGTCGGGTACGTTCGGGGCGGCGCCGCAGCTGCTCGACTCCGAGGTGCGCATCGCGGGCGACAAGGTGGTGCGGTACCTGGTGAACACCGAGGGCACGCGCATCGTGACCGAAGAGGCGCTCTACGCCGTGCACCTGTCGGTGTGGGCGCGCGCCGACGACGGGCAGCTGCTCGACGACTCGCGAGACTGGTACGCGCCGACCGAAGAACAGCTGCCGACCGATGCGCAGGTGCGCGAGGCGGCGAAGAAGCTCGTCGAAGAGATCTCGGCGCTGCGCGCGGCGCCGTCGATCGACCCGTACACCGGGCCGGCGATTCTCGAGTCTGACGCGGCCGGCGTGCTGTTTCACGAGGCCGTCGGCCACCGCCTCGAGGGCGAGCGCCAGGGCAGCGACGCCGAGGGCAAGACGTTTCGCGGCCAGGTCGGCAAGAACGTCATCGCGGGCTTCGTCTCGATCTACGACGACCCGACGGTGCGCGAGGCGGCGGGCAAGCAGCTGAACGGCTGGTACCTGTACGACGACGAGGGCGTGAAGGCCCAGCGCGTGCCGCTCGTCGAGGGTGGGGTGCTCAAGAACTTTCTCTTGTCGCGCAAGCCGATCGAGGGCTTCTCGAAGAGCAACGGGCACGGTCGCGCACAGTCGAACCACAAGCCGGTCGCGCGCATGGCGAACCTGATCGTCGAGTCGAAGAAGCAGGTCGATGACAAGCAGCTGAAGGCGATGCTGATCGCCGAGGCCAAGCGGCAGGGCAAGCCGTACGGGCTCATCATCAAAGACATCACCGGCGGCAACACGAACACGTCGTCGTTCGGCTACCAGGCGTTCAAGGGCGTGCCGCGCATGGTGTACCGGGTCGACGTGCGCGACGGCAGAGAGACGCTCGTGCGCGGCGTCGAGATCGTCGGCACGCCCCTGTCGTCGATCAACAAGATCATGGCCAGCGGCAAGACGAGCGGCACGTTCAACGGGTTCTGCGGCGCCGAGAGCGGCATGGTGCCCGTGTCGACGGTCTCGCCGCCGATGCTGCTGCAAGAGATCGAGCTGCAGCGCGTCGTCGAGGGCAAAGACCGGCCTCCGCTGTTGCCGCCGCCGGGCTCAGCGAAGTGACGGCGGCGCGCCAGGCAGTGACCGGGTCTGACGCCCGCTGTGACGCTAGCGCGTCACCGCTGGCCGCCGGGCTCCGTGACCTGGGTCGCCCGGCCGGCCAGTGACCGGGTCTGACGCCCGCTGTGACGCTAGCGCGTCACCGCTGGCCGCCGGGCTCCGCGAAACGCGCGCCAGACGACGTACCGTCGAAACTCGGCAGTGAACTGGGAGGTCTCGATGCCGATGCCCGCCTTGAACGCGGGGTCGAACTGCATGCCCTTCGACATGCCGTACAGCACCCGCTCGACGCCCTCGGCGCCGTAGCGCCGCATCAAGAACGTGAACGCGTGGTGGGCCGCCGCATACACGGCGCCGCTCTTCGACTGGTACAGCTCTTCGGCCTGAACAATCGGGTCGTCGCCGAGCTCGTAGGCATGCGCGAGATCTTCGAGCGTCAGCCACCGGTAGCCCTGCTCGGCCGTGAACGTCGCCATGCCCTCGCGGAACCACAGCGGTATGCCCTTCTTCGGCCAGTCTCGCGCGGTAGCGGCCTTCTGGTACATCACGCAGTGGGTCAGCTCGTGCGCGAGCAGCTCGGCGACGTCGCGCTCGTCGGTCGTCCACGTCGAGGGGGTCTGCAACAGCACGTCGTCGTACTGCGCCCACGCGCGCAGCCAGTCGTAGCCGTAGCGGCGCACCGCGCTCTCGAGGTCGGCGTGCGTCGGCATCAGGTAGAGATCGACGGCCTGGTCGAGCGGCCCCCAGCGCGAGAGCTTGGGCCCCGCGGCCTCGAGCGCCTTCGCCACGATCGCCGGGTCGCCCGCGTGCGAGGCCGACGGCGCCGAACGAATGATGATCGGCCCGAGCGGTGTCGTCACCTGCCGATGCGCCGTCAGCGCCGTGAGCGGCGTCGCACAGCCGGTCATCACCAACGTCAGGTACAACGCCCTCACGCGCCGACCCCCAACGCCTGCAGCACGTAGCGCCCGACGTCGGCCACGTTCTCGACCGCCGGCAGCTTCGGCGCGCCGAACGCGAGCAGCGGCACCTTCGCCAGCGTGTGCGAGCGGTGCGACAGATCTTCTGCGTTGCCGTGATCTGACGTCACCAGCACCTGCACGTCGGGCGGTCGCGTCTCGAGCACCGCGCGCACGAACCCGTCGAACGTCGCCAGCGCCCGCTCGACGGCCGGCGCGTCGCGCTCGTGCGCGGCCTCGTCGGCGGCGAAGTGCTCGAAGAGCGTGAAGTCGGCGGCGCAGCTCCAGAACACCTGCGCGGCCTCGGCCGCCGTGCGCGACGGCACCTCGAAGCCCCGCTGCCGCGCCCGCGACCCGTCGATGTCGGCGGGCAGCCCTTCGGGCAACAGCTTCAGCGCCACGTCGCCCGCCCGAAACGCCAGCGTGCTCGCCGACGGCTTGAAGTGCCGCACCTTGCCCACGAGCTCGAAGTAGATCGCCGGAAACGCGTTCACGAAGCTCGCCGTCGCGCCGTGCTGCTTCAGCCGCTTCACGATCGAGCGCCGCTCGATGATCTCGGTCAGCGCTGCGTTGGGGTAGCCGAGCTTGTGCGCGCCGATCAGCTTCGGCGCCGGCTCGCCCGTGTAGAGCGCGGTCTGGTTGGTCGCCGACTGCGGGCGACCCTCGACCCCGAACGTGGCGTCGAGCGCGGCGAGCTGCCCGCCGTGGGGCAGGGGGGTGCCGCTCCCGTCGTCGAACTGCGAGAGCAACAGGTCGGCGCGCGCGAGGGGGTTGGTGCTCGTGTCTCGCCGGCCGATGCCGACACCGTCGATGAACAGGAGCGCGACGCGCACGGAAGGGCACTGTAACCTCGGGCGCCAGGTTCCGATGGCCTTCCACGGCGACTTTTCCAGCTACCCGCTGCCCGAGCTGCTCCAGTGGCTCGACGGGTCGCGAAAGACCGGCGCCCTGCACGTGCAGTGGGACGCCGGCGAGCGAAAGGTCTTCTTGCTCACCGGCCAGATCGTCGCCACCGCCGCCCCCGGCCTCTGGGAGCACCTCGCCCGCGCCCTCGAGCAGGGCGGCATGGCGTCGGGCCAGCGCGTGCTCACCGCGCTCGAGACGAACCAGGGCACCACCCAGACGCTCGACCTCGCTCCCGAGGTCGAGGCGCTCGTGCGCGAGCTCGCCGCCGACGAGCTGATCGCCTCGATCGCCGATCTCACCCAGGTTCAGGCCGGCCGCTTTCACTGGAGCGAAGACCCCGACCGCGGCAACGACGAGTGGGTGCCCCTCTCGGTGCCCCTGCGCCACCTGCTCTTCGAGAGCCTGCGCTGGGTCGACGAGCTGCCCGACATCGAGCGCGCGCTGCCGCACGACACCATGACCGTGCTCGGCGCGCACCACGCCAAGAGCGGCCAGCCCGTCGTGCAGCGCGCCATTCTGCACGCGTGCCAGGCCCACGGCCCGCTGAACCTCGGGCGCCTGCGGCTCTTGCTCGGCGTTCAGCGTGGGCTCGTCTTGCGCGCGGTTCACGACCTGTGGCGCGCCAAGAAGGTACAGGTCGAGGGCACCGTCGAGCTCGAGCCCGACCCGGTCGCCGACATGCTCGAGAAGGGCGCCATTCTGCTCCGCGAGCGCCAGTTCGAAGCCGCCGCGATGGTGTTCTCGGCGCTGCTCATCTCAGACCCCTCTGATCGCCGCGTGCGCGAGTTCTTGCGCATGGTCGAGCGCGAGCACGTCGCGTCGCTCTACCGCGAGCTGCCGCCGGTCTCGGTGCTCGACCCCGTCGATGACCCCGAGGCCCTCGCGGCCCTGCGCCCCGATGAGCGTCAGATCGCCTCGATGGTGAACGGCCGGTGGGACGTGAGCGCCATCGTGCTCGCCGGTCAGCTGCGCGAGCTCGACACCCTGAAGACCCTGTTCAAGCTGCGCCGCATGGGCCTCATCGCCGACCGGCCGCCTCAGTCGGCGTGAGGCGGCAGCCCCGCGGCCTGCAGGCGCACGAACGACTGCATGAGCACGTAGAGCGCGAACGCCGCGTCGTCGACGCGCAGGTGTGAGCCGCCCGCCATCAGCTCGAGCTTGAGCAGATCGGGCCCGTCGACCCTGAGCAGCAGCGCCTGCGACGCCGCGTCGTTGCCCGTGCCCGCGTACGCGAGCGCGCGCCGCACTGCCTCGTGGCACGTCTTCACGCACGCGTCGTAGTCGCCCGCCGCGAACGCCGCGTCGGCCACGCGCGCCGGGTCGAGCAGCGCTCCGGGCGCGAGCGCCGCCGCGCTGCCCATCGCCCGCTTCGGCGGGCTCGACACCGCCGCCGCCATCTTCGCCACCGCCGGGTGCCCCCGCGCCGGCGTCGCGAGGGGGGGCAGCTGGCCGATCGCCGGCCGTCCCGGGTTCGTCGCTGGTGCAGTCGCGGGCTGCGCCGGCAGGTGCTGCCGCAGCTGGCCCTCGAGGTCGGGCCCTTCGGTGGTCTCACCGCGCACCGGCGGCACGACCCGCTTCTGGCGCAGGTCGCGAATCACCAGCCGCATCACCGACTTCAGCGTGTCGAGCACGCCCTGGCCCGAGGTCGCGCAGGTCTCGAAGTCGGGCACGCCCCGCGTGTTCAGCACCGTGCGCATGCGCTCGACCGGCACCACGCCCGGCAGGTCGCGCTTGTTGTACTGAATCACGAGGGGAAAGCGCTCGAGGCGAATGCCCTGCTCGGCGAGGTTCTCTTCGAGGTTCACCAGCGACTCGCGGTTCGCGTCTTCGGCCGCCTCTTGCGAGTCGGAGACGAACACCACGCCGTCGGCGCCCTGCAGCACGAGCTTGCGCGTCGCGTTGTAGAAGACCTGGCCCGGCACCGTGTACAGCGCGAGCCGCACCGAATATTCGCCGACGCGCTCGACCTTCACCGGCAGAAAGTCGAAGAACAGGGTGCGGTCGGCCTCGGTCGGCAGCGACATCAGCTCGCCGCGGTGGGCGGGCTTCACCGACTCGTAGATCTTCTTCAGCGTCGTCGTCTTGCCCGACAGGCCGGGCCCATAGAAGACCACCTTCGCGGCGATCTCGCGCGCGAGAACGTTCACCGTGCTCATGGCACCACCTTTCCCAAGATGACGCGGGCCTTCGCGCCCGTCGCTGAAGTCACGTTCTGCTCGGTGCCCGACAGCCACTCGCTGGCGAGCAGCGCGAAGCACGCCGCCTCTTTGGCCCCCTCGGGGAAACCCAGCGCATCGAGCGGCCGCACCGGTATCGGAGCCAACCTGCGCTCGAGCCCCTCGACGATGAACGGGTTTCGGCTGCCGCCGCCCGAGAGGTACACCGCCTCGAGCTCTCGCTTCGGCAGCACGAAGCGCTCGTACGCGCGCACCGTCGCTTCGATGGTGAACGCCGTCAGCGTCGCGAGCAGATCGTTCGGCCGCCGCTTGAACCGCTGCCACAGCTTCGTCGACAGGGCCTCGCCGAACTGGTCGCGGCCCGCGCTGCGCGGCGGCCGCTTCTTCAAGAAGGGGTGCGTGAGCAGCTCGCGCAGCAGCGCCGGCATGATCTCACCCTGCAGCGCCAGCTTCGCTCCGTCGTCGTAGGCCTTCTTGTCGCGCGTCGCGAGCCGCGTTACGGCGTCGAGCAGCATGTTGCCCGGCCCCGTGTCGAACGCGATGGTGTCTTCGAGGCGGTCGCTCACGACGCTCACGTTCGCGATGCCACCGATGTTCTGCAGCGCGCGGGTCTCACCCGGCTTTCGAAACAGCACCCAGTCGGCGTACGGCACGAGCGGAGCGCCTTCACCGCCGGCCGCGACGTCGCGCGTGCGGAAGTCGCACACCACGGGGGCGCCGGTGAGCTCGGCGATCACGCTGGCTTCGCCGATCTGCAGCGTCGAGCCGGGCAGGTGGGCGACGGTCTGGCCGTGGCTGCCGATGAGGTCGACGTCTTCGGGCCTCAGGCCCGCGACGTCGATCGCCTTGAGCGCCGCGCGCCCGAAGCGGTGGCCGAGCTCGAAGTTGAGGGCACACACGTCGCGCACGTCGCCGATGGCGATCACCCTTCGGGCGAACGCGGCGGGGAAGGGCACGCTCACGTGGCTCAACAGGTCGAGCGCGGCGTCGGCCCCGGTGCCGCTGATGCCGCACGCGACGGCCTCGATGGCGTCGACGCTGGTGCCCGAGATGAGCCCGACGACGATGCGCTCGGTCTTCTGCGCGGCGCGACTGAGTCGCCCGGGGAGCGGCATGAGCCCTTCTTAGCCCGGCCCGCGCTGTCGGTAAGCTTTCTGACGGCGAGGCCGTTATGGGCACCGGTGGGTGAAGGTTCTCGTCGTCGACATTGGCGGCAGCAGCGCCAAGATCAAGCTGCAGGGGCGCGAGCCGCTCAAGTTTCGTACCGGCAAGAAGCTCACGCCCGAACGCTTCATCTGGGAGCTCAAGCTCTTGACCGACGGGTGGAATTACGACCGCGTCAGCATCGGGTTCCCCGGGGTCGTGAAGCACAACCGGGTGCTGATCGAGCCCGAGAACCTGGGCCCGGGCTGGGTCGGCTTCGACTTCGCGAAGGCGCTCAAGAAGCGCACGCGGGTGATGAACGACGCGGCGATGCAGGCGCTCGGGAGCGCGCACAAGGCGGGCATCTCGCTGTTCCTCGGGCTCGGCACGGGCCTCGGGGTCGCGCTGGTGGTCGAGGGGCACGTGGTGCCGACCGAGCTCGGCGAGGCGCACGTCGAGCTGGTGAACAAGAAAGCGCGCAAGCGCGACGGCCCGAAGAGGTGGATCGCGGCGGTGAAGTCGGCGATCGACGACTTCGATCGCAACCTGCACCCCGACGAGATCGTGATCGGCGGGGGTGGCGTGAAGCAGCTCCAGCCGTTTCGAAAACACTTTCCGCACCGCGCGATTCGTGAGGGCGACAACGACCGCGCGTTTCTGGGCGGCCTGCGCATGTGGTCGCGCTCGGCCTAGCCCAGGTCTCGCGCGATTCGCTTCGCCCGCGCCCGCAGCTTCGGGTTCAGCGGCTGCAAGAAGGCCATGCGCCCGCGCTTCACCCGCCCGAGGCGAATCATCGCGGCCGTCGAGACGGCGTTGAGAATCAGCTTCGTCGCCGTGCCGGCCTTCAATCGCGTCGAGCCGGCCACGAGCTCGGCGCCGGTGTCGGCGGTCACCCGGTGATCGACTCTGGTCTTCGCGTGAGGGTTGCTCGTCACGAGCGCCGTCGTCGCGCCGCGGCGCCGCGCTTCGGCCAGCGCGCCGAGCACGAAGGGGGTCGTGCCGCTCGCCGTGATGCCGACGACGAGATCGACCGGGCGCACGGCCCGCATCGCGCGGGCCCCCGCCGCCGGCTGCGCCTCGACCTCTTCGATCGCGGTGCGCATCGCCCTGGGGCCGCCGGCGAGCACGGCCACTGCGAGCGTGCGCGGCGTGCCGAACGTGGGCGGCCACTCGGCGGCGTCGAGCGCCCCGAGGCGGCCGCTCGTGCCTGCTCCGACGTAGTAGAGCCTGCCTCTACGTCGAATCGTCTCGACCAGAGCGTCGGCCAGCGCGGCGACGGCGGCTCCGGCCTCGCCGACGGCCCTCACCGCGACCGCGTCTTCACGGTTCAGCGCGCGCACGAGGGCGCGCGTCGAGGCACCGTCCAGCTCGTCGGCGCGCGGGTGCACTGCCTCGGTGGGCAGCTGCGCGTACTTCATTGTTTCGCCAGCGGGTTCGACTTCTTCAGCGTCTCTTGAATCAGCTTCGCGGCCCGCAGCGCCGCGATGATCTCACCCTCGAGCCCGAGCCCCGGCAGCACCTCGCGGCTCGCGAGGAAGAGGTGCTTCACCGGCGCCTTCACCGGCAGGCCCGTGATGCCGAGCAGCGCCGGGTCTTCGAGCTTGAGCAGCGGGTGCGGCATCAGGCGGCTGCCGCGCACGCCGCTCGCGTGCAGGTACGGCGCCGAGACGAGCCGCGCCCGCTGGCGCGTGAACGGCATCAGCAGGTCGAGCTCGACGTTGACGCGATCGGCGAGCTCTTGGAGCTGCTCTTCGCCCTGCTCGCGCAGGTTCGCGTCGACGAACAGGCCCGCACAGACCGTGCGGTCGTCTTCGGGGGCCGTTGGCTCGCCAGGCGCGCGCCGCGACGGCGACACCTGCACGAGAATCGGGCCGAGCGTCGTGTCGCGCGGCGCAAGCAGCACCATCTCGCCCATGCCGCGCGGCAGGGCGCTCTCGGGCACCACCCAGTTCACCGAGAACAGCACGCGCTTCGCGGTCGGGCCGTCGAGCAGCTCGGCGAGCTCGCGGTGCTTCTTCTTGTCGGGCACGAGGCGCCGCAGCGCCGCCGCGTCAGAGGCGCCCACCACACAGCTCGTCTTGTAGATGGTGTCAGACTTCACCAGCTTGATGCCGGCGATGCGGCTGCCGTCGAACGCGATCTCTTCGACGACGGTCGAGGCGTCGTGGGCGAGCACGTCGCCGCCGAGCTCCGAGAGGCGGTTCAACACGAGCTCGCGCAGGCCGTCGCGGCCGCCGGGCCAGCTGTGCACGCCCTGCAGCAACATCGAGAACGGCCGCGTCGACGCCAGCGCGTTGCGCTCGGCGACGTTCACGGTGAAGTCGGCCAGCGACGCGAGCAGCGCTGCGGCCCCGTCTTTTGGCACCTCGAGCTGCTCGGTGATCGCCGCGTGGCGGCCGATGACGCGCTTGAACGACCAGGTCGCGATCATGCCCTCGGGCGGCAGCTCGGGCTTCTCTTTGAAGAACGGCTCGGTGCGCTCGAGGCGCGAGGCCGCGTCTTCCCACAGCTTCGTGAAGGTGGCGCTCTCGGGCCCGAGCGCGCGCTGCGCCTCTTTCGCCCGGTGCTTCGGGTCGAGCGAGAGGTCGAGCCGCGTGTGCGGCAGGGCGAGCTGCAGCATCGGCTGGGGCAGGTGGGTGGTGCGCGTGTAGGCGGTGTTGAGGCCGAGCTCGGTGAGCGCCTCTTCGAGCGACGGGCAGGCCTTCAGCGCCGGCAGCACGAACGGCGCGTAGGGCAACAGCCAGCCGCCGTGCACGTAGCCCTGGCTCGTACCGTCGTGCTCGACGTACAGCACGTGCAGGCCGCGGCGCTGCAAGAGGCCCGCGCAGATCGCGCCGCCGAGGTGGCTGCCGATGACGACGACGTCGTAGACGTGCCGGGTCGGAGCCGCCGACGTGCGCGAGTGTTTCACCGTGCTCACCGCGCCGTCACCGAGACCTTTCGGCCCGTGGCCTTCACGCGGCCCTCGGCGATCGCGCGCACGACCTGCGGGTAGAGCCGGTGCTCTTCCACCAGAATGCGGGCTGCGAGCGCCGCCTCGTCGTCACCCTCCATCACCGGCACGGCAGTCTGCGCGATCACGGGCCCGGTGTCCGTACCCTCGTCGACGAAGTGCACCGTGACGCCGCTCACCTTCACGCCGTACTCGACCGCCTGCCGCGGCGCGTGCATGCCGGGAAACGACGGCAGCAGGGCAGGGTGAATGTTCAGCACCCGCGACGGAAACGCCGACAGCAGCGTCTCGCCGACCAGCCGCATGAAGCCGGCGAGGCAGACCAGCTCGACCTGGTGCTTGCGCAGCGCCTCGACGATCGCCGCGTCATAGGCTGCCCGGTCTTTGCCGAACGGCCGGTGATCGACGAGCTCGACCGCGACGCCGGCCGCCTGCGCCCGTTGAACCGCGCGCGCGCCGGGCACGTTGCACAGCAGCACCTCGACCCGGGCCGGCGAGCCCGAGACGTTCAGGGCGTCGACGAGCGCCGAGAAGTTCGACCCGCTCCCCGAAGCGAGCACGCCGACCCGCATCGTCATGGCGTTTCGCTGCTCATCGGGGCGCCGCACGAACTGCCGCGCGTCACCCACAGTCGCGGTCGCTGCTCACCTCGGGTCGTCATGGCTCGATGATCGCCTCGGCCTCCTGGCCCGGCGTACCGGCCTCGATGACGCCGACCTCCCATGCGCCTTCGCCGAGGTGCTTCAGCGCCGCCGAGACGTCTGACCGCGAGACCACCGCGATCATGCCGAGGCCCATGTTGAAGGTCGAGAACATCTCGGCGCGCTCGACCTGACCCCACGCCTGCAGGCGGTCGAACACGTCGGGGCGCTGCCACGAGCGCTCGAACAGGCGCGCGCGGGTGCCGTCGGGCAGGCAGCGCGGCACGTTGCCGGGCAGCCCCGAGCCGGTGATGTGCGCGAGCCCCTTCACCTTCACCTGCTTGTTCAGCGCGAGCACCTGCTTCACGTAGATGCGGGTCGGCTCGAGCAGCGTGGGGTCGAGCGGGCGGCCCTCGTAGATCTTTCGTACCAGCGAGAAGCCGTTGCTGTGAATGCCGCTCGAGGCGAGGCCGATGATCGCGTCGCCGGGCACGATGCTCTTGCCGTCGATGATCTCTGATCGCTCGACGATGCCGACCGCGAACCCGGCGAGCTCGTAGTCGCCCGGCGCGTAGAAGCCCGGCAGCTCGGCCGTCTCGCCGCCGAGCAGCGAGCAGCCCGCGAGCTCACAGCCGCGCGCGATGCCGGCGATCACCTTCTCGGCGCGGTCGACGTCGAGCTTCGACGTGGCGAAGTAGTCGAGGAAGAAGAGCGGCTCGGCGCCGCAGGTGAGCACGTCGTTCACGCTCATCGCGACGAGGTCGATGCCGACGGTGTCGTGCCGATCGAGCGCGAACGCGAGCTTGAGCTTGGTGCCGACGCCGTCGGTGCCGCTCACCAGCACGGGCTCTCTGTATTTGCCGGGGGGAATCGCGAACAGCCCGCCGAACCCGCCGACGCCCGAGAGCAGCTCGGGCCTGCGCGTCTTGGCGGCGTGCGGCTTGATGCGCTCGACGAGCGCGTCGCCGGCCTCGATGTCGACCCCTGCGTCTTTGTAGCTGGCGCCCACGATGCGGCCCCTCTTACCAGATCACAGCGTGTTGCCGGTCTGTGTCTCGAGCCGCGTTCGCAGGCTCGAATCGGCGGCGTCGACCGTCGCGGGGTAGGGCCGCGACCAGCCCGTCGCGCCCGAGCAGCCCGCTCCGAACACCAGCGGCGCCGTGCTGTCGGCGGTCGTCACGTTGGCGACGCCGTCGAGCCGGCCGCCGCTCTCGCACCGGGTGGCATCGTTGGCCTGGCTGAACCCGTCTTTGAGCTGAGGGGTACGCTTGAACAGCGAGGCCTCGACGCGCACGCGCGCGCCGTCTTGAGACTGGGCGCCGAACGACTCGCGAAAAGGCTCGAGGTAGAACCAGTCGTACATGCGCCAGTCGTCGAGGAACACGTTCCACACGTCGTAGGTGCCGTAGCGGGCCTGCGGGTGACGGCGCCCGGTGTGCTTCGCCCAGCAGTGGTGCATCGACAACGTGATCTGAGCGTCGACGGCTGCGGGGGCGTCGCCGTTGCCGGCGAGCAGCACCTTTTCCCACGCATCGAAGCGCAGCCACGCGAGCGTGATCTCACGGCTGCCGAACACGACCGAGATGGCCTCGTCGACGTTCGCGCTGTCGCCGCCGTTGCCCGTGTGGAAGAACCTCACGTGGTCGACCACCACGCGCTCGCTCGGGCCCGACGGGTCGCCGATGCGCAGGCCGTCTTCGCTGCTCGGCGCGACGTTGCCGATGGCGAAGTTCGTCAGAATGACGTCGTCGCTGCCGGCGAGAATGAGGCCCTTGCCGGCGAGGGTGATCTGCCGGCCGCGGCCGTCGATGCTCACGTTCGACGGCACGAGCAGCGGCGCGGTCAGCGCGATGGTGCCGTCGAGCGCGAAGCGTATGACGCGGGGGCCAGTCGCCGTGCCCAAGGCCTCGCGCAGGCTGCCGGGGCCGTCGTTCGAGAGCGACGTGACGAGCACCTCGTCGCCGCCGGGCTGCCAGCCGCCGCGGGTGGCGCGGCCGAACCCTTCGATGTCGAACGGCACCACCGGGCCGGCGTCGGGAACCTCGACTCCGGCGTCGAGGCCTGCGTCGAAGCCGGCGTCTTCCGAGTGCCCGGCATCGAACCCGGCATCGACGTACGGCGCACCGGCGTCGAACCCCGCATCGAAGACGACGCCTGCGTCGACACCCGCATCGACACCCGCATCGATGCCCGCATCGATGCCTGCGTCGAACAGCGCGCCCGCATCCCGGGCAGGCACACCGGCGTCCGGGTCGCCGACGACGGGAGGCGCTCCGGGCGAAGAGCACGCAGCGAGCAGCAGGAGCAGTGAACGGCGAGCCATGAACGAGAGGGGCGCGGCTGTACCACAGCACCTGGGCCCGGCCCCAAGCCCCGCAAAGCCCGGCCGCCGAAGAGCGCCCATTTGCCCTCGCCCTCCCGGCTTTTTACGAGGCCACCCGGCCGATCGAGACTAACCTCGGGCCCGCTTGAGTCTGCTCTCACGGCGGCGCTACGAGCTGGTCGCCCTGGCAGTCGCGCTCGTCTGCGCACTGCTCCACCTGCGGGCCACCTCCGTCCGCGCCATCGGGCTCACCGAGGGGGCAGACCCCATCGTGCGGAGCATTCAGCTGCTCGAGGCGCGCGCCTCAGACCTGCGCTTCCGCATTCGGGGGCCGGTCGAGCCGCACCCGGCCATCACGGTGGTCGCGATCGACGAGAAGAGCGCGCAGAAGTTCGGGCTGCCGCCGTGGCCGCGGCACCGCATGGCGACGGCCATCGAGCACCTCGTCGACGCGAAGGCGAAGGCGATCGGCCTCGACATCACGTACACCGACGCGTCGCAAGACGACGCGGCCCTGTTCAGAGACCTGCTCGAGAAGTTCGACGTAAAAGGGGGTGACCCCGAGTTCCGCGCCCTGCTCGAGCAGCGGGCGGCGAGCTCGAGCGACGCGGCGCTCGCCAAGGCGTTCGAGCGCGCGGGCAAGAGCCTCGTGCAGGGCGTCTTCACGTACTCCGAGGCCGAGGCGAAAGACTTCTCGCCCGAGACGATCGCCGAGCAGAACCGGGCGCTCGAGCGGGCGGTGATTCGAGACGTGCCGGGGCCGGGCGACACCACGAAGACGCTGCCGGTCGAGAAGATCGAGGCGTACCTGCAGCGCTCGGCGCAGACGCCGCTGAAGGTGTTCGAAGACCTGGGCAACCGCCTCGGCCACCTGAACTACGTGCCCGACGTCGACGGCACGACGCGCCGGTCGCCGCCGGTCGTGAAGCTGAGCGGCCCGAAGGGCTTCATCGCCAGCATGCCGGTGCAGGCGGCGGCCATCTGGCGTGAGGCCGCCGTGATCCCGAAGTGGGACCCCGAACACCTTCAGCTCACCGGGCTCGAGCTGAAAGGGCAGGGCGGGTCGGTGACGTGGCCGGTCGAAGACAACGAGCCGTTCGCGCTCATCAACCACGTGGGCCCGGGCCAGACGTTCAAGACGGTCTCGATCGCCGACGTCATCGACGGCACGTTCGAGCCCGAAGACGTCGCCGGCAAGCTCGTGCTCGTCGGCGTCACGCTGACCGGCAGCAGCGGCGACCAGCGCGTGACCCCGTTCAAAGAGGCCGAGCCGGGCATCTACGGCCACGCGTCGATCGCCTC
Organism: Myxococcaceae bacterium; assembly: GCA_016793725.1. Lineage (GTDB taxonomy): Bacteria > Myxococcota > Myxococcia > Myxococcales > Myxococcaceae > Xiheicaenimonas > Xiheicaenimonas phototrophica. The sequence continues at coordinate 1,937 of JAEUJP010000241.1, read as the reverse complement.
GAACCTGCTTCAGGGCGACTTCATGGAGCGGCCGAGGAGCCTCACCTGGTTCGAGCTCGGCGCGATGCTCGTGATCGCGCTGGTGCTGGGCGCGCTGATCCCCCGCGTCGCCTCGTTCGCAGCGAAGGGCGCCCTCATCTTCGGCATCGCCGTCGTGTGGGGCGCGCTCGCCCAGCTGCTGTTCGGCAGCGGGGTGCTGCTCGCCACCGTCATGCCGCTCGCGAACGTCGTCGCCGCCTCGTTCAGCGTCATCTTTCTCGGGTACCTCAGCGTCGACCGCGAGAAGGTGAAGCTGCGCAGCACGTTCACGCGCTACCTCGGCGAAGAGGTGATGGAAGAGGCGCTCCAGCACCCCGACAAGCTGAACCGCGGCGAGAAGCGCGAGATGACGGTGCTGTTCAGCGACATTCGCGGCTTCACGACCCTGTCAGAGCGCATGCTGCCCGAGAAGCTCGCGGCGTTCATGAACGAGTACCTCTCGCCGATGACGCGCATCGTCTTCGACGAGAAGGGCACGCTGGACAAGTACATCGGCGACGCCGTGATGGCGTTCTGGAACGCGCCCGTCGAGCAGGCCGACCACGCCGTGCGCGCCTGCCGCGCCGCCATCGCCATGCTGCAGAAGCTCGAGGAGCTGAAGGCGAAGTGGCGCAGCGAGAGCTACCCCGAGTTCGACATCGGCATCGGCATCAACACGGGCACGATGATCGTGGGCAACATCGGCTCCGACGTGCGCGTCGACTACACGGTGATGGGCGACGCGGTGAACTTGGGGTCCCGCCTCGAGGGCACGAACAAGGAATACGACACCCAGATCATCTTGGGCGAGGGCACGTACCCGCTCGTGAAAGATCACGTCGTCACCCGGCGCCTCGGCGCCGTTCGGGTGAAGGGCAAGCGCAAGCCGGTGAAGATCTACGAGCTGCGCGGCATCGGGCAGCCGGCGGGCAGAGAGGCCGAGGCGATCGCCGCGTTCGAGAAGGGCCTCGACGACTACACGGCGCAGAGCTGGGACGCGGCCGAGGCCTCGTTCAAGAAGGTGCTCGAGCTGTGGCCCGACGACGCCCCGAGCCGCCGCTACCTCGAAGAGCTGGTGCAGCTGCGCCAGTACCCGCCAGGGCCGGGGTGGGACGGCGTGTACACCGCAACGCACAAGTAGCGGGCGCTACAGCCCATTTCGTGCCTTAAATTGACCCGATCCAACACCTGTAGCTAACTCGTCGACAAGGTCACCACTCCACATGGGCGCAGAAGAAACCCTCTTCAACAAGTTCGGCAAAGAGCTGCCGAAAGGCACGGTGCTGTTCCGTGAGGGGGAGCCCGGCAAAGAGATGTTCGTGCTGCAGTCGGGCAAGATCGCCATCTCGAAGAAGGTGCGCGACGTCGAGAAGGTGCTCGCGATTCTGGGGCCGGGCGAGTTCTTCGGCGAGATGGCGATCATCTCGAACAAGCCCCGCAACGCGAGCGCCATCGTCGAGCAAGACGCGCGGCTCCTGGTCATCGACCCCAAGACGTTCGAGGGCATGATCCGCGGCAACTCCGAGATCGCGGTGCGCATGATCAAGAAGCTCGCCGAGCGCCTCTCTGACGCCGACGCGCAGATCGAAAACCTGCTGATGGCCGACCCGTCGAGCCGCGTCATTCAGCACATGCTGCACGTCTGTCAGACGCGCGGCCGCGCCGGCGAAGAGGGCATCGAGATCGACTTCCCCGTGCGCGATCTGCCCCGCGAGCTCGCCGTCGGTGAGCCTGCCATTCGGTACATGCTGCACCGCCTCGAGCGCTCGGGCCTCATCGACGTCGCCGGCGACCGTGTCACGGTGCGCGACACCGCGCGCCTCTTCGACTTCTTGCGGTACCTCGAGATGAAGTGGAAGTTCGGAGACTTCTGACTTTGTGAAGCTCACGGTCCTCGGTCCACATGGCGGAGAGCTCCC
>JAEUJP010000234.1 GCA_016793725.1 Myxococcaceae bacterium | reverse complement strand
GAGCCGCCCATGAAGTACCTGGTGCGCCAGCGCGTGCGCTCGGCGGCCGCGACGCTGCGAGACGGGCGCCACACCGTCGCGCAGCTGGCCGAGCGCTACGGCTACGAGTCGGAGGCCGCCTTCAGCCGCGCCTTCAAGCGTGTGCTGGGCGTCGCGCCGGGCGCCCTGAAGCGCGCCGCCCGGTAGCTCGGGCCTGTGGGGCAGATGAGCCGGGCACGGGAGCCCCACGCGGCGACCGACCTCGAGTGGGGTCGATGACGCCGCGAAGGTGCGGGCGGGCGAGGCCGCGGTGGCGCGGGTGGTGAGCACGCCGTGTGAAGAAGTCTGTCGAGACGTCGATTCGGTCGCGGGCGCGAGTATACGGAGCGCATGTCGACTTCGAAGCGGCTGAACATCGGGCTGTGGGTCGTGCAGGGCCTGCTCGCGCTCACGTTCGTGGGCACTGCGATCTGGAAGCTGGTGACCCCGATGGGCACCCTCGCCTCGATGATTCCCTGGGTGGGCCAGGTGTCGCCGGCCTTCTTCTATTTCACGACGGCCGCCGACCTCGCGGGGGGCCTGGGCATCGTGCTGCCCACCCTGACCCGCATCAAGCCGCCGCTGGCGGCGCTGGCGGCGCTGGGCTGCGCGGCGCTGATGGCGGGGGCGATCGTGTTTCACTTCTCGCGCGGCGAGGCGGCGAACACGCCGTTCAACTTCGTGCTCGCCGGCCTCGCGCTGTTCGTGGCGTGGGGCCGCAAGAAGCAGCCCTGACCTCATCGCGAACCCGAACGAATATGCCTTGACCGGTATATTCCCATTCTGGCATATGCCAGCCATGGAATCTTCGTTCGCCGCGCTGGCAGACCCGAATCGGCGGCAGATCTTGAGCCTGCTGCTCGGCTCCGAGAGATCGGTCGGCGAGCTGGAGCAGGAGCTCGAGCTGCCGCAGCCCTCGGTCTCGAAGCACCTGAAGGTGCTGCGCGAGGCGGGCTTCGTCGAAGCGCGCGTCGAGGCGCAGCGCCGGCTCTACCGGCTCACGCCGCAGCCGCTCATCGAGCTCGACGCGTGGCTCGGCCCCTTCCGCCGCTTCTGGTCGAAGCACGTCGACGCGCTCGAGAGGCACCTCGATCGCCTCGAACAGCTCGAGAAGAAGGCTCAAGCCCCCACCCCGAAAGGAAAAAAAGCCCCATGACGACCCGTGAACGTTACGCACCCGGCGCGGCCTTCGGTGCGCGCATCGAGAAGAACGAAGAGACGGAGTGGACGCTGGTGCTCGTGCGCGACCTCCGCCACGCGCCCGCGAAGGTCTGGGCCGCCCTCACCGACCCGGCGCAGCTGCGCGAGTGGGCGCCGTTCGACTCCGATGTGAACCTCGGCACAGCCGGCACGAGCGCGAAGCTGACCACCGTGGGCGCGCCGAAGCCGTTCGTCAGCGAGACGAAGGTGACGAAGGCCGACGCCCCCCGGGCGCTCGAGCTCACCTGGGGCGGTAGCGACCTGCGCTGGGAGCTCGAGCCTTTGGGCACCGGCACGCGCCTCACGCTGTGGACGAACATCAACAAGGGCTTCATCGCGATGGGCGCGACGGGCTGGCACATCGCCTTCGACGTGCTCGATCGCCTGCTCGACGGCTCACCGCTCGGCCGCATCGCCGGCCCGGCTGCGATGGCGCTGCCCGACTTTCAACGGCTCCACCTCGAGTACGCCAGCCAGCTCGGCGTCACCCCCGCGAAGTTCTGAACCCGAACCCGAAAGGAAAACACACCATGGAAGCCGCGCTCTCGCCGTCTGCCGTCATCACGCCCGCGAGGCCTAGAGGGCTCGTCATCGCCTACTGGGCCTTCACCGTTCTCTTCTGCCTGCAGATCGGCTTCACCGCCTACGCGCAGCTGAGCCTGCCGCAGCTCGAAGAGGTGTTCCGACACGTCGGCATGCCGTCGTGGTTTCGCGTCGAGCTGGCGTGGGCGAAGTTCCTCGGCATCGCGGTGCTGCTGCTGCCCGCCCCGGCGCGCCTGAAAGAGTGGGCGCACGCGGGCTTCGTCATCACCCTCGTCTCGGCGATCATCGCGCACATCGCGTCGAACGAAGGCCCCGAGGTGTGGAGCTGGGCCGCCGGCACGCTCGTGCTCTGGGCGCTCTCGTACTTCTTCTGGCGCAAGACCGAGCGCCGCTAGAGCCTTCGAGCCACCCATGAGCCAGCACATCGCAGACAGCCACGACCTGATTCGCGTGCAGGGCGCGCGAGAGAACAACCTGAAGAACGTCGACCTCGAGATACCGAAACGTCGGCTGACGGTGTTCACCGGGGTGTCGGGCTCGGGCAAGTCGTCGCTGGTCTTCGACACGATCGCGGCCGAGTCGCAGCGCATGATCAACGAGACGTACAGCGCGTTCGTGCAGAACTTCATGCAGACGCTGGCGCGCCCCGAGGTCGACGTGCTCGAGGGCATCACCACCGCGATCATCGTCGACCAGGAGCGCATGGGCGCGAACTCGCGCTCGACCGTCGGCACGGTCACCGATGCGAACGCGATGCTGCGGGTGCTGTTCAGCCGGCTCGGCAAGCCCTACGTCGGGCCGCCGACGGCCTACTCGTTCAACGTGCCCACACGAAAGGCGAGCGGCGCGATGACGACCGACAAGGGCAAGGGCGAGAAGGTGGTCGTACGCGACGTCGTGTACCAGGGCGGCATGTGCCCGAAGTGTGAGGGCATGGGTCAGGTCAACGACATCGACCTGAAGCAGCTCTACGACGAGAACAAGTCGCTGAACGAGGGAGCGATCACGGTGCCCGGCTTCACCGCCGAGGGCTGGTACGTGCGCATGTTCGGGGTCGCGGGGCTCGACCTCGACAAGCCGGTGAAGAAGTTCACGGCGAAAGAGAAAGAACAGTTCCTCTACCAGGAGCCCACGAAGCTGAAGGTCGGCAGCGCGAACCTCACGCACGAAGGGCTGGTCGGCCGCATTCAGAAGTCGATGCTGACGAAAGACGTCGACGCGCTGCAGGCGCACGTGCGCGCGTTCGTCGAGCGGGCAGTGACGTTCACGCAGTGCCCCGACTGCAAGGGGTCGCGGCTGAACGCGGCGGCGCGCTCGTCGAAGATCAAGGGCATCAACATCGCCGACGCGTGCGCGATGCAGATCGACGAGCTGGCCGAGTGGCTGCGCGGCATCGACGACCGGTCGGTGGCGCCGCTGCTCAAGTCGCTGCGCGAGCTGTTCGACTCGTTCGTCGAGATCGGGCTCGGCTACCTCACGCTCGACCGGCCGTCGGGCACGCTGTCGGGCGGCGAGGCGCAGCGCACGCGCATGATTCGCCACCTCGGGTCATCGCTCACCGACGTCACGTACGTGTTCGACGAGCCGACCATCGGGCTGCACCCGCACGACATTCAGCGCATGAACGAGCTCTTGTTGCGGCTGCGCGACAAGGGCAACACGGTGCTGGTGGTCGAGCACAAGCCCGAGGTGATCGCGATCGCCGACCGCGTCGTCGATCTCGGCCCGCGGGCGGGTACGGCGGGCGGGCAGATCGTGTTCGAGGGCACGGTCGAGGGGCTGAAGTCGAGCGGCACGCTGACGGGCAGGCACCTGAGCGACACCGTGAAGGTGAAGGCGACGGTGCGAAAGCCGACCGGCGTGCTCGCGGTGAAGAAGGCGTCGACGCACAACCTCAAGAACGTCGACGTCGAGATACCGCTCGGCGTGCTGGTGGTGGTGACGGGCGTCGCGGGCTCGGGCAAGAGCTCGCTGATTCACGGCTCGGTGAGCGGCCGCGAGGGCGTGGTGACCATCGATCAGTCGGCGATTCACGGGTCGCGCCGCAGCAACCCGGCGACGTACACCGGGCTGCTCGAGCCGATTCGCAAGGCGTTCGCGACGGCGAACAAGGTGAAGCCGGCGCTGTTCAGCGCGAACTCCGAAGGGGCCTGCGCGGGGTGCAACGGCGCGGGCGTCATCTACACCGACCTCGGCATGATGGCCGGGGTCACTTCGATCTGTGAAGAATGTGAGGGCAGGCGGTTTCAGGCGTCGGTGCTCGAGTACGAGCTGGGTGGCAAAAACATCGCCGAGGTGCTCGACCTGCCGGTGAGCGAGGCGGTGGCGTTCTTCAAAGAGGGCAGGTCGGCGACGCCTCAGGCGCACGCGATTCTCGAGCGTCTGGCCGACGTGGGGCTGGGCTACGTGACGCTCGGGCAGCCGCTGACGACGTTGTCGGGGGGCGAGCGCCAGCGGCTGAAGCTCGCGACGCACATGGGTGAGCCGGGCGGCGTGTACGTGCTCGACGAGCCGACGACGGGGCTGCACCTCGCCGACCTGCAGCAGCTGCTGGGGCTGCTCGATCGGCTGGTCGACTCGGGCAAGTCGGTGATCGTGATCGAGCACCACCAGGCGGTCATGGCGCACGCCGACTGGCTCATCGACCTGGGCCCCGGCGCGGGCCACGACGGCGGCGAGGTCGTGTTCGAGGGCACGCCGGCCGAGCTGGTCGCGAAGCGCTCGACGCTCACGGGCGAGCACCTCGCCGAGTTCGTGGGCGGGCCGAAGGTCGCGAAGAAGCCGGCGCGCGACGCGAAGCGCACGAAGGCCTCGGCCGCGGGCATGTGACCGCGACGCGACCGTGGCCTTCGAGCGTCGACGTGGGCGGTCACACCCTCACCTTCTGACGCGCCGGTGAGAAGCGGGGGAGCCTCAGGCCCAGGCCCGACACGAACCACAGCCCGATGACGGCGTCGAAGATCATGCAGCCCCACGACGACGTCGCCATGAACGGCCAGAGCGGGTTGCCCCAGAGGTGATGGGCGAGGTCCCACGCCGAGTGCATGAGCCAGCCGACGCCGATGAAGCGGTACGAGAACATCGCGCGGTAGCCGACGACGCTCACGGCTGCGGGGTAGACGAGCTCCCACAGGCCGAAACCTCCGCTCAGGTAGGCGCTCGAGACGCCGATGACGAGCACGGCGTTGAGGCGAAGGCGCGCGGGCTCGGGCACGCGCGTCATGGCGGCGACGAAGGCGAGCCCGGCGAGCGCGGGGCCGACAGAGTCCATCAGGTGCATGGTCGCCAGCGTCGCGCCGAACCGGCAGAATGGGCGAGTGGCTGAAATGACAATGTTCGAAAGAATCTCGCCAAAGGCCAGGCGGGTCGCCGTGCTCGCGTTCGATGGGGTGGTGCTGGGCGACGTCTCGACGCCGATCGAGATCTTCGGCCGCGCGCGCGACGCGTCGGGGGCGAAGGCCTACGAGGTGCGCGTCTGCAGCGCCCGGCCGCAGGTTCACGCGGGGCACGTCACGCTCGGCACACGATGGCGGCTGCGCACGCTGCGCTGGGCCGACACCATCATCGTGCCGGGGCTCGAGCGGCCGCTCGATGGGGCCCCCGAGGTCGAGGTGCGGGCGCTGAAGGCGGCAATCGCGCGCGGGGCTCGCGTCGCTTCAATCTGCACGGGCGCGTTCATTCTCGCCCGCACCGGCGCGCTCGACGGCCTCGAGGCGACGACCCACTGGCGCGCGGCAGAGGCGCTGAAGGGGCTCCACCCGTCGATTCAGGTCGACGCCGGAGTGTTGTACGTCGACCACGGGCAGCTGCTGACGTCTGCGGGCGCGGCGGCGGGGCTCGACCTGTGCCTGCACCTGGTGCGGCGCGACCTCGGCGCGGCGGTCGCGGCGCGCACGGCGAGAGACGCGGTGATGCCGCTCGAGCGCGCCGGGGGCCAGGCCCAGTTCATCGAGCACGCGACGCCCGACGCAGAAGGCACCTCGATGGAGCCGCTGCTGCGCTGGCTCGAGCACCACCTCGGCGAGCGGCACTCGCTCGAGACCATGGCGAAGCGTGCGGCGCTCAGCACGCGCAGCCTGAGCCGCCACTTTCGAAGGCAGGTCGGCATGACGCCGGCGGCGTGGCTGGCGCGGGCTCGGGTGCGGCGGGCGCAGACGCTGCTCGAGTCGACCCGGCGCTCGATCGAGCGCATCGCGGCCGACACGGGGTTCGGTTCGCCCACGGTCTTGAGGCAACATTTCGCGAGGCTGATCGGAGCGGCACCGACGGTCTACCGACGGAGCTTTTCGGTTCCTCGGGCGGCGGTCTGATCTCGAAATCGACACAGGGGGTATGGATTTCCCCTTCAGAACCCCATATGGACCCTGCCCGCCGCGCGAACAAGACGCGGTCGCCGCTCAATTTCCGAGCGGGGCGAAAGAAAGCAGAGAATGGCAACTGGAACTGTGAAGTGGTTCAACGATGCGAAGGGCTTCGGCTTCATCACGCAGGACGGCGGCGGAGAAGACGTGTTCTGCCACCACACCGCGATTCAGGCGGACGGCTTCCGCACCCTCGCCGAGGGTCAGAAGGTGACGTTCGACGTGAACCGTGGCCCGAAGGGCCTGCAGGCCGCGAACGTTCGCGCGGTTTGATGTTTTGAAGTCGGCGAGCCTGGCGCCGCTGCGTTGAAGCACGGCGCCGGCTCCCATTTCGGGGGTGAAGTACCGTCGAGTGATTGGCGCGACCG
>JAEUJP010000230.1 GCA_016793725.1 Myxococcaceae bacterium | reverse complement strand
GCCCCCTCGTAGCCGTGCGGCAACAGCAGCGTGAGGCCCGACTGCCGCTTCCACTTGTCTTCTGCCGCGGCGATGAACTGGTCGATCATCACCTGGCCGTTGTTCGCGAAGTCGCCGAACTGCGCCTCCCACGCGACGAGCGCGTCGGGGTAGTCGAGCGAGTAGCCGAACTCGAACCCGAGGCACGCCATCTCGCTCAGCGGGCTGTTCACGACCTCGGCGACGGCCTGGCCCGGCTCGAGCGCCCCGAGCGGAAAAGCGGTGCGCCCCGTCAGCGTGTCGTGCAGCACCGCGTGCCGGTGCGCGAACGTGCCGCGCTCGGTGTCTTGCCCCGTGACGCGCACCCGGTAGCCCTCGGTCACCAGCGTCGCGTACGCCAGCATCTCGGCCGTGCCCCAGTCGAGCGGCACGTCGCCCGTCAACATCTGCTGCCGGCGCTCGATGACCGCCTTCGCGACGTTCGGGTGCAGCTTGAAGCCGTCGGGCACCGTCGACAGCCGCTTCAGCAGCGGCTCGAGCTTCGCGCGCGGAACACCGGTCTCGACCTGCGGCACCTCGGTGTCGGTGCCGCCGCGGTACTTCGCCCAGACACCCTGCAGGTGGCTCGGGTCTTTCACCACCGGCGACTCTTTTGCGCGCGTGAACGCCTCGGTGAAGTACTTCTGTGCCTGCGACCAGATGGCCGCGACCTCTTCGCCGGTCGCGCGGCCGGCGCCCGTGAGCGCCTCGCCGTAGAGCGTGCGCACGCTCTTCTTCGCGCGAATGATCTCGTACATCTTCGGCTGCGTGAACTCGGGCACGTCGCCCTCGTTGTGGCCGTACTTGCGGTAGCAGACGAGGTCGATGACGACGTCGCTGTGAAAGCGCTGCCGCCACTCGGTGACGATGCGCATCACGTGCACGCACGCCTCGGGGTCGTCGCCGTTCACGTGAAACACCGGCACGTCGAGCATCTCGGCGATGCCCGTGCAGTACAGCGAGCTGCGCGCCTGCGCCGCCTCGGTCGTGTAGCCGACCTGGTTGTTCACCACGAGGTGCACCGTGCCGCCCGTGTCGTACGCCTTCAGCTCAGAGAGGTTCAGCGTCTCGGCCACCAGGCCCTGGCCCGCGAACGCCGCGTCGCCGTGAATCACGAGCGGCAGAATCGCGTGCCGCGCGTTCGTGCCGCCGCGGTCTTGTTTCGCGCGCGCCCGCCCCTCGACCACCGGGTGCACCACCCCGAGGTGCGACGGGTTGAACGCCATCGAGAGGTGCACCTTCTGACCCGAGCGCGCGACCCAGTCGCTCGAGTAGCCCATGTGGTACTTCACGTCGCCCCGGTTCAGGTACTGCTTCGGGTCGAGCGGGCCCGCGATCTCAGAGAAGATCTCTTCGGGCGGCTTCTGGCAGATGTTCGCCAGCACCGCGAGGCGGCCGCGGTGCGCCATGCCGATCAGCACTTCGCGCACGCCCAGCGCCGCGCCGCTCTCGAGCAGCTCTTCGAGCATCGGCATCATCGACTCGGCGCCTTCGATCGAGAACCGCTTCTGCCCCTGGAACTTGGTGTGAATCGTCTGCTCGAACGCCTCGGCCTTCGCGAGCGCCAGGAAGATGCGCTTCTGCTCTTCAGCCGTGAACTCGGTGTGGTTCTCGGTCTGCTCCATGCGACGGAGCAGCCAGCGCCGCCGCTCGGAGTCGTACATGTGCAGGAACTCGACGCCGACCTTGCCCGTGTACGTCTTGCGCAGCCGCTCGAGCAGCCGCTTCAGCGGCACCCGCGGCTCGTCGAACACCAGCTGCGGGTCGACCTGCACCGCCTGCTCGGCCTCCGAGAAGTGCGCCTTGCTCACCAGCCCGATGTCGGCCACGTGGTCGAGCGGCGGCCGCGGCACCCCCAGCGGGTCGAGCTGCGCCGCGAGGTGGCCGCGCAGCCGAAACGCGAACACCGCCTGGTCGACCTTGCCCTGCAGCGCGAGGCCCTCGGCCAGCACGCCCGCCGTCGCGAGCGGGTGCGCCCCGCCGTTGCCGTTGCCGTTGCGCTTCGGCAGCGTCAGCCCCTCGGTGACGATGGGGCGGCCCTGGCGGCCGAACGTCTGGAAGAGCTCCTGCCAGGTGCCGTCGACACTCTGGGGGTTCTCGAGGTAGCGCGCGTACTGCGCCTCCAGAAAATCGATGTTCGACCCGGTGAGATACGTCTCGGAGGCATTCGACATGGCGCCCGCTTTTTAATACGCAAGGGCCCGACCCGAAACGATGCGTACGATTTTACTCCTGATCATCGCTGTAGCGCCCCTCACCGCTAATGCGCTCGATGTGCCCAACTTCAAGAAGGGCGGGGTGCTGATCGGCCTGCAGGTGGGCGGCGCCGTGCCCGGCCTCGACCGCGCGAACCTGGCGGCCCAGGCACCGTACTCCGCGCTCCTGACCGAAAACGTGCAGGCGGCGGCGGGCGTCGGCTTCCGCCTCGTCTACAACATCTTGGGTCACGCCTCGCTCGGCGCCGACTTCACCGCGACGGGGTGGGACGTGTTCAACGATCGCCGCGGTGGCGCGGGCTTTCTCGTCGGGCTCATCGCGTGGCACCCGCTGGAGCTGTTCTTCCTGCAGAAGGAAGAGCGGCCCTTCGGCCTCGACTTCAACACGCACGTGGGCCTGGGCTACGGCATCGTGGGCGGCTCGGTGCCAGCGGCCTGGGGCATGGACGGCATCACCGTGCAGTGGGGCCTCGCGATCGACTACTTCCTCACGAAGTGGTTCGCGGTCGAGTTCTTCGCGAAGTGCAACTTCATCAAGCACGACAAGTTCTATTACGACTGGGACTCGGCGCATCGGAACCCGCCCGTGAGCGGCTCCTACGCGACCCTCAACCCGACGGGTAACGGTACGTGGTGGCACACCGGCATCGCGCTCGTGCTTCGCATCGGCGACTAGCGCTGGTGCTGTTGCTGGTCGCGTGCGCGCCGAAGGCGGTGCGGCCGGCCCCTGCGCCCCGCGCTGATGTGCCGCAGGGCGGGCTCGCGTCGTTCTACGGCGAAGGCTTCGACGGCAAGCTGACGGCGAGCGGCGAGCGGTTCGACCGCACGGCGTTCACCGCCGCGCACAAGACGTTGCCGTTCGACACGTGTGTGCGCGTGACGGTCGTCGAGACGGGCAAGAGCGTCGAGGTGCGCGTGAACGACCGCGGCCCGTTCGTGGCGGGCCGGGTCATCGACGTGAGCGAGGGTGCGGCGCGCGCGCTCGGCATCGTCGAGCAGGGCGTCGCGCAGGTGCGGCTGCAGCGCTGTGACTGAGACCCGCGCGCTCGCCGCCGTTGCGATCGTTACCAGCGCACGCGGGCGCCGACGCCGATGCGCGAGTCGCCGCGGCTGTCGTGAGAGATCGAGCCGGCGATCTCGGCGTCGCGGCTGAGCCGCCACGCTGCTTCGGCTCCGATGAGCAGGCGGCGGTCGGGCTCGTTCCACAGCGCGCCTGCGCTGAGCGCGAAGCTCGAGCTCGGGTTGTACGTGTACGAGCCGGCGATCGTCTCGACCTGGTTGCCCCGCATCGTCGCGAGCGCCGACGCGCTGTAGTTCGTGCCCACGACGCTGGCCGAGGCCGTCAGCGTGTCGATCGCGCCCGACGTCGTCAGCTGCGCGTTCGCGCCGAGGCGAAAGTCGGGGCGGGTGATGCCGTCGCCGGGCAAGTTCACCTCGCCCGACAGGCGCGCCCGCGGGTTCTGGAAGCGCGCGTCGAAGTCGGCGCCGACTCCGACACGAACGTGGTCGTTGAAGAGCCGCGTGCGAACCTCGGGCCTCACGCCGAGGCGCCGCATGCCTTCGCTGCCTTGCGTCCACGCGGCGTAGCCGACCATCGCCGCGGCCGACGCGCCGACGCCGTAGAACACGCCGGGCTTCTCGTCTTTCAGCTGCTCTGCGAACGAGCGCGCGAGCTCTTCGCCGGCGTCGCCGAGGTCGCCGAGCCGCGTGTTCGTGAGGTCGCGGTGAATGCCGCGCGAGCGCAACGAGCTCTCGACCGCCGCCTGCAGATCGGGCGACAGCCGGCTCACCGGCGTGTCTTTGAGCAGGTCGGTCGTCGCGCGCACGAGGTCGCGCTGCTGCTGCTGCGTGAGCTGATCACCCTCGCGCCACGGCTGCTGCCCGCGCGCGAGGCTCATCGCGTCGGCGTGAAGAATCGACTCGAACCGGCCGCGAAACCGATCGAGCGCCGCCGTCATGATCGCGTCGGAGGTGAGCGGCCCCGTGCCCTCTGGAATCGAGCGGCCGCGCGTGCGGTTCGGCGACCACCCGGGCCGCGCCGAGACGTCTTCGGTGTTGATCAGCGCCTGCTGCGGAGCCGTGTCTGAGACGGTCTGCGTCGAACCGGTGTTGAGGGGGGCCGGGGGGCCGACGGGGCCGGCAGGTCCGTTGACGGGCATGGCCTCGAAGCTAGCATGAACCGATGCCCGACCTCCTCACGCTCGACACCAAGGCCCTGCTCGACAACAGCGAGGTCGGCAGGGCCGCGGCCGAGGAGCTCGAGAAGCGCTGGGCGAAGGTCTCGGCCAAAGACGAAGGTCAGAAGGCGCTCGCCCTGCAAGAGCTCGAGGGCAAGCGGTTCATGCTGCGCAAGGCGCTCATCGAGCGGGCGCGGCCCATCGTCGAGCGCCTCGCGAAGAAGAAGAAGGCGAAGTGGGTGATGGAGGCACAGGCCGTGCTGTGGGGCGACCGCGAAGACATCACCAAAGAGGTCATCGCCGAGGTCGACGCGCAGGGCACGCTGGCTGTCATCTAGTGCTGCGACCGCTACGCGGTGATCACGTTCACCCTGAGCGGCGCGTTCGCGAAGCG
>JAEUJP010000217.1 GCA_016793725.1 Myxococcaceae bacterium | reverse complement strand
ACACATATATGCGCAACCCGGATCGAGCAGAACGGGCACAAGCGAATAGGCCCAATGCGGACTGACGTCCGACAACGCTAGTGCTCCGAACCCCAAGACGCCGCCAACGTCGGGCACCAGCGAAGCCCGCTTTCTCGTAATCCAGTATCTAGCGACAAGAAGTACGTTGCCAACGATCACAGAGAGGCTGAGCACACCGAGCACGATGGCTAACCACTTCGGAATCAATGTCATGGGCGATAGATCCGCTGGCCCATAAGCGATTTGATCGTATCGATGACCGGAATCTGATTCGGCTGGTGCAGGCTGGCTGGGTCAACCCAGAACTCCTGTCCGATCTTCATCGGAGCGACTTGATTTGTCGGATTCGTGTGAAGCGTCGAAGGACCGCGCCGTTCTCGTTGACTACGAACCAGCCGATCTCTTCATCACCGAAAATCAGCGGGGCGGCCGCAACCGATGTGGCAAGAACGAGAGCGAGCATCGTCAGGCCTACTTGATCATCCCAGGCGTGTCGTACTCCTCATTGACCTGCTTCAAGATCGCTCGAAACGCATCCGCCTGCGTCAATGCGAGCACCTCGAGCGCCTTCTGACGGCGCTTCTCTCCATCGACCTGCGGTGGAGTCGACGGAGCCGGAGCCGGTCGCACCTTGAGCCCGTCGAGCACGGCGCTGATCAGCTTCAGCTGCACGACCATCCCCTCCAGCATCTGATTCGTGCGCTTCGTGAGCTCAACCTCGGCGCTCGACTTCTTCGCACGGCTTCGCCTGGCGCGTTTCATATCGCGCGATTCTAAGAGACAGCGGCCCCCAGGCCCAGGCCTGGTCGGTTCGTGGTTGATCGGCTGGAAAGGAACCTGAGGGCCGCTGCCGAACTTCAGAGACGGATCAGCGCTTCGGCGAAGACGACGACGCCCGCCCCTGCGCTGCGGGCGACGAAGCCGGCGCCGGCTCGGGCGTCGACGCATCACCCGACGACGTCAGCACCTTCAGCGTCGTCGGCCCGCTCACCGCCAGGTGCGCCTTCAGCTTCTCGAGCTTCTTCTTCCCGAAGCCCTTCACCTTCACCAGCTCTTCGGGCCGCGTGAACGGCGTCTTCGACCGGTGCGCGATGATGCGGTCGGCCGCCTTCGGCCCCACGCCGGGCAGCTGGTCGAGCTGCGCCGCCGTCGCGGTGTTCAGGTTCAGCACCCCCTGCATCACCTTGCTCGACTTGCGCGGCGCCGCTTCCGCCGGAGCCGCTCCCATCAGCACCGCCGAAACCGCCAGCGCCGCCAGCATCACCATCGTCTTCTGCATCGTCTTCATCAGTGTCCTCCCATCGACTGCGATGCGGCGTGCACCGGCGCTGCCGGTTCTTCACGCCGCGGGTTGTCCATCGTGCTGCTCAGCTTCTGCGTCTTCACTCCCACTTCGCGGATGTGCAGGTGCCCATCGAGTGGCAGCACGTCGAGGGTCAGGTTCATCGAGTCGTCGGGCTGCACGAATGCCACGCCCGCTCGAACCCAGATGGTCTGCCCCTTCACGCTGCGAATCGCGAACACCGCGTACCGCTTTCCAGGTGCCAAACTGCTCTCCTTCCTTCTCCACTCGAGGCCTCATTGCCTCGCGTGCAGGCGTGCCTCAGAGCAGCCGCCGTGCGCGCCGCACCGCCCCACGACCGCGACGGCTCGAACGCCCGCGCCGTCCGCGGGGACGGACGCGTCAGGGACGCTCCAACTCTTGGGGCCTGAGAACCGTTAGAGTGAAGAACAGGGTGCGACGCTTCTTCGCCATCGTGGTGCTGACGGGCCTCACCGCCTGCCGCGAGCGCGTCAGCACCACCATCGGCGAGCTGCGCGTCGGCACCCCGCGCGTCGACCTGCCGACCGTCTACCCCGGGCAGACCAGCCGCTCCGAGCGGCTCGAGCTGATCAACGCCTCACGCTCTTTTCGCACCGGCAGAATCGGCACCTTGGGCGCCCCGTTCACCGTCGAGAACGCCGGCGAAGACGTCACCGTCGCCGGCGCCGACAGCGTGAGGTTGCCCCTCACGTTCGCCCCCACCGAGGCCGGCCACTTCGAGCAGACCCTCGTCATCGAAGACGAAGACGGCGCCGAGCTCGCCGTGCTCGTCACCGGCACCGCCGACCCCATACCCCAGTGCGTCAGCCCCACGCCGTGCCGCACCTCGGCGTTCGACCTCTCGCTCGGCGCCTGCATCGAGAGCCCCACCAACGAAGGCCTCGACTGCGCCACGAGCAACGCCTGCTACGCGTCGGCCACCTGCCACCTCGGCCAGTGTGTCGGCACCGCCATCGACTGCAACGACGCCGACGCCTGCAGCACCGACCTCTGCGACCCGACGCGCGGCTGCGTGCACTTTCCCAACACGGCGCGCTGCCCCGCCCCGCCCGACGCGTGCCACGTCACCGCGTGTGACCCGGTCGTCGGCTGCAAGTTCGATGACGCCCCCGACGGCACGCGCTGCGGCCCGTCTGACTGCACCACCGCCAACATCTGCCTGCTCGGCCAGTGCCGCACCGTGCCCGTGCCGGCCGGCGCGACCTGCGGCGACGACACCCCGTGTCAGCCCAAAGGCCGCTGCAACGAGGGCGCGTGCGTGCGCGAGCCGAAGACGACGCTGACCGCCGCGTGGACGGTGTGGTCGCCCCCGCGCCACGTCGTCGATTGGGACTCGCTCGCCGACGTGAACGGCAACGTCTACTTCCGCGAGCGCATACCCGGTGAGCCGACGTCGCGCCTCACCAGTGTGGCTCCGAACGGCACCGTGCGGTGGAAGCAGGAGCTCTTCCTGCCCCAGCAGAACGCTGTGATGGACGGCCTCGTCATGGTGCGCAAGCAAGACGGCGTCGAAGCGCGGCGCACGTCAGACGGCACCGTGGTGTGGTCGCGCAGCTTCAGCACCGCCGACTCGCTCGCGAGCACCCGCAACTACGCGCGCGGCCTCGGCGGCTCGATGTACCTCGGCTACGTTCGCTTCGACGCCGGCTTCCCGCTCGGGAGCACGCTCTTGTCGCTCAACTCGTTCAACGGCTCGACGCTCTGGCAGCAGCAGCTCCCCGCGCAGGCGTTCGAAGACACCAGCATGCCCGTCGACGAGAACGGCTACGTCTACGTCAGCACCTGGGGCAACGACGCGCGGCGCCGCTACCTCTCGTTCACGCCAGGCGGCCAGCAGCGCTGGTCGGTGCTGAACCCGCACTCAGGCCCCGCCGCCGTCTTCGGAGGCCGCGTCTACCACTGGGACCACTGGCTCTCAGAGACCACGGATGGCGGCTGGGTCAACGAGCGAGACCCCGAGCTGTGGCCCTCGGGCTTCCCCCGCCTCGCCCTCGGAGCCATCAGCTTCATCGGCACCGAGTACGTCGACGCCGGCAGCTGCAGCGACCCCACCGTCGAGGTGCAGTCACGCGTGCTGAAGCTCGTGCGCGTCGACCCACCCACCTCGCGGCTGAAATGGGCGCTCGAAATCTCGAGCCCCCGGGTCGGCGGCGGCCTCGGCATCACCAACCCCGTGCTCACCTCGCGCTCGACCGTCGTGTTCTCGCAGGCCACCGACTACTGCTCGGCGTCGGGGCAGTACGTGATGCGCGAGGTCTCACCGTCGGGTGAGCCCAGCTGGTCGTGCCCGCTGCCCGGCGACGAGGTGTATTCGGGCGAGGGGCTGCTCATCAACGGCACGTACGTCTCAGCCATCATCCCCCCCGACGGCGGCCCGTACGGCGTTCGCGCGATTGCGCTGCCGGGGTTCGAACTGCCCGAGCATGGCTGGGCGACCGCGTGGGGCTCACCGCAGCGCGACAATCATGCTCGCTGAGGGGCGCTGAGAAGAAAGGGACAGGCAGATTTTTCGCACGCGCCCCCGCACGAGGGCGTCGAGCTGTTCGGCGGCGAAAAACCAGCCTGTCCCCGCCGGGCCTACCGAACCTGCTGCGGCTGCAGCAGCGTGCCGCCGATGGTGCCCGTGCCGACCTGCCCGTAGTTGTTGCTGCCCCAGCACCACACCGCACCACTCAGCGCGAGCGCGCACGAGTGCTGCCCGCCGACCGCCGCCGCCATCATCGGCTCGTTCAGCCCCAGCACCCGCACCGGCCGGTTCTGCGACATCATCTGCCCGTCGCCGAGCTGCCCGCGGTCGTTCAGCCCCCAACACCACACCCCGCCGTCGACCACCGCGCACAGGTGCTGCGCGATGCCGCTCGCCGCCACCTGCGTCAGCCCTTCACCCAGCAGCACCTGCCGCGCGTACCTCGCGAACTGGTTCGTGCCCACGCCCTGCTCGCCGTTGCCGTTCGTGCCGATGCAGCGCAGCGCCGTGCCTTCACGCCCGCAGCTCACCGACCAGCCCCCGTAGACTTCATCGACGCCCGCATCGAACGCGTGCGCCACCACCGGCACGTTGCGCTGCACGTTCGTGCCGTCACCACACTCGCTCGCGATGTTGAAGCCCCAGCACCGCACCCCACCGTCGTCGAGCAGCGCGCAGCAGTGCGCCGAGCCGCACGTCACCTGCTTCACGTCGTATGCGAGCCCCGACGCCGGCCCCGGCAACAGCTGCTGCGGCCCCATCGCCTGACACTGCTGGTTGCAACCCTGCTCGCCGTGCGAGTCGAAGCCCCAGCACTTCACGCCGCCGTCGGCGACCACACACGCGTGGTTGCCGCCGAGCGACAGCGACGTCACGCCCTGCTCGAGCCCCACCGCCTGCGTGGCCTGCGAACGAAAGCCCGACATGCCGTCGCCCACCGGCCCCGCGCCCCAGCACTTCACCGCGCCGCCCGTCGTCAGCGCGCACGAGTGCACGCTGCCCGCCGACACCACCGCCACGCCCGCGTCGCCGAAGCCCTGCACCATCACCGGCGTCGCGCTCGCGCTCGTCGTGCCGTTGCCGAGCGTGAACGCGCCGCCCCAGCACAACAGAATGCCCTCGTCGGTGGTCGCGCACGTGTGGCGGTCGCCCGCGCTCAGCGTGCGTGGCCGGCAGCAGCCCGCGCCGCACTTGAGGTGTGATGGCGCGCAGACGAAGCCGCAGATGCCCGCGTTGCAGACCGGCGTCGCGTTCGCCGGAGCGACGCAGTGCGCCGGCGCGCTGCAGCCCCCCCCGCCGGTGCCGCTCGTGCCACCCGCCGTCTCACCGCCGCCTGCGGCCACCTCGCCGCCGCCGGCCTCGCTGCCTCCTGCCGCCGAGCCACCCGCCTCAGCCCCGCCGGCCGAGCCGCCGTCGGGTGAGGGAATCGCGCGCAGGCCACACGCAGCAACGAACGCCACGAAGAAGACGAGGGAGCGCTTCACCGAAGACCCCACCGTACTAGAAAGCCGCACCACGAATGGAGCTGCACCTCGCCACCGCGCCCGAGAAGGCCGAACGCGACCTCGTGACGTTCGCCGAGTGGGGCAAACGACTGAGCCTCGAGCAGTACCTCGAGCGCGAGCGGGCCCTGCGCGAGCACCCCTTCTCGCGAGGCATGCGCACGTGGTTTCTCGTCGACGGCAGCGCCGTGCTGGCGTCGTGCGAGACGTTCGAGAACGTGTCGTTCGTGGGCGAGACGCGCGGCACGACGTGGAGCATCGCCTCGGTCTTCACCGAAGAGCGCCACCGGGGAAGAGGGCACGCGACGAGGTTGATGAACCTCGTGGCCCGGGCCGGCGACGTGCAGGCCTGTGTGCTGTTCTCGGACGTGGGCGAGCGCATCTACGCGCGCAGCGGCTACGTGACGGTGCCCGAGCAGCACGACTGGCTGCTCGCCCCGCGCGCCGGCGAGGTCAGGGCGTGCGAGCCGGTCATCGTCGAGCCGCACGCCGTCGCTCGGCACGAGCTGCAGCTCTTCGCGACGCGCGAGCAGCTCGACTGGGCGTTCGAGCGGGAGCGGCTGTACGCACGCTTCCTCGGGCGCACCGCGCCGGCCGTTCACGCGGCGCGCCGCGCCGAGGCCCATGCCTGCTGGGCGGCGTACTTCAAGGCGAACGAGCTGATCATTCTCTGGCTGCAACCCGGCGCCGAGGCCGACACGAACGCCGTGCTCGACGCGGCTCGGGCCGAGGCGCACCGCTGTGGGCTCGAGCGCGTGCGGCTGTGGGGGCTGCCCGGCGTCGCGCCGCCGAGAGACGCTTTCGTGCGAAAGCGCAAGGAGGAACTTGCGATGGTCCGACCGCGCAGCGGCCTGCGCATCGACGGCTGGTCGCAGGTGCAGCGGGCGTTCTGGGTGTGAGGTACTCTCTCGAGCTGTGCAGCGCGTGATTCTGGTGTCCGACGATGAGCCCACCGTCGCTGATTCGCTGAAGAAGATTGGGCCGAGCCTCGACGTCTCGGTGCTCGACGAAGCCAAGGCGAAGGTCGTCGAGCGGGCGCGCAAAGAGAAGCCCGACCTCGTCGTGCTCGACGTGAGGCTGAAAGACGGCCTCGAGACGCTGTCGCTGCTCAAGACGGGTCGAAACACGAGAGACATACCGGTGGTGGTCATCGCGCGCGACGACGCGCCCGAGCTGCGTGAGATGGCGCTCGAGATTGGCGCCGACGGCTTCATTCCCAAGCCGCTCGGCAAAGACTTCTTGCCGAAGCTGCTCCTGTTCCTCGCCGGCAAGCCGAAGCGGTGAGCTTCTGGTCGCTGCGCTCCCGCTTCAGCGCCAGAGGCGCGGGGCTTCAGGGCGCCCGCATCAAGGTGAAGTTTTCGGTGAGCGGCGAGCCCATCGCGAGGTTCAACATCTTCGTCTGGGGCAGGTAGCCGGCCTTCGAGGCCGTGACCTCCCACTGGCCGACGTAGAGGTTGCCGCCGAAGGTGTACGTGCCCGACGCGGTCGTCGTGGTCGAGAAGAGGCCGTGGTTCACGCTGATGGTGACGCCCGACAGCGGCGCCGACATGTTCGACGCGTCGAACACGCTGCCCGAGATGTTCTCTTTCGCGGGCTCGGTGCCGACGTACACGGTGTAGTGCCGCGCCGCCTTCGTGATGGCGCCGCGCGTGTCGCGGTTCACGATGTGAAACGTCCAGATGCCGTCGGCGGTGTTCGGCAGCAGCACCTGCTTGCTGGTCGTGAAGTTCTGCGTCGTCGCGGCCGGCACCGTGTCGGCGAACTTGTCGAGCACGTAGTAGTAGCCGCTGAAGTTCTCGTCGGCCTGCGGGTTCGTCCACGTGAAGTAGAGCGCCGGGTTCTGGTACCAGGTGCGCTGGGCCGGGTGCGAGCTCGACGCCACCGTCGGCGGCACCGTGTTCAGCTGCATCTTCGCCGTCGCCTTCACGTTGCCGACGTTGAAGCTCGAGTCGACCGACACCAGGTGAAAGTAGTTCGCCCCCTGCACCAGGCTTTCAGCCTTCACCACGTACGTCTCTTGCTGGTGGAAGGTGCCGTTGCCCGCCGCCTGGCTGGGCAGCGTCGCGTCGGTCGTCGACAGCTTGTAGTAGTAGCCGTTGAGCGTGCCGAACGGCTTGCTCCACGCGAGGTACCAGTCGCCCAGGCCGTCGTTGTACCAGCGGTCGGCGCTCGGGTGGCTGCCCGAGACGATGTCGAGCGGAGGCATCGGCGAGTCGGCCTTCTTGCCCGTCACGCTGCCGGTGAAGCTGTTCGTCGCGCCGCGCAGCAGCTTCACGCGCCCCTGCCCGCCCGCCGGCGTGCTGCCGCCGGTCGCCTGAATGGCACCCGTGCCGGTGATGGAGTCTGCCGCGATGAAGATGCCGCCGCCCGACGCGCCGGCGCCCGTCGCGTTCGACGTAATCTGGCCGTTCACCTGAACCGAGCTGGCCACGAGCTGCACGAGGCCGCCGCCCTTCGTCGCGCCGAAGCGGCTGCCGGCGCTGATGGTGAGGTCGTCGTCGCGGTCGTACAGCGGGCTGGCCGACGCCGTGGCGCTGCAGGTGCGGTAGCTGTTCGAATAGCTGCAGTACTGGCTGCCCGAGCTGCCGCCGCCGGTCGTGCCCGCGGTGCCGTAGCTCGCGCCCGACGCCGTGCCCGCGCTGTACGGGCCGCAGTAGCAGGTGCTGCCCGACGTGTAGGTGCAGCACGTGGGCGCCGTGCCGGTCGAGGCGCCGCGCGACTCGTTGCCGACGTCGTTCGCGTTGATGTTCGACGCCGCGTCGATGGTGATGTTGCGCGCGCGAACCTTCAGCACCCCGGTCGGGCCGACCTTGATGGAGCCGCCGTTGCGCACGATGACGTCGTTCTTGAACGAGAGGTCGCCCTCGAGCGTCGTGGTGACGCCGTCGACGACGAGGTCGGCCTCCATGCACTCGCCGAGGTAGCAGCCGTTGGGGCAGGCGGTCGCGGCCGTCCACGAGGCTCCGCCGGTGGCGCACGTCTCGGGCACGGCGCCGTTGCAGCGCTTCGCGCCGGCGGTGCACGGGTCGGTGCACAGGCCCATGTTGCAGCCGACGTTGCAGGTCGACTTGTAGAGCCAGGCGCTGCCGCTCGCGTTGCAGATTTCGACGTTGTTCGCGTTGCAGCGCACGGCGCCGGCGGTGCACGCCGCGGCGGTGGTGCACGCGCCCAGGTTGCAGGCCTGCGGGCAGCTCTGCGACTGCACCCAGTTGCCGTTCGCGTCGCACGTCTCGACCGCGGGCAGCGTCGCCGCGCAGCGCACGGCGCCGGCGGTGCAGCGGGGCACCATGGTGCAGCTCGTGTTCGGAGCCGCGCAGGTGAAGTTCGCCGAGCACGCGGCGGGAAAGGCCCAGTCGGTGCAGCCCGAGCCCTGGGCGACGCAGGTCTGCTGCTGGCCGCCGGCGGTGCAGCGGGTGGTGCCCGCGGTGCACTGGTTGGTGCAGGTGCCGCGGGGCACGCACGCGCCGCCGCTGCACACCTCGGTGGTGGCGCACATCTCGGGGCCGACCCAGTCGGTGCAGCCCGACGCGAGCGTCTTGCACTCGACGACGCCGCCGGTGTTCGAGCAGGTCTTCGCGCCCGCGGTGCACTGGTTCGAGCAGGTGGCGACACACGCGCCGCCGCTGCAGACGAGGCCGTTGGTGCACGCGACTGGGGCCGCGAAGGCGCGGCAGTTCGTCGAGGTGTCGAGCTGGCAGGTGCGCACGCCCGAGCCGTCGCAGATGGAGGCTCCGTCGCTGCAGAGGTCGACGCACGTCGCGAAGCAGGCAGAGTTGAGGAAGCAGTCCTGGTCGGCACAGTCCATGAAGCCGTCGCCGTCGTCGTCCTGGCGGTTGTTGCAGATTTCACCGCCGGTGCCCGAGCCGCCCGCGCTCGCGCCGCTGCCGCCCGCGGTCGAGGCCTGACCGCCGCCGGCGCTCGTCGTGGAGCCGCCTCCGCCGGTGCCGCCGGGGCCCATCTGGGCGTTGGAACAGGCGAAGAGCAGCGCGGAAGAGGCGACGAAGACGCGAGAGAGTCGGACCATGACCGCCCTGGGACCCACATGGGCGTTGGGGTGGGCAAAATAAAAGCCGTCGACGTCAACGGTCCCCCGTTCACGTCCACGTTTGCGCCGTGCAAACACCCGCATTCACGCTGCGACATGGCCTCCAGGTCGACGTGAACCTGAACCTGAACGTGAACGTCTTGCTGTGTACGTTGACGTCGACGGCCGTTCGAGCTCAGCGCCGGGGTTTGATCAGCTCCTGCATGTACTGCCAGAAGCCCTTCGGCTCGAGGAACTGCAGCTCGACGTCACCGATGCGAACCACTGCCGCGTTCGTCAACACCACCGGCGTCTTCGGCTCGAGCTTCTTGCCGCCCACGTACGTGCCCGCCGTGCTCTTCGCGTCGACCAACGTCCACCCCGCGCCCTTCGCGCCCGGCTTGAAGTACGCATGAAACCGCGACACCGAGTTCTCTTCGATGGTGACGTCGTTGTTCGACGTGCGCCCCACCGTCACCTCGTCGGTGAACGCGTTCTTCACCGACTTCTCGACGAAGAAGAACATGGCCCGGCCCGGTGACGGCCGCTTCGACCTGCCACCCGCTCGCGTCGCGAAGAGCAGCGGCTCTTCTTTTTTCGACGGCGGCGCGAGCCACAAGAGCACCGGGTGAATCACCGCCTTCAAGAACGCGGCTTCACCGGTCGAGGAACCAGGGTTCAGGTACTTCACTCCGAAGGTCGCGACGTCGCGGGCGCCGGCCATGAGTCGGGGAGTCTAGCCGTTTCCCCGCGGCTCAGCCGTGGTACACGCGCGACGCTGCAATCTTGCCGGCGGCGTCGGTCTCGAACACCTCGGCGACGTACATCGGCGCCTCGTTCGGCACGTGCCGCACGTACTCGAGCACCACGCTGCGCTCGCCGGCGGTCACCGCGGTCTCTTCGTAGGTCAGCCCCGGCAGCCGCTTGAAGGCGTCCTCCCACCACGCACGCAGCGCCGCCTTGCCCCTCAGCTGCCCCCCCGTCTCGGGGTGCAGCGCGCGGATTTTGGGGCTCGTGTGGCGGCAGTCGTCGGCGTACAGCGCGAGCAGCGCGTCGAGGTTCTTCTGGTTGAAGGCTTGGAGCCAGGCGCGCGCGAGGTCGGCGTTCACGGCCCCGTGCCGTACCACGCCTGGGCGCCATCGCCCACCCGCGCCGGCAACACGCCGGCTTCGCGCGCGGCCTCGAACAGCGGCGACGGGTCGAGCGAACGTTCGGCACCCGCCGCGATGAGCGCGCGCTCGGCCCGGGCATGCACCTTGAGTCGATAGCCGTGCGCGTGGTGCGCGAGCGCCGAGATGGCACTGCGCCGGAGCTTCGCAGCGGGCTCGTCGCCTTCGATGACGAGGTGCACCGAGCTCGTCACGTGGCGGCTGTCGCGGCTGCGGGTCTCGAGCCGGTCGCGAAACAGGCTCGGCGGAGCGTCGGCGGGCTCGGGCAGAATCGCGACGAAGGTGATGGGCTCACCACAGGCCTCGTGGGCCTCGAGCGTGAGGGCGTCGACGGCGCGCTCGATGGCGGGCGTGGGGTAGCGATCGAAGCGTACGACGACGACGGGGCCGTGCTGCACGCTGCGCATCAGTTCGCGCCCCGACCGGTCACGCAGGCTCACCCGAGGCCGAGGGCTGCTGCACCTTGGCGCGCTTCGTCAGCAGCTTCGTGAGCACGAAGTGCAGCACGAGCGCGGTGAGCACGCCGGTGAGAAAGTCGGTCAGCGGCACCATGACGGCGGTGTAGGCCATGACGAAGGTGTTGAGTCGCCCCGTCGCCGCGACCTCTCTAATCTCGGTCACCTTGATCATGTTCGACGCGACCCAGAGCAGAATGCCGGCGATGCACGCCATCGGCACGTGCTCGAGCTGCGAGGCCAGCAGCGCCGCGATGCCGAGCTTGAACGCGAACTTGAAGTAGCCCGCCATCGGCGAGACCGCGCCCGCCTTGATGCTCGTCGCCGTGCGCGCCAGCGCCCCCGTGCAGGGGAAGCCGTTGATGAGCGGCGTGATGACCTGCACCAGGCCCTGGCCCCAGAACTCGCGGTTCGGGTCGAACGGAGTGCCCTTGTTCTGCGCCAGCCGGTCGGCCATCGACGAGCACAAGACGCTCTCGACCGCCGACACGAAGTAGATGGCGAACGCGAAGTACGCGAGGTCGAACAACACCGACGACGTCACCGGAGGCAGCGACGGCGGCGTGAACGCGAAGAAGTTGTGCGGCACCGGGCCGAACCGATCTCGCAGCAACACGATGTTCTTGCCCGCCAGCGCCGTGCCCGCGAGCACGGTGAAGAGCCCGAGCCCGATGAGCGGAGCGGGGATGAAGATGGAGACTTTGAGCAGCCGCCGCGTCACGTAGAACGTGCCGAGCGCGAGGAGCAGCGACCAGTAGTTCGCGGTGCCGATGTTCTCGACGATGGTGACGATGGTCTTTCTGAAGCCACCGCCCGTCGCGATGCCGAGCGCCTCGCCCGCGTTCGCGAACGCGATGGTGATGGCGATGCCAACCGTGAAGCCGACGATGACCGACGGCGGCACCAGCTTCGCGTAGCGCCCGAAGCCCGCGAGGCCCGAGATCATCAAGAAGACGCCGGCGACGATGCTGACGAGCACCAGAAAGCCGTGCGCCTGGGCCGCCGTGCCGCCGCTCGCCACGCCGTACTTGTGCACGAGCCCCGCGATGACGGGGATGAACGCGGCCGTCGGCCCGTACACCTGGTACTTCGAGCCGCCGAAGGTGCGGCCCACCAGGCACGCCATCGCGCCCGCGATGATGCCCTGCTCGGGCTCGAGCCCCATCGCCATCGCGAAGCCCATCGCCATCGGAATCGCGGTGAGCGCGACGACGAGGCCCGCGCTCATGTCACGGTAGAGCACCTTCTTCCACGTGGCCTTCGTGATGTCTTCGTAGCGCGAGTCGATGAGCGTGAGAAACGAGCGCAGGCGCTGCGCGACCGTCAGCTCGGGCGGGGGGGCGACGGGTTCGAGAGAGACGCTCATGGTGCTTTCGTCGGTCGGTCAGTCGTTCAGATGCGGTGAGAAGGAGCCGGCACGTTGCGGTTCGCCGCGGGCACGCGCAGCGCCGGGTCGGCGCCGTTCTCGGAGACTACCGGCAAGAACTGCTTCTCGTCGCGGTCGTAGGCGAACACCTGGCCCGTCTCGAGCTTGTAGACCCACGCGTGCAGCTGAATCGGGTCGGGCCGCGTCAGCGCCGCCGCCACCGAAGGCAGCGTGCGCAGGTGGTCGAGCTGCACGAGCACGTTCTCTTGCGCCGTCGCCGTCAAGAGCGCGTCGCCGCTCAGGTGCTTGTAGCTCGTCTGCATGATGCGCCGCGTGGCGTCGGCGTGACCCAGCCACGCCGAGACCGCGGGCAGGCTCTTCGCCGAGTCGGGGTCGAGCACCGCCTTCATCGCCCCGCAGTGCGAGTGGCCGCAGATGATGAGGTGTTTCACCTTCAGCACGTCGATGGCGTACTCGACCGCAGACCCCTCGGCCGACGCGAGCGCCGACGGGTTGTGCGGCGCCACCAGGTTGCCCGCGTTGCGCACGATGAACAGCTCACCCGGGTCGGTCTGCGTGATGAGGTTCGGGTTGATGCGCGAGTCTGCACACGTGATGAACAGCACCTCGGGCTGCTGCCCGTGCGCGAGGTGCTCGAAGAAGCCCCGGCGCTGGCCGAAGATGTTGCTCTGAAACGAGTGGATGCCGTCGATGAGTTTCTGCATGGGGACGGGGGTGGAGAGCAGCGCCCATGCCACCGTTTTCCCAAGCAGTTTCGCGGGGGCGGAACCTCACTCGCCGTAGCGCCCCGCCCCGATCAGCCGTGTGGCTGAACGAAACGTGGCGGTTCGCCGCATGTCCCAAAATGCCACGGGGTGCAGGCGCAACTTCAGCCTACGGGTACGACTCGCCAGCCGGCCCCAGCAGACCCGGCCCATTCCCCCGTCCCTTCACCGGGTATGGGCTGCGGGCTGGCCTCACTTCACGCCGTACTTCTCGAGCTTCCGGTACAGCGTCTTCCGGTCGAAGCCGAGAATCTGCGCCGCCATCGTCTTGTTGCCGCCGGCCAGCTCGAGCACGCGCAGCGTATAGCGGCGCTCGAGCTCATCCATCGTCACGAGCTCCTTCGGGTCGTCGCCCACCACGAGCACGTGCGACCGCTTGTAGTCGCGAATCTTCTCGGGCAGGTCTTCGGGCAACAGCTCGCTCGCGCGCGCCACGGCTACCGCGCGCTCGATGCCGTTCTGCAGCTCGCGAATGTTGCCCGGCCACGGGTACGCGAGCAGCTTCTCGGCCGCCGTCGCCGAGATGCCGGCAATCTCTTTGCGCGACCGCCCCGCGAGCGACTCGAGAAAGCTCTGCGCGAGCAGCAGCACGTCGCCGCCGCGGCTGCGCAGCGGAGGCAGCGCCACGTGAATCACGTTGATGCGGAAGTAGAGGTCTTCGCGAAACGTCTTCTCTTCGATGGCCGACTCGAGGTCGCGGTGCGTCGCCGCGATGATGCGCACGTCGACCGGCACCTCTTCGGTGCCGCCGAGCGGCCGCACCGTGCGGTCTTGCAGCACCCGCAAGAGCTTCGGCTGCAGCGACGGCGGCATGTCGCCAATCTCGTCGAGAAAGAGCGTGCCGTGGTTCGCCCGCACGAACAGGCCGTCGCGCGATTCCTTCGCGTCGGTGAACGCACCCTTCACGTGACCGAACAGCTCGCTCTCGAGCAGCGCCTCGGGCAGCGCCGCGCAGTTCACCGCGATGAACGGGCCGTCGCGCCTCGGGCCGCGCCGGTGCAGCCCCTTCGCGGCAATCTCTTTGCCCGTGCCGGTCTCGCCGGTGAGCAGCACCGTCGCTTCAGACTGCGCCACGTCTTCGAGCAGCGCGTGCACCTTCTGCATCTCGGGGCTCGAGCCGATCAGCTCGTCGAAGCGCTCGGCCGCGCCCACGGCACGGCGCAAGAGCTTCACCTCTTCGCGCATCGAGTAGTGCGTCAGCGCGCGGTCGAGCGCGAGCACCAGCGCGTCGAGCTCGAACGGCTTCGTGATGAAGTCGTACGCGCCCGCACGAATCGCGGCGATCGCCGTGTCCATGCTGCCGAACGCCGTGATGACCACCACCGGCGTGTCGGCGCGGTTCTCGACGATGCGCGCGCACAGCTCGAGCCCGTTCGTGCCCGGCATGTTCAGGTCGGCGACGACGATGTCGAAGCGCTCTTTCTGCACCAGCGCGAGCGCCTCGGCCGCCGAGTTGGTGCCGGTCGGCACGAACCCCCGGCGAGCGAGGCCCCGCTCGAGCAGCTGCGACATGCTCTGGTCGTCGTCGACGACGAGCACCCGCTTGCCGTTGCCGCTCGCGCTCACGCGACCTCCGCGGGCACGAAGATGCTGAAGCAGCTGCCCTTGCCGAGCTCGGTCTCGACCCCGATGAAGCCGTCGTGCTCGCGCACGATGGCCGACGCGATGGGCAGCCCCAGGCCCGTGCCCTCACCGACCCGCCGCGTGGTGAAGAACGGCTCGAACAGCTTCGCCTTCACCTCGTCGGTGAAGCCGGGGCCGTGGTCTTTCACCGCGATGCGCACGTAGTCGGCGACCTGGCCCCCGCTCTCGACCGGAGCCTGCGCCCGCAGCTTTCGCACCTCGATGGCGATGTCGCCGCCCTCGGGCTCGGCGTAGCTCGCGTTGACGACGAGGTTCGTGAGCGCCTGCTGCAGCTGGGTGAGGTCGACCTTCGCGTTCAGCTCTTCTTTCGGGGCGTCGACGACGACGCGCTGCTTGCGCTTGTTGATGACGGGCTGCAGCAGCGTGACCGATTGTTCCACCACGTGACGCATATCGTACGACTCGCGCTTCAGCTCGCGGCGCCGGGCGAAGTCGAGCAGGTTGCGAATGATGGCGATCATGCGCTGCGACTGCTCGGCGATGACGTTCGCGCTCTCTTTCGTCTCTTTCGCCGAGAGCTCTTCGGTCGCGATGCTGCGCGCGCTGCTGTTCACCACGTGCAGCGGCGTGCCCAGCTCGTGCGCGAGGCCCGCCGCCACCGTGCCGACGGTGGTGAGCCGATCTGCGTGGCGCAGCTGCGTCGCCATCGCGTTCACCTCGCCGCCCAGCACCGCAAACTCGTCGCTGCGCGTCAGCTCGAGCCGGCGCGAGAGGTCACCCGAGCCGATGCGCCGAAACTGCTCGACCAGGAGCCCGACGGGCCGCGCGATGAACCAGGCGCTGAACAGCGCGCTCATGCCGACGAACAGCACGATGAGCACCACGGTCGCCGTGATGGTGCGCGAGAGGCTGTTGCGAATGTACGCGTTTTCGCTCTCGAGCGACTTCGTCACCTCGAGCGCGCCGCGGCGCGCCGCGCCGTAGTCGACGGGCACGTACCGAACGATTTGCCCGTGTGGCCCCAGCGTCGGGTCTTTGCGGCTGACGCTCTTGCCCTGCTGCAAGAGCGCACGCGACTCGGCCGCGAGCTCGACGACCTCGCCGCCTGACGGGGCCCCGACTGTCGCTCCACGTCTTTCCACGATGGCGTCCAGCCACACCCAGCGTACGCGCAGCTCGTCGTCGGTGTTCGCCGAGTCGACCAGCTCGAGCGCGCGGGCCTCACCCTCGAGCTTCCACACCTCGGCGATGGTGGCGGCGAGCGCCGTGCCGAGCAGCTGCTCTTCGCGCACTGCTTCCTGGTCGAAGAGCGCGCGCTCGCGCTGCACGTCGAGCAGCGCCTTGCCGGTGAGCACCAGCGCGGCGCCGGCGCCCAGAGTGACGGTCAGCTTGGTCGAGAGCCGCACGGCCGTGCGCTTCGCACACCTGCCGCCCCGTGCGCTACGGGTTCGGGCCGTACCAGGGCTCGGTGGCCCCGGCGAGCTGCAGCCCGCCGCTCGTCTTCATGGCCGTCGACGGCAGCGCGTACACCTGGTCGTTGCCGCCCGTGTCAGACGAGAAGCAGACCTTGTCGTTGCCGAGCCAGCACGGCGACGCGTCGCTCGCGTTCTGATCGCCCGGGTAGTCGGTCAGCTGCGTGATGGCCTTCGTCGTCAGGTCGAGCACGAAGATGCGCACCGCGCTCTCGCCCTTCAGGCGCGCGTCGAAGGCGGCCTTCGTGCCGTCGGGCGACAGCACCACGCGCGAGGTGATGGCGTCGGCCTCGGCGCCGAGCGAGCTCACGACGTTCATGCCCGAGCCGGCGCTCAGCGAGACCTTCTCGACCTGCGTCAACATCGAGGTGCTCGAGCCGGCCGCGGCCAGCACGCCGCTGCCGTCGGGGTACATGCTGAGGCCCGCGTACGAGAGCGTCGTGCTCGTCGACACCGTACGAAAGTTCGTGCCGTCGGTGTCGACGATGCCGACCTTCGACAGGCCGCCCTCGTCGAACGCGAAGACGATTTTCGTGCCATCGGGCGTGAACACCGGTGTGCGGGCGTTGCGCGGGCCCATCGCCGCCGACGAGATGACCGTGCTCACGGTGCCGCCCGTCACGGCCACGGTCGCGACCTCGGTCTCGGCGCCGACCGTGCGCACGAACACCACACGCTTGCCGTCTCTCGACAGCGACGGCGACCGCGCGCCGCCCGACGTGGTGAGCTGCTTCGACGACGAGAAGTCGCGCTCGTCGGCCGCGTAGAGGTTGCGGTCGTCGCGCCGCACGAAGATGAAGCCCTTCGAGAACTCGCTGCCTCCGCCGCCGCCCGAGCCGCCGCCCGTGCCACCACCGCCGCCGGGAAGAAAGTCACACGCCGTGAACGCCAGCGCCGAGAGGAAGAGCAGTCTTTTCATGGGAGAGACATTTGCCTGGAGACGACGGCCTGCGCCACTGCATCTGCTGACGCCTTCTCGGGCGCGTGATTCACCATCACGGCGAACGCTTCAGCCGAGGCGAAGCGGGCCGCACGTCGGGGCGAAAGGCAGCCCTCGACGAGCCGGTCGAGCGTGCGCCACCCGGGGTTCAGGGCAGAGGGCCTGAGCCTCGGGCTCACCACCTCGCCGGCGAGCAGGTGCAGGAGCGCGGTGCCGAGCAGCACCAGCACGCCGTCATCGGTGCCCTCGAGGTCGTCGTTCAGCACGCCGCCCAGGTACACATCGCTCGGGGGGCGCTCGCTGCGGCCCTCTTCCATCAGGCAGTGCAGAAACGGCGGCATCAGCTTCACGTCGCCGTCGGTGCCGACCAGCACGTCGTCGAGCGTGACCGCGCGCGGCCAGCCGGCGACACCGGCGACCCGCAGGCGCTCGCGCAGGCCGAGCATCGCCGGCGCCAGCTTCGCCACCACCGCGAGCGCGATGGGCATCGGCAACGGAAGAGCGAGCTCGTGCAGCGTGAGCGAGGGGTATGGCTCGTACCGCAGGTACATCTCGTTCCACTCCTGCGAGAAGGCGCGGGCCGTGAGCACGCCGGGCATCGGGGCGAGCTGAAGCTGCAGCGCGGCGTCGAGCGACATGCTCTGCATCGCGTCGCTGGCGTCGCCGTTCATCACGGCCTTCGCGAGCAGCGCACCGCTCTGCAGCCGCATCACGGTGAGCGCCTTCGGAGTCGCGCGCCGCACCGGCGGCCCGTAGACGAGCTCGCCGAAGTCTTCGCGGTTGTACTCACCGGCAGGGCGCGCGACCGGGTCTTCGGGGAACTGGGGCTCGAGCGAGGTCGCCGCGGTGCGCAGGTTCGACGCGTCGTACTCGAGGCCGCGCCAGCCGATGATGAGCCCCGGCCGCACCGCCGCGAGCGCTTCGAGGTGGGGCAGCCAGGCGTCGTCGAGCCTGCGGTCGTAGCGGCCGGTGAGCCCGACGAACGAGAGCTTCTCGAGCTTCGGCACTGCCGGCGGCTCGAGGTCGACGAGCGGCTGCGGCATGAAGAACCGAATGCCGAGCTCGAGCTCTTCGATGCCGTCGAGCAGGCCGTAGCTCACCAGGCGGTCGAGCGACTCGAGGCCCTCGACCGAAATCTTCAAGCCGCGAACGTTCGACGGCATCGGAGGCGGTGCGCGCCGCAGGCGGCCCAGGCCCCGCACGTCGGTCAACACCAGCGTACGAATGCGGCGCAAGAGCGGCAGGGTGAGCAGCGCCTCGAGCTGCTCGGCGTCGACCTGCTCGAGCTCGAGCTGAACGATGGGGGCGAGCACGGTGAGGCCGCCGTCTTCGAGCAGCGCGTTCACCGAGCAGCGCAGCGTGTGCGGCAGGCCCCGCTTCATGCGCATGCCCCGCGCGAACGGAGCCGCCGCCTGCTGCCACGCAGCTCCGTGCGCCTTCACCAGCTCGTCTTCGCGGCGCTTGAGCGCAGGCCAGTCGCCGCCGCCTTCGCCCTTCAGCATGCGCTCGATGGCGCACTGCACGTGAATGAGCTCGCCGAGCGGGTCGCCGAGCTCGTTCAGGCGGTCGGCGAGCACGAAGCGAAGCGTGTCATCGTCGGGCTGCTCGACAATCTGCAAGAGCAGCTCGTGCTGAGCCGGCAGAAACAAGAGCGAAGGCTACCGGCGGAGCTTGTTCAGCTCGTTGCGGCAGTTGTTGCAGAGGCCCAGGTTTCGCCGGTCGCAGTCGGTGAGGCTGGTGGCGAAGAACATCGTGCAGCGCACGTCTTCGCAGTACGAGAGCCCGACGAGGTGGCCAGCCTGGTGAACGGCCTCGATGGTCGAGCGGCGCTTCAAGAGCTCCTGGTTTTCGGTCTTGAGGCGGAACACCGAAAACACGCCCGACTTCGACTCGCGGTCGGCCTCGCCATAGACGAACTGCGAGTCGGGCACGAAGAGGTCGACGTCGACGATGCCGAGCACCATGAGCGCGCCGGGCTCACGCACGGTGAGCAGCCGGCGCATGATGGCGTTCGAGTGGTACTGGTTGCGGTCTTTGTTGTACGCGTACTGCGGCTTGGTGAGCGCGGTCTTGCCGCAGCCGACGCTCGTCTGGAGCACGGAGCGAATGGGCTCCTCGAGCTCTCTGATGAAGGCGGCGGTGATGCCACCGACGGCTATGAGCTGAAGCTCTTTGCCAGCCATCACTCTGTTCCCCGCCCCGTCTTCGGGGTTTCAGTACTGGGGCGCCAGGATTCGAACCTGGATAAGTAGCGTCAAAGGCTACTGTCCTACCGTTAGACGACACCCCAACAACGGGCTCGAAGTGAAGTGTCGCCCGCTTCGCAGCTCTTCGCCAACTGTTTTCTCACTGTGGGTGGTTTGCCGACGCGCGCCGGCGCTCGAAGCCGGCGAGCAGCGCGTCGAGACCGGCCTCGAAGGTCGCCTCGAAGTGGTCGGGGCCCATGAAGGCGGCGGCGCGCTCGAGGGCGGGCAGCGGCGCCGTGGCCGCGACGTCGCTCTTCGTCGTCTTCGTCTTGCGCTGGAGGTCGGCGAGCCCGGCGAGCTCGTCGAGGCAGGCGCCGTTGCAGTAGTGGTTCAGTGAGCGGAAGAGCGAGACGGCCTCTTGGGGCGCGAAGCCCTCTTCGAAGAGGGCGCCCATGATGGCGTCGAGCACGGCGAGCGAGCGCGCGCGGGTGAAGCGGCGCGTGGCGAGGAGCATGTAGCTCTTGGGGTGGCGGTAGGCGAGCTGGCGGTAGTCGCGGGCGAACTGGCGCACGCGGGCCTGCCAGCCGCCGGGCTGCGGAGCGGGCACCTGCACCTCGAGAATGAGCAGCTCGGCGACGGCGTCGAGCAGGGCATCCATGCTCGGGTAGTGTTTGTAGAGGGCCATGCCCTCGACGCCGAGCTTGGCGCCGAGCTTGCGCGACGAGAAGGTCTCGAGGCCGTGTTTGTCTATCCACGCGAGCGCTTCTTCGGCGATGCGCTGCGGGTTCAGCGGACCCTGGCGTTTGGAGCGTGGCACGTTCAGGCGCGATTCCTACCACCCCGTCGCCCGGTGTGGCGGTTTTGCGGTGGGCGCGTCGCAACCTCGCTGATCCACGTCGCGGCACCGCACCTGCACACATTACCCCCCAAAGGAGACGCAATGAGCTTGATTGGCTTTCTACTGGTGGGTCTCATCGCAGGTCTCATCGCCCGCTTCTTGATGCCGGGCTCCCAGCCCATGGGCATGGTCGCGACGATGGGCCTCGGCATGGGCGGCTCGTTCATCGGCGGCGTGCTGAGCTCGCTGCTCGGCTCCGGCCGCCTG
The DNA here is from genome assembly GCA_016793725.1 of Myxococcaceae bacterium. Taxonomy (GTDB): domain Bacteria; phylum Myxococcota; class Myxococcia; order Myxococcales; family Myxococcaceae; genus Xiheicaenimonas; species Xiheicaenimonas phototrophica. The sequence continues at coordinate 520 of JAEUJP010000217.1, read as the reverse complement.
ATGGACTTGAGGCCCGCGGGCATCATCGGCGCGACCATCGGCGCGTTCGTGCTGCTGCTCGCGTTCGGGCTCTCGAGGCCACGCGTTACCCGCTCGTGACGGGCGGTGTCCGTGGAGCGGGCGGCGGTTACCCCCCTGCCATGCCGCTCCCCCGACGTTCGACCCGCTCCTTGGGAATGATGGTGGCCGCCATCGTGCTGGCCGCCGCGGTCTCGCTGCTCGCCATCGTGCACAGCGAGCAGACCCGGGCGAGCACCGCGCGCTCGCTCGCCGTGCTGCTCGCCCTCGAAGAGATTTCGTCGCTGCTGAAAGACGCCGAGACGAACCAGCGCGGCTACCTGCTCAGCGACGCGCCGCAGTACCGCTAACAATACGAGGGCGCGGCGCGCGACCTGCCGGCGCGGCTCGCGCACCTCGAAGAGCTGACGCGCGAAGACCCGGCGCAGCACGCGCGCGCCGACCTGCTCGAGAACCTCGCGGGCCAGCACCTGGCCGCGCTGTCGGCGTCGTTGGCCGCGCG
>JAEUJP010000189.1 GCA_016793725.1 Myxococcaceae bacterium | reverse complement strand
CCCGTCGAGCAGCCCGCCGCCGCTGCGCCGAGTGTCGACCAGCCCACGCAGCAGCAGCTCACACCGCAAGACGCCGCGCCGGTCGCGCAAGACGAGGCCGTTCAGCAGGCGAAGCACTGCGGCATGCGCGGCGGCTGTGGCGGTGGTCGTGCGGGCAAGGGCAGGTGGCTCGTGCTGGGCGGCGTCGCCGGCACCGTCGTGACTGCCGTCGCGGTCGGGCTCGCCGTCGGCTTCGCGACGCGGCAGAACGGCGCAGCGCAGACGCCGTGACGTTCACCGCAAGGTGACGCCGAGCCGCACCCCGTTCGCGAGCTCGATCTCGTCGCCGTGCATCAACCGCGCAGCGACGTACGCGTGCCCGTTCACCTTCAAGAGCTTCAGCGCATGACCCTCGGGCCGCACCAGCCACGGCCCGAGCATCGTGTTCGTCACTGCGAGCGCTTCACCCGCATGCCACAAGAGCTGCGGCTCGGCGTCGTCGATGCGCTCGTCGCCGATGAAACACTCGCTGAAGCGCGTGAGCGAGGCCTCGAACGGCAGCGTCTTCAGCGCGTGCAGCACCGCCGCCTCGTCGGCGATCGAGCGCACCGGCCCCAGCGTGAGCCTCTCGAGCGCTCGCGGTGTCTTGCGCACGAGGCCGACGAGCTCCAGCGCCAGCCGGTCGGGAGTGATGAACGAGCTCGCCAGGTCGACGTGCAGGGTTCGCAAGAATGACGCCTCGTCAGACGCGAGCAGCTGCTCGAGGCACCACACGGTCGACGGCTTCAGCTCGTAGCCGAGCGCCCGAAGCACCGCGCTCTCGATGAAGCCGTGCGCCCACGTCACGACGAGGTTGCCGTCGCGAAGGTGGCGCGCGAGGGGCCCGAAGCGGCGCGCCTGAGCGGCTTCGGCCTCGGGCGCTCCACGCGCGGCGCCGGCGCGTTCGTCGCCGTGCTCTTCGAGCCAGTCGGCGAGCACCTGCCAGCTGAACGTGTCGCCGGGGTTCGCGGCGAGCGGGGCGGTGAGCGACCTCGGCAGCGGCGGCGAAGGCTCGCGCTCGAAAAAACGTGCGCACGTGCCCGTGCTCGAGGCCACCACCTGCCCGTGCTTGAGCGCCGGCGGGTCTTTCACCTCGCTGCCGTCGACGAGCAGGTGCGCGCCCTTGCGCGCGAACGCGCGCCAGTCGCCCGTGCCGTCTGCCGAAGAAGAGGTCACGCAGCACCAGCGGTTGGCCCGCCACGAGCGGCTCGAGGGCACGCGAGGGCTCGAGCCACTGCACGAGCGGCGGCAAGCCTCAGCCGCGCACGCGGGTACCCTGCGCGCCCGCGGCGGCCTGCTCGGAAGAGACGGGCGAGATGGGCTGCATCTGCATGCCCGAAAAGATGGCCTCGGTCTCTTTCGTCGACGCCTGCAGCGCCTCGACGCCAGTGAGCAGATCATCGAGCTGCTCGCCGAGCTGGTTCGGGCTGGTCATCGTGAGGGCCTGGTCTCGAAGCAGCCGCACCGAGTTTTCGATCAGGTTCATCTGCCCGCGCGCGCGCGCGAGAAAGTTTTCGATCTCACCGATGGTCGACTGGCGCTTGCGAATGACGTCGATGTTCTTCTGCGCGAGGTCTTTCACCTGCGGGTCGGTCATCTTCTGCGTGATGGCCTCTTGCGCCTTCAGCTGCCGCTCGAGCTCGCGCGGGTCGAGCGCAGAGAGGTACGTCTCGGCGCGCGCACACGCGTTCGCGAGGTGCACGAAGCTCTGGTGCAGCTGCGAGAGCTTGTCGAGCTCGCTCTGCAGCAGAATCGCCTGAAACGACGGGTTGTGCTGCATGTCGCGCTCGATCTCTCGGCGCAGCTCGTCGAGCGCCTTCGCGCGCTGCCAGTCACGCTCGGGCAGCGACTCCATCAGCTTCTGCACGCGGGCCCGGTCTTCTTTTTCGCGCTCTTCGCGGTTCGCCTGGTCGACCGCGCGCCGAAACGGCTTCAGGTCGGGGCCGAACAGCAGCCACACCGCCTCGAGGCCGACCGCCGCTGCCGCCAGCACGTACTCACCCGTCGCCGCGGCCGCGACCATGGCACCGCCGAACATCGACAGGTTGTAGATGTTGAGAAACGCCGAGCGCAGGTAGCTCTTGGCTTTGCCTTCAGCCATCAGGTGCCGGCTTTCTTACTACAGCCCCACCCGAACGTTGCCCTGCACCTTCGACTCGTGCAGCACGTCGAGCAGGTGGTTCTCGAGCTTCTTGAACTCGGCCGACTGCTTCACCGAGGCCTCGCGCGACTCGAAGTACGGCACCTCGATGCGGTGCAGCACCTTCGCCGGCCGGTGCGACAGCACGAAGATGACGTCGGCGAGAAACACCGCCTCGCTGATGTCGTGCGTGACGAACAGCACCGTGTTGTCTTGCTTCTTCAGCACGTCGAGGATCAGCGTCTGCATGCCCCAGCGCGTCTGCGGGTCGAGCGCGCCGAACGGCTCGTCCATCAGCACCAGCTTCGGCTTGTTGATGATCGTGCGCGCGATCGCCACGCGCTGCTTCATGCCGCCCGACAGCTGCTTCGGCAGCGCGTCGGCGAAGTCTTTCAGCCCCACCTGGCCGATGATCTCGAGCGCCAGCTTCTTGCGCTCGGCCGCCGCCACCCCTTTCAGCTCGAGCCCGTACTCGACGTTCTCGCGCACCGTGCGCCAGCCGAACGACGTGTAGCTCTGAAACACCATGCCGCGGTCGGCGCCCGTGCCCTCGGGTAGCGGTGCACCGTCGATGAGAATTTTACCCGCGTCGGGCTGCAAGAGCCCCGCGATCGCCTTCAGCACCGTGCTCTTGCCGCAGCCCGACGGCCCCAGGAACACCGCCAGCTCACCCACGCCCGGCTTGTTCTTGAGCTCGAAGCTCACGTCTTGCACCGCCTGCACGGTGTTGCCCTTGCGATCGGTGTAGCTGATGAAGAGGTTCTTCACGTCGAGCTTCGGCGGCAGCTCGCCCTTCGGTTCGGCAGCCGGTGCAGCAGCAGGAGGCGCGGGGTCAGACATCGCTTTCTCTCCACCGGAAGAGCAGGCCGTTCACCGTACGAATCGCGAGGTCCGACACCAGCCCGACCACGCCCACCACGAGTATCAGCGCCAGAATCTGATCTGACTTGTTCGCGCGCCACGCCGCGTCGAACAGGTGGCCGATGCCGTGCCGGCTGTTCACCATCTCGGCGAGCAAGATGTAGCCCCACGCGATGCCGTTCATCACGCGGAAGTTGTCGAAGATCTGCGGCAGCGCCGCCGGCACCAGCACCGTGCGAATCAGCTGCCACCGCGTCGCCCCCAACGTCTGCGCCGTCTGCACCAGCTCTTCGGGCACCGCCCGAATCGCGTCGACCACCACCGGCAGCAAGAACACCACCGTCGCGAAGAACAGAAACGCGATCTTCTCGGTCTCGTCGATGCCGAACCACATGATGAAGATCGGCACGAACGCGTTCATCGGCGTGAACCGCAGCGGCGAGATGATCGGGTCGACCCACCGGTTGACGCTCTCGAACGAGCCCATCAGCACGCCCAGCGGCAGCGACACGGCGATGCACAGCACGAACGCGATCGACACGCGCAGCGCGCTCACCCCCAGCTCGGGGCCCAGGTCGGTGAACGCCAGCGCGATGAGCGCCCGCAAGACCTCTTGAGGCGGCGGCAGCTTCAGCGGGTCGACGAACGGCTTCTCACCCACCGTCGCCACGAACCACGCCGCGAAGAACACCACCACCGAGCCGACCGAGAGGGCGCGTGCGGTACCCGAGGGTATTCGCGTGCGCACTCCGAACAGCGGCGGCGAGGCCTTCGCCTTACTGGGCATTCAAGACGACCTTGATGTCGGTGCGCCGGTTCAGCGCGCGGCCGTCTTCGGTCGAGTTGTCGGCCACCGGGTTCGCGCTGCCCTTGCCCACCACGATGAAGCGCTCGGGCGGGAGCTGGAAGTTCTTCACCAGGTACGCCTTCACCGCCTCGGCGCGCTGCTGCGAGAGCGACTTGTTCGCCGCCGCCTGACCGCGCGAGTCGGTGTTGCCCTCGACGTCGAGGTACGTGTTGCCGAACGCGATCATCGTCTCGCCCAGCGAGTCGAGCGTGAAGTAGCTGCCCGGCATGATCTCGTCGGAGCCCGTCGTGAAGTGAATCGACAGGCTCTTGTTCACGATCGCCCGGTCGGTCACCTTCGGCTTGTCTTTGAACGCGAAGCTCTCTTCGACCTTCTGGCTCTTGTACTGATCGCCGAGCGACGCGACGAAGCGGCTGTCGCCCCAGTCTTTCGCGTCGACCACCTTCGACACGACGCCCTTCTTGCGCCAGATGACGAACGCGCCGTTGAACAGCGAGTCGAAGTGCGCCTTCGGCCCCGTCAGCCCGAAGAACGCCGCGTTGTCGGCGAAGCTCGTGAGCTTCAGGCCCGAGAGCATGCCGGCCACGTCGTCTTCAGACAGCTTCAGCGCCTGACCCACGATGTGGTTCGTGCCCTGCGGGTCTTCTTTCATCACGCTGATCGCGTCGAACCAGCCGTTCACGAAGTCCTTCACCGTCTGCGGCGCTTTGTCGATGAGGTCTTGCCGCGCCACGAGCGTGTCGGCGATGACGTTCGTCGCCGCCGTCGTGCTGACGAGAATGTGCGCCTCGTTGCCGCGGGCCGAGACCGCGCCGCTCAGGTCGGGCTCCCAGGTGACGGCCGCGTCGACCTGCTTCGCCTTGAACGCCGCCGCCGCCATCGGCGCCTCGGCCGTGAACACGAGGTTGTCTTCGACCGCCTTGCGCTCGTCAGGCGTCATGCCCGACTGCGAGAGCAGGAACAGCAAGAGCCAGTGCGACGGCGTGAACTTCGTCGTCGCGATCTTCTTGCCCTTCAGGTCTTCGACCGACTTGATGGTCTTCAAGCTGACGATGCCGTCGCCGCCGCGGCTCCAGTCTTCTTGAATGATGCTCTTCGCCTGAATGTTCTTCTCGGCCAGCACGCTCGCCTCACGCGCGAAGCTGTCGACCGTGTCCCACATGATGTCGATCTCGCCCTTCATGAAGGCGGTCAGCTTCACCGTCGGGTCTTCGAACAGCACGAACTTCACGTCGAGCCCGTACTTCTTCTTGTAGACCGAGGCCGCGCTGCCCGGCTCGAGCCCGCCGTTCGCCACGATGCCCGGAGCGTGGCCCGCCCACGTGTTGATGGCGACCACCAGCGGCCGGTCGAGCTTGCCGCCGCTCACCGTCGCGTTCTTGTTCGCGTTCGCGTTCAAGGGCACCTCGCCGGTGCGCGACGGGTCTTTCACC
>JAEUJP010000565.1 GCA_016793725.1 Myxococcaceae bacterium | reverse complement strand
TCGCTCGAGTCGCTGACGTTCGCGAAGGTGACGAGCGACGTGGTGGGCACGGTCATCACGGTGCCCGCGGCGCTGATGTTCGCAGCGGGCAAGCCGGGGCTGTCGCGCGAGGCCGAGGCGCGGCTCGACGAGATCGCGGCGTCGCGGTTGCCCACGTTCTCTTGGCGGCGGGCGCGCTCGAGCGACTCGGCCGCGCTCTGCAGGTGCAGGCGCGCCGTCGGAATTTCGTCGGCGCCGAGCAGCCGGGCCTCGCGCAGCGTCTCTTGCGGGCGGTCGTAACGCAGCGGTAGCGGTCGCGCCGTGGCGCAGCCGATCAACACGAGCACGGCAGTGAGCAGTCGTTTCATCGTGCCCCCGCCAGTGCAACGGGGCGGCCAGCGCCGCGCGGAGCAATTCCCGGCGTCTTGCGTGTTACCGCCGGCGAACGTGAGGCGGGCTGCCTCAGGCACACAGCTGCTCCTGCTCAGCGCTCTGACTGGCGCGCGAGCGCCGCACGGTCTCGCGAGCAGGGCGGACCAGCCTGCTCGAAGTCGTCGCTCGCCGCGGCGAGCAGCTCTGGCACGCGCTGGGGCTGCTTCGCCGCGGTGAGCGCGCGGGCGAGCGCAAAGCGGGTGCGGCCACGATGGCAGCGGTCGGCGTCGGGCGGGTGCAGCTCGAGCGCCTTCTCGAGCACGGGCAGCGCCGCGGCCACCTTGCCCTGCGCGAGCTGCGAGGCACCCAGCCCGGTGAGCGCGTCAGAGAGCGCGATGCCGTTCGGGCGCGGCTGGGCTTCGAGCGTCGTGCGCGCGGCGGTGAAGTGGGGCTCGGCCTCGGCAGGCCGCTCGAGGTCGAGCAAGAGCCCGCCGAGGTTGGTGTGCGCGAGGGCGACGTCGGGGTGCCCTGGGCCGAGTGTCTGCTCGCGCGTGCGCAGCGCCTGTTCGTAGGGCTCGAGCGCCTCTCGAAAGCGGCCGCTCGCGCGCAGAATTTCGGCGATGGTGCTGAGGCCGCGGGCGGTGGTGGCGTGCTGATCGCCGAGCGTGCTGCGGTAGATGTCGAGCGCGCGCCGGGCGAGCGCGAGGGCCTCGTCGTAGTCGCCCTCACGCTCGAGCGCGGTCGCGAGGTTCATCAGCTGGTTGGCGAGGTCGGGGTGGCCCTTACCGAGCGCCTGCTCGCGCACCTCGAGCGCGCGGCGCAGCAGCGCCGTCGACTTCGCGTACTGGCCGCGGGCGTCGGCGATCATGCCGAACAGCGTCAGCACGCGGCCGACGGCGAGCGGGTTCGCGGGCACGAGGGCCTCCGAGAGGTTCAGCGCCTGCTCGGCCCGGGCTTCGGCCTCGGCGAGCCGACCCTCGGTGACCAGCAGGTACGCCTCGTAGGCCGCGAGCCGCGCGCCCGTCACGGGCGAGGGCCGGTGGCCGAGCACCGCGTTCGCCTGCCGCGCGTAGCGCCACGCGACGTCGGGTTTTCCCAGGTCTTCGGTCGCGAGATAGACGAGCCGTGTCCACGCCGAGGCCTCGGTCTCGTCGTCGCCTCCGGTGCGCGCAGCCATGGCGCCGTCGAACAGCGAGCGCTCGGCGGCGAGGTAGTCGCCGCGCTCTTCGAGCAGGTTTCCCGCCGAGACCAGCGCCGCCGCGCGCACCGGCTCGTAGCCCGCGTCGGTGGCGGCCGCAGTGGCGCGCTCGGCGAGCGCGAGCCCCTCGGCGTACTGGTTGGCGGCCGCGAGCGTCTCGGACTCGACGACGAGCCGCCGCACGTCTTCGATGTGGGCGCGCGCGACCGGGTCGGCCGGCAGCGGCACCACGGCGGTCAGCGCCGAGACGTCGCTGCACCGCTGCACCGGCGTGAGCTCGAGCGCGGCGCCCGGCGCGGTGCGCAGCACGCCGTCGTCGGCGCGCGCCAGCAGGTTCGTGAGCGACCGCAGCTCGACGAGCCGCTGGCGCAGGCACTCCATGCGCAGGTCGAGCACCTCGTTCGACTGCTCGCCGCGCAGCTGCGTCGCTTCGCAGGCCTCACGGTGCATCGCGGCCCAGCTCGCGGCCCAGGCGTCGAGCGTCGACGACACGAGACGCCAGGTGTCGGCGGCGTGGGGTTTTGCGGTCGCGAGCATCGCGCGCTCGACCTCGCGCTTGCGCTCGGGGCCCCACGCGGGCGCGAGCTTGGCGGGGCCACCGGTGCACTGGGAAGCGTTCGAGGCGCTCCAGCGGGCGGCGCTGCCGCCCAAGACGAGCGCGAGCGCCAGGGCCACAGCGGCGGCGGCGGCGAGCACTGCGTTGCGGCGGCGCCGGCGGTGCGCGTCGAGCGCGTCGAGCAGCGCGCGCAGGTTCGGCCACCGGCGCTGCGGGTCGGCGTCGAGGCCGCGAACGAGAATGCGGCGCAGGCCCGCCGCCACCCGCGTGGCGCCGGCATGCGTGCGCAGGGGGCCCAGGGTGGCGGCCAGCCGCGCCGAGCCCGGCAGCTCGGAGCTCACGTCGTCATGCGGGCGCTCGCCATACAGTGCCTCGTAGAGCGCGACGCAGAAGCTGAACTGGTCAGCGCGCGCGTCGAGCGGCGCGCCGCGCAGGGCCTCGGGGGCGACGTAGCCGGGCGTGCCGGCCGCTGCGGTGGTGACGCTCGAGGTGATCGCCAGCCCGAAGTCGGTGACGTGCACGTCGCCGGCCCGGCCCACCAGCACGTTTTCGGGCTTGAAGTCGCGGTGGACGATGCCGGCCTCGTGCGCGGCGTGCAGCCCGAGCGCAGCCTGCGCGAAGACGTCGAGCACCTCGGCGCGAGAGCGCGGCGCGGCGGCGAGCCAGGCGCGCAGGGTGACTGCGTCGACGAGCTCCATCGCGACGAAGCGGTGGCCGCCCTCTTCGCCGGTCTCGTGAACGGTGACGACGTTCGGGTGGGTGAGTCGGGCCATCGCGCGCGCCTCGTCGGTGAGCCGGTCGCGCGCGGCGTCGTCGGGGGCGTCGCGCAAGAGCTTGAGCGCGACGCTGCGGTCGAGCGTCGGGTCGTGCGCGGCGTAGACGACACCCATGCCGCCCGAGCCGATTCGGCGCTGAATGACATAGCGGCCGAGGCGGTAGCCTGGCAGCAGCTCGGGGCTCTCGCGGCCGGGGCGCACCGGCGAGTCTTCGGTGGGCACGAGGGCGTCGACGACGGCGCGGCAGGCGGCGCACTTGGTGAGATGGGCCTCGAGCGTGGCGGACCCTGCGGTGCGCACGCCACCTGCTACGAGTCTGGCCAGCTCGCCGCGTGGCGGGCAGTTCACGCGGTGAAGACTAGCTCAGACTGTCTTGACCGGTTCGGAGCGGAGCGACGAGTTTCGCGCCGATTCGGCGCGCGCTGCCGGCAATCGCGCCGATTCGGCGTGAGCCCGAGCATCGTCAGGAGGTGCGGGGTTGGCACAACGGCTGCTCACATCGGCCGCCATGAACGTTCGGTCTTCTTCAATCGTCGTCTGTCTGCTCGCGGCCGCGTGTGAGCTGCGCCCTACCGACAGCGCCCAGGTGGACGAGTTCGGGAGCGAGTGGTCGTCGCTGGGCATGCCAAGCGGTGCTCTGCTTCCGTTGGAGCCCCGGCTGAGAACGCAAGGTGTGCCGCGCGTCGACGCCACGCCCCTCAAGGGCTCGCGGATCGACAAGTACACGTTCACGATGAAGGGGCTACCGGTACATGGGCTGGGCATGCGAGTACGTGTCTACGATGACGGCACGCGCGCCGCGATCGACACGTTCGAGCTGTCGGCCGCTGCTGCTGCTGCGAGCAGCAGCCCCAAGCTGTCTTCGCAAACATGTGCGCTGCGCGCGTTGGACGCACGGCGAGGCAAGGCGCCGTCGGTCGTTGCGACCTCGGCTCCTGCGCTCGCGTTCGAAGCGCAGCTCGCGGGGCGCACGATCGAGGCGCTGCGCCTCACCTGGCGCGTGCCCGTTCGAGACGTGCCCGGTGTGGGTGCTGACCTCATCGGCATCGTCGACGCCACGAGCGGTGAGGTGGTCGGGTTCGAGGTCACCGCGGCCGCTGAAACCGCTACGGGCAACGGCTTCTTCAACTCGAACGTCACCTTGCAGGTCGCAACCACCGATGGTGGTCAATGCCTCACCGACCTCACTCGCGGACAGAACGTCGCGAACCCGGCCCCGTGTGGCGACGCCGCGGGGCCTGGGCTCCACACGTATGTGATGATTCCCTCGGCGATACCCGGCGCGTTTGTCTCGCGGCGAGTCATCGACGCCGATGGCGCGTTCGGCGACGGTCTGCTGCCGCTCGTGGCGCAAGACTACGCAGGTGAGCGCGGGCGAACGGTCGCGAGTGACGCGACGTACGGTCTCACGCGTGCGTACGACTACTTCAAGGTGAACTACGGTCGGCAGAAACTCGGGCTCACGAACTCGCTCGAGCTACGCGTCAACGACCAGGCGTGGCCGGCAAACGCGGCATTCGCGTCGAACGGAGTGGCCTACGTCGGGCCCCGAGGTGGCACGGCCCTCTACCCGCTCGCAAACATCGAAGTGTTGAGCCACGAATACACGCATGGAGTTCTGTTCGACGAGGTCGGAACCGCTCTGGACAACACGGAATATCAAGGCATCCACGAGGGCATCGCTGATGTATTCGCCGTGCTCGCGGACGCGTGGGCGAGGAACCCGCTGGTGCCGGTCGGGATGACACCGCCCACGAGCTGGGAGGTGCTCGACGGGCTCTTCGCCGGAGGCCTGCCGAGGTATTTCGATCAGCCCAGCCGAGACGGGGTCGGCATCGACGCGTGGACGCCGTGGCTCGCCGTGAACATCGCGTTCGGGCTCGACGAGCATGCTGTGGGCGGAATCAATCGCCGGCAGTTCTACTTCATGACACACGGGGTCGTGCCAAGCGGGCCGGGTGCGCCGCCGACGACGGCGTTCAACACAAGCGCGTACCTGCCGGGAGGCATGAATGGCATCGGGCTGTATGGCGCAGCGTGGACGACCTACGAAACGATCGTCGACGGCTTGATGCCGGGCTCTCGGCCCACGTTCGCGCAGCTCCGCGAGGCGATGATCTCCACGGCCGAGAGTCGCTACGGCCGCTGCTCCAGCAACCACAAGGCGGTGATTGACAGCTGGGCCGCGGTCGGCGTCGGCGCCGTCGCAGACCGTGTGGGTCCCCGAGTGACGACCGAGCTCGTTCGCACGCTCGACGTCGTGAACGTACGTGCTCGGGTGTTCGAGCCGCCGCAGAAGCAGCTCGCTGGGCCCGGCCCTGTCAGGTTCGAGCTCGACGGTCAGTTCTACGTGGACGTCACGCCCATCTGGGTAGAGCTACCGCAGCTTTTGCAGGCGTACTGCGGCGAGCCCACTCCCTGCTGGGTCGCCTTGGCCGACCTCCAGGTGCCGAGCGCCGGGCTGCACACGCTCGACGTGATCGCGGGCGACGGCTGCGACAACACGACGCGCGTGACGCAGGCGATCGAGGTCGACCCGCCGACCGGGCTCGCGGTCGTCGACCAGAACACTTGGCGCTCGTCGTTGCGACGGTTCCGCATCGACGCACAGGACCAGCAGGGGCCGCTGACCTATCGCCTCAGCCTCGGCACGCTTGTTCGGTCGGGCACGATGACCCTCAACGGCCCCACGGTCGTCGACTTCGAGCTGGGCTCAGCGGTGCACGGGGCGACGACGCTCAAGCTCGTGGTGTCAGATCCAATCGGGAACAGCGCGACGCTCATCGCTCCCTACTTCGTCGATCGCCAGCCGCCACGCGGATGCTCCGCGGACATCAGGGACAGCCTCGACCGCACGGGCTTCGACGTTTGGGGTAGCGGAGCCGAGCGGGAGACCAACGATACGGACATCGAGATCATCGACGTGTGGGTCAACGGGGCGCCGTTCTGGTGGGTCGACCGCGGGTACCCGTCGAGCTCGGAACGAGGCATGAGCACGATCTGCTGCAGCAACTCCAAAGCGAAGAAGTTCACTCTGCCGCACCGCCACACTGGGCCCGACGGCGTGTACAACGTCGAAACAAAGTGTTTCGACACGTGGGGCAACCTGACCGCCGACACGGAGCGCTTCGTGAAGACCGACCCACCGACCATCACCGCCACGGTCACGTACGAGCCGGAGCAGAGTCAGTTCACGATCGGGGTCATGGCCGAGTCACCGCTCGCCAACATCAACGACATCGAATACGACGAGTTTCCCAGTACCAACGTCAGCATCATCGAGCGTGACGAGTGCGGGAACACGAACCGCGTGTGCAACGCCAGCTTCACGGGCACGCTGAGCCCGGGTCAGACGCGCACGCTCACCGTCAACGCCGAAGACGAGTCGTTTCGTGAGAATGAGATCCAGGTGGTGGTAACGATGCCGCAACCTCCACCTCCGCCGCCTCCTCCGAGCACGTTCGCCGAGAGTGAAGACAACGACCGGCCACAGACCGCCGACCTGCCTGGGGCTTCGATACGAACCATTACCGGAAACGTTCGCTACGACGACTTTGACGGCCTGTGTACGCGCACCGTTGAGGAGCATTGGGCGTCGTGCAGCCTCGACCAGCCGTGGAATTGCAGGCACGCGTGCGGCGACTACTTCGGCTTCGACCTCGGACCCGGGCAGTCGTTGATCGCTCGCATCAACGTCGACAACACATCCTCTTGCTTCAGGAGGACCATGACGATGCTCTTGGCTCCCAATGAGACCAGCTATCCGTTGCAGACGACTGAGCTGCCCGACCTTCGTACGCGACTGACAAACCTCGGCTCCACCACACGCCGTGTGTTCGTGGGAGTGATGCGTCACATTAGCGGGGCGACGTGCGCACCGACGTTCAACACGAACTACACCATCGAGATCGAGCGGCAGTGAAGCTCAGCACCTTGGGCGTATGACGACGAAAGAACGCAGCGTGACACGCATGGAGCGAGCGGTACTGCAGTGCTGCTGCGTCTTGATGTTCGCGTGCGCGAAGCCGGCGGCTCCCGACGTGCAGAAGAATGACGCACCGGCGCGGGTGATGGCTGAGCGGCCCATCGCCGAACAGGCGCGCCAGCGCGCTCTGGCGAAGGTTCAGGCGCGGCACGGCGAGGCGCGGAGCAAGAGCAATGACCCGTACTGGAACAGCTCGACGGGCAATGCGCAGCGCTGGGCGGCGGCCGGCTTCAGCGTTGCCCTCGAGCACCTGCGGCAGAAGCCCGACGAAGGCGAGAGCGCCGAAGCGTACGTGAAGCGCATCAGCGCAGCCGTGCGCGCCGACCGCGGCAACGGGCCCGACGGCGACGATGAGGGCTGGTTCGACGGCGCGATAGACGACGCGGCGGGCCTCATCTCGAGAGCGGCTGAGGCGCCGTGATGTGCGCGGCTCGTCACCGGCCGAGGTCGACCCGCCACCACTTTCTCGGCTGACCTGCTGGCCGGCTGCGCCGCGACGTGAAACCCTTCGCAAGGCATGAACGTCTCGAACCCCGCTGCACCGTCGACCGTGGCCGGCCCGGTGAGGCCCGACGTGCCGGGCGGCACGGCGCACCTGGTGCTGTTCGAGGGCGACTCGACGCGCATGGTGCCGCTGCCGGCCGACGGCGCGCTCACCCTCGGGCGCGGCGAGGGCTGCGCGTTGGCGCTGGCCGGCACGAAGGT
>JAEUJP010000172.1 GCA_016793725.1 Myxococcaceae bacterium | reverse complement strand
GCCCGCCGCCGCCGTCAACTTCTGCGGCGGCACCTCCCACGTGAACGCGTGTGGCCGCCCCGTGAACATCTACCCGTGCTGCCCGAACGGCTCGAACTGCACCTGGTGGGCATGGGAGAGCGCCTGCCGCAACTGGGGCATCGGCTTCGTGAACTGGGGCAACGCGAACACGTGGGCCGCCCACGCGCGCAATGACCCCCGCGTGGTGCTCGTCGGCCCGCAGCCCGGCTCGATCGCCACCAGCACGCTCGGCAACTACGGCCACGTCGCGTGGACGATCGGGGTCGGCAGCGGCGTCACCGTCACCGAGCAGAACTGCTGCACCGGCTGCAACCCCGGCACGCGCACGTTCACCCACGGCTTCGGCAAGTTCCAGAGCGGCTTCGTCGTGCGCCGCGGCACCCAGTGCGGCTGCTCGGCCGGCCAGTCGCAGCGCGAGAGCTGCGGCAACTGCGGCTCGCGCGTTCGTCACTGCGACGGCTGCAGCTGGGGCGGCTGGAGCAGCTGCGCCGGCGCCGACCCCAACGGCGGCAACGAGGTGTGCGACATCGGCGCGAAGGGCGTGTGCGAAGCCGCGCGGCTGCGCTGCGTCGCCGGCAACGTCGAGTGCCGCTCGGTCACCACCGCCTCGGCCGAGGTCTGCGACGGCCTCGACAACGACTGCAACGACCAGGTCGACGACGGCCACCCGCCGATCGGCGCGGTGCGCCCGGCCTTCGCCGCGACGCTCGTCGACGCGTCGTGGCCCACGTCGATGAAGCTCGGCGAGCGCGGCACCATCTGGGCGAAGTTCCGCAACGACGGCACACAGGCGTGGACGAGAGACAACCTCTGGCTCTCGGCCTACGAAGACACGCGCCTCTCGGCCCCGACGTGGCCCGCGTATGACGTCGCCGCCACGATCGACGCGCCCGTGCAGCCTGGCGAGGTCGCCCACTTCTCGTTCGACGTCGTCGCGCAGTTCGACACCGACGGTGAGCTCGACGAGACGTTCATGCTGAAGCGGGCCGACGGCCCGGTCGTCGCCTGCCCGCAGGGTGAGGTGCGCGCGAAGATTCGGGTGCTCCACACCGAGCTCGACCCCAACTCGCAGGTGCCGGGCGACGGAAACGGCGGGGGCAGCGGCGAGGCGCTCGTCGACCCGAACGACCCGCAGCCGACCACCCAGATCGACTTCCGGGGCTGCTCTGCCGCCCCCGGGCTCGTGCCCCTTGCGCTGCTGCTGCTCCTCGCCCGCCGCCGAAACGGGAACCGTCATGAGCTCGGTCGCTGAGAAGCTCGCCACGCTCGGCGCCGTCGCGCTCGCCTGCACGGGCTGCATGGGTGAGGCGAGCAGCGACCCCGCCGTCTGGCTGTCGAAGTGCACACCGCGCAAGGTCTCGGCGCGCGGCGGCACCGTGCTCACCGTCGAGGGCGGCAACTTCACGCCCGCCACGGCCATCGAGGTCGGCGCTGAGACCGCCAAGGTGAAGGTCGTGTCGAGCCGTACGCTCGAGGTGACGGTGCCCGCGCTGATGGCGGGCAAGGCCGAGGTCGTCGCCATCTCGGGGGGCGGCGACGTCACCGACCTCTTCGGTGGCGTCGAGGTCATGCCGATGGAGCTCTCGTTCGTCGAGGCCGCGCCGTACGCCGTGCCGCTCGAGGCCGGCGTCGTCGTGTCGAGCGCCGCGGCGCGCGACTTCGACTCCGACGGCGACGTCGACGTGCTCGCGTGTGGTGGCGCCGGCCCGTGCCGGCTCTTGCGCAACGACGGCCGCGCCAACTTCGCGGCCCCGCTCGAGCTCGATGCAGGCGCTGGCGCCGACGCAGGCCTCGCCGACGCCGGCCGGCTGACGGGCGACGAGCTCGCGGTGCCGTCGCCGGGCCCGGTGTTCGGCCGCGTGCTCGGCAGCGCCGACCTCGACGGCGACGGTGACTTCGATCTGCTCGCCGCGCTCGCCGACGGCGGCACCGTGGCGCATGCCAACGACGGTGAGGGGCGGTTCGTCGCGCACGCCTTCGCTTTCGCCGGCAGCGTGGTCGACGCGGGCGCCTCGGCCGATGCGGGCTCCGGTGACGCCGGGCTGCCGCTGCAGATCGTGAGGCCCGCGCTGCCGCTCACCGCGCTCGCGCTCACCGACATGAACGGCGACGGCGCCGTCGACCTCGTCTCGGCCGGAGCCACCCCCGCACGCGGCCCCTTTCGCATCGACGTGAACCGCAGCGATCGCGACGCGCCGGCGTTCTCGGCCCTGCCGCTCGTGCTCGAGGCGAAGCCGTGGGCGGTGAAGGCGCTCGCAGTCGGCGACCTCGACCGCGACGGCAAGCGCGACGTCGTGCTCGCCACCAGCGGTGGCACCGACGGCATCAGCCTGCGCGTGTACTTCGCGCGCCCCGAAGGGTTCATCGAGCTGCCCGGCGGTCTGCCCGGCCTCGGCCCCTACGCCGCCGTGGCGGTGGGTGACGTCGACGGTGACGGCGCCGATGACGTCGTGGCGACCGGCCCGGGTCAAGACCGGCTCCTGCTCAACGACGGCACCGGCCACTTCTTCGATGCCAGCGCGCTCGCGCTGCCGATCGACGGCTCGAACGGCACGAGCCTGGTGCTCGCCGACCTCGACCGCGATCGCGACCTCGACCTGCTGATCGGCAACACCGCCGCCACCATGCGGCTCTACGTGAATGACAGCACCGGCAAGTTCTTCGACCGCACCCCGGCCCTGCCTCGCCGCATCGAGTCGGTGACCTGGGCCTTCGCCGCCAACTTCGATCGCGACGCCGATCTCGACGTGCTGGTGCTGACCTCTGAGGCCGCCGCAGTGCGCCTCTACCTCTCGGTGGAGCCATGAGAACCTCGTTCATTGCAGTGCTCACGACGTTGGCCGCGTGTGGTGATGGCGGGCCCTTGCACCTCGACTCGGTCTCGCCGGCGTCTGGCTTCGCGAGCGGCGGTCAGAAGGTCGTGCTGCGCGGCTCGGGCTTCGATGACGACACGGCGGTGACGATCGGCGGTCACTCGGCGCGCGTGACCTCGGCGAGCTCGGGGCAGCTCGAGATCGTGGTGCCGCGCGGTGTGGCAGGCCCGGCGTGGGTCGAGGTGACGCGCGGCGCGACGCGCTCGGCGCTCGACGCGGGCTACACCTACCAGGCGCTCACGCTCGGCTTCGTCGACGTGAGCCGCTTTCAGATCGACGCGCGCCCGGTCGACGGCGCCGGCATCGTCGCGGTCGACGCCGACCAAGACGGGCGGCCCGAGCTGATTCAGGCGGCGCGGCGCGAAGGTGTGCTCATCTACCCGAACGGGGGCATGGGTGTGTTCACCGCCCCGATCGAGCTCGCGCCCGTGGTGCTCGCGGCGCCGGTCGATGCCGGCGTCGTCGATGCGGGCGCGATGGCTCCGCCTGCAGTACCGCTCGACGTGCGCATGGTGGTGCCCGGCGACTTCGACGGCG
Source organism: Myxococcaceae bacterium (assembly GCA_016793725.1). Classification (GTDB taxonomy): domain Bacteria; phylum Myxococcota; class Myxococcia; order Myxococcales; family Myxococcaceae; genus Xiheicaenimonas; species Xiheicaenimonas phototrophica. The sequence goes on along the minus strand of JAEUJP010000172.1, from coordinate 3,353 downwards.
ACGGCAAGCTCGACCTCTTCTTCTGTACGGCCGGGCGCACGCAGAGCCAGCTCTGGCGTGGGGCAGGGCGGCTCGGGTTCGAGGCCGTGCCGCTGGAGCAGCAGCCTCCGGTGTTCGGCGTCGAGCAGTCGGCGATCGCGGTCGATCTCGAGGGCGACGGCGATCTCGATCTCATCGCGCTCGGCTCGTCGCCGACGGCGGCGGGGGCGGCGCAGGTGGTGGTGCTGGTGAACGACGGGCGCGGCCACTTTCAAGACGTGACCGCCGCGCGCCTCGGCGTGCCGGCGTTCGATGCGCCGGGCGTGGCGATGGCCGACCTCGACTCCGACGGCAGCGCCGACCTCTTCTTCTCGGGAGCGATGGACGTGAGCCGCATCTACCTCGGCGACGGCAAGGGCTTCTTTCAGCGGGCGGCGCCCGATGCGCTGCCCAACGACGCGAAGCCGCAGGCGGGCTGGCCGGCGGTGGGCGACCTCGACGCCGACGGCACGGTCGACGTGTTCGTGCCGGCGGCGGCGCAAGACAAGGTGCTGTTCAACGACGGCACGGCGCACCTCGACGACGTGAGCGCGCTGTCTCTCGGCAGCGAGTCGGGGGTGAGCACGCGGGCCGAGCTGGTCGACCTCGACCTCGACGGCGCGCTCGACGTGCTGGTGCTCGACGCGCCGGGGCGGGTGCGGCTGTACCGCAACGACGGCACGGGGCGGCTGTTCGACTACTCGTTCGAGCTGGTGGGCAACGAGGCCTCGTTCACGAACGTGGGCGTCGCGGTGGCCGATCTCGACGGCGACGGCGACGACGACCTCGCGGTGAGCCGCGCCGACTTCGCGCGCCCGGTGCTGTTCTACAACCTGTCGCCGGCGAAGTGGGTCGACTCCGACGGTGACCTCTTCCCCGACACGTTCGACAACTGCCCGGCGAACGTGAACCGCGACCAGGCCGAGGTGCGGGCGTCGGCGTTCGGCTGCCGGTCGGGCGCGGCGTGCAAGGCGGCGACGGGCTGCGACCTGAAGATGGCCGGCGGCTCGGCGTACCTGTTCTGCAAGGCGACGCCGCTGGCGTGGCCCGATGCGCAGGCGAAGTGCAAGTCGTTCGGCGGCAACCTGGTGACGATCGAGAGCGTGAGCGAAAACCGGTTCATGTCTGCCGGAGGTACCGGCCAGTGGTGGATCGGCCTGAACGACCGCAACGTCGAAGGCTCGTGGCTGTGGGCGTCGGGCGAGTCGCCCGGCTACTCGCGCTGGGCCGTGATGCAGCCCGACAACTCGATGAACCTCGAAGACTGCGTGACCGTGCACGGCGAGACGCTCTTCTGGAACGATGACCAGTGCCAGGTCGCGAAGCCGTACATCTGCGAGGCCGAGCGGGCACCGCAGGCGATCGCCGGCGATGCGTGCCGCGGGGTGGCCGACGGCGGCACCGGCGCTTCGACCGACGGCGGAATCTGAAAAACGTGATGTGGCCGGTGGCGGCCGTCGCGCTGCGCCGGCTGCCGTGGTGCTGTTCTGCGTCGAGCCGCGGCGGGAGCTCCAACGGGTCGGGGATGAATCGGGCCACCGGTGGCCTGAATCATCCCCGACTGTTCGGGTGCGACGCGGTCGAGGTGGCCTCGTCGAGGGTGTATGCCACCCATTCGAGTCGAGCCCCGCGTTCCTGCTTCCACTCCGCCTCCACACCTGAACCGCGCGGTCGAGCGCCTGCTCGACAACGAGGCGCTGCGCGGCGACCTCACCGACGACGAATACGGGCCGCTGCTCGACCGGGCCGTGCGCCAGCTCGAGGCCGCGGCGCGAGGCGGGGCAGGGCCGGCGTTCGAGCGCAAGGCACAGGCGATCACCGACGCGCTGCGGGCGGCGGTAGCGCGGCTCGAGAGCGCGGCGCGGCTGACCGACAACGGCTCGAGCGTGTTTCAGCGGCTGTCACAGGCCGGCGCGACCCTCGATGCGCGCGAGGCGCAGGCGCTGGTCGACGCGACGTTCACGACGCCGATGCGGCACGACAACTTCAACACGCTGGTCGAGCTGTTCGCGGCGGGCAGCAACACGGGTGTCGCGCTGCCGCCGTTGCGCAGTGGCGAGCCGTTTCGGGTCGTGACGCTCACGCCGGCGGCGTACCAGGTGCTGGCGCAGGCGGTGGGCTTTCAGGCGAACGAGGCGCGGGCCGAGCGGGCGAGAGAGTTCGCGGCGAACTTTCGATGATGAGGCCGTACGAGCGACGACCGCCGCGCGTTTCGCGCTGAGCGCCTGCCGACGTGGGACGCGAGCGGGTCGAGCGCGCATCGCTTCTGCACGTGGCGCTCAGCCGGTCGTCTCACCGAAGGCACCAGCCGGCGAACACGATGGTGAAAGCGCCGATCTCGGCGGCGATCAGTGAGACCATGAACGCTGACATCGCGAAGGCGGGAATCGTGCCCGCGCCGAGGCGGTGGGGCCGGGCGAGCTGGTTGTCGGTGTCGCGCAGGGCGCCATGCACGAGGTAGCCGAGCACCGAGACCGCGAAGTAGGTGATGAGCACGACGGCGGCGACGAGGTTCACGCGGTCGCTGAACGCGCTCTGTGCTGCGAACGTCGCGATGAGCGCGCACGCGAACGCGTAGAGCAGCGACGCGCGGTGGGCGATGTCGACGTACGCGGGTGCCTTCGCGTCGGGGCTGCGCGCGATGCACGCGTACTTCCACGCGCCGGTGACGAGCCCGGTGAGGAAGAAGCACCCGGCCGAGGTCAGGGCGACGGTGTGAGCGGTCATGCGCGCACGGTGCCTCGGCGGTCGGTGACCGGGCTTTCAAGAACCGCTCGCGCCCGCGCGGTGCGTAGCGTCGTGCTTTCAACCACCCGCCGCGTTCGCCAGAATGTCGTGCGTGCAGCTGCTCGTCGGCACCGACCGCATCGCCCTGCTCGGCCTGGAAGGGCGGGTGACGACACACGCGCACGCGACGGCCGCCGTGATCGTGGCCGTCGACCGGCCGCTGCGGCTCCACGCGGGCGGGCGCTCGCGAGACCTTCGCGCGGCGCTGCTGGCGCCGGGCTTTCAGCACGCGCTCGACCTGCGCGGCGGCCGGCTCGGCGTGTTCCTGCTGCCTCCGTCTTACGTCGAGCGGCCGCTGACCGAGCTCGACGGCGGGCCCTGGCTCGAGCTCGTCACGCGCTTCGCGGGCTTCGACGCGGTCGACGACGAGCTCGGGGCCACCGCGCGGCCGCTCGATGATCGCCTGCGCCGCGCGCTCGAGCTCATGACCGTGCGGCTCGACGAGAACCTGCCCCTCGAAGAGCTCGCTTCGGCCGTGCGCCTGTCGCCGGTGCGCCTGATGACGCTCGCGCGCGAGCAGCTCGGCACCTCGCTGCGCAGCTACCGCC
>JAEUJP010000168.1 GCA_016793725.1 Myxococcaceae bacterium | reverse complement strand
GAGCGGCTGTCGCAGCAGCAGTCGAAGGAGCTGCGCAAGCACCTCGGCGCGCTGTACGAAGAGAGCGACGCGTACCCGAACTTCGAGGGCCGCAGCGGCGCGTCGGCGCGCGAGATCAAGACGGCGCTGTTCAACGCGGCGCAGAGCCCCGATCACGACGGGCTGCACCCGCTGGCGGTGCTGAAAGAGCTCTCGTCGCTCTGCAAAGACAAGAGCGTCTACGAGTTTCTGCAGCAAGAGGTGGTCGACGGCTACCATGATCACGAAGAGTTCGTGACGCTGGTCGAGAACGACTGGCTCGACGTCGTCGATCAAGAGGTGCGCGACTCGATGGGGCTCGTCTCAGAGAAGCAGTACCAGGAGCTCTTCGAGCGCTACGTGCAGACCGTCTCGAGCTGGGTGAAGGGCGAGAAGGTCGAGAACAAGGTGACCGGCCAGTACGAGAAGCCCGACGAGGGCCGCATGACCGAGTTCGAGGGCTACGTGGTTCAGAAGGGTGAAGATGCGGGCGAGTTTCGGCGCGGGCTGATCGCGTCGATCGGCGCGCACAAGATCGACAACCCCGAGGCGGTGCTCGACTACTCGCGCATCTTCCCCGACTTGTTTCGACGGCTGCGCGATCACTTCTACGAAGAGCGCAAGCGCACGCTGAAGAAGAACGTCGAGAACATCTTGAAGTTCTTGTCGGACGAGAAGGGCACGCTGTCGGTGAAAGAGCAGGGCGCGGTGCGGGCGACGCTCGATGCGATGGCGAAGAAGTATGGGTACACCGATGCGTCGGCGCGAGATGCGATCGTGTTCTTGATGCGGCAGCGGTATGCGTAGCCCTACGCCTGCCCGGGCCGCTTCCCCGTGAGCACGAGCACGCGCAACAACCGCTCGGCCTGCTGCCCCATCAACGTGGGCTGATCGAGATCTTCCCACCGGGTGGCCGTCTCTTCGTTCGCACCGACGGTGTCGGCCAGCTCGGTGCGCGACAGCCCCAGAAACTCGCGCAGAAACCGCACCTCGCGCGGCTCGAGGCGCTCCTGCTTGCGGGCGATCGCGACGGCGACCTCGCCGCGCAGCTCGGGCGCTCGCGACAACGTGATCTCGTGGTCGCCACAGTACGGGCAGTGGTGAACCGGCACGTTCTGCAGGGTCACCGGCCCGCCGAGGGTCTCGTACCGCACCGTCTGCCGGGTCTCATAGGTGGGCGTCCCACACGCCGAACATCGATGCGCCGCCATGTGCTGTTGGACACGGAGCGCACCCGCCGTGGATCGCGAGAATGAAGGGCTACTTCATCGCCGGCCGCGGCAGGGCGGGCGGCTTGCCGTACTCGTCGCGGGGCTTGTTCAGCTCGAGCAGCTTCACGAGCGTCGACGGAGCGACCGCCGACACCTGCTGGCCGAACTGGTCACCGTTCAGCAAGGTCGGGTCGTCACCCATCATCACGATGTCTTTGAGCACGCGAAACGTCGTCGGCCGAAACGCGGGGCCCCGAATCAGCTCTTCGCGCCCGTCGGCGTACACGCGCCAGATGAGCAGCGGGTTGTTCGGCAGCTTCAGCGAGGTGTCGGGCCGGCTCTCCCACGCCTGCGGCAGCCGGCCGACCATGAGCCCGTAGTCGAGGTCTTCTTCTTTCGCGAGCTCGACCAGCTTCTTCTTCAGCTCGGCGAGGGGCCGCGGGTCTTTCGTCGTCACGAACAGCGCGCCCGTCGAGCCCTGCTCGTTGCGCGCGTGCCCGTTCGTCTTCGAGATGCGCCGCGTCGGCAGCCGGCTCATGTAGTACGTCTCGAGCACGCCATCTTTCACGAGCGTGATCGGCTGCGGCTTCACGCCGTCGTCGTCGACGGGGAAGTAGCCGAACAGGGGGTAGACCTTGCCGGCCGGCGACGTCCACGTCGGCTGGGTCGGGTCGTCGACCGCGCTCAGTTGCGACACCGCGATGTGTTTGCCGAGCCGCTCGATCAGCCGGCCCTGCTCCGACGCGCCCAGCGACTCGCGCGGCTGTGACAACGGGTTCGCCAGCGCGCTCAAGAAGAACGCCGGAGCCGCCTCGGCCGTGAACAGCACCGGCCCCGCATAGTCTTCGAGCGGCGCGGGCGCCTTCAGCTTCTTCTCGAGCAGCTCGCCCATCTCTTTCACCCGCGCGACCAGGTCTGCTTCAGTCGGCAGCTCGGCCTCGGTGCGGTAGTACTGCTTCCAGTCGGCGCCGACCGGCATGCCGTCGGCCGCCTGACCGTTCGCCTGCACGTACACCTCGATGCGCGTCTCGCAGAACCGGTGCGCGGCCCCGTCAGACGCCACCAGGCGCTGGCAGCCGTGTTTGCCCGTCAGCCCCGCGACACACGAGTGCGGCGAGGCGAACGCGCGGCACGCCGCCGACGCCCGCTTCACGATGCCGCCCCACTTCTCGAGATCGAGCTTCGGCGCCGGCGTCGCCTCGAGCATCACCTTGTCGGGAACCACCGCCGAAAAGTCGGGCAGCCGCTCTTTCACCTGGTTCGTCTCGAGAAAGGCCCGCTTGCGCGCCATCGCTTCGACGGCGCGCTTGTAGTCGCCGTCGAACTGCAGCCACAGCGCCCGCCGAATCGCGTCGAGGTCGAGCTCGGCCGGGTGCGAGAAGCGGCCTTCACCCCCGCCGAACCCGAACCCACCGCCCTGGAAGTTGGTGTTGTCGAGGTCGGCCGAGCCCACCCGCACCGCGGTGCCCAGCTTCACCTGCTGGCCCTGGCCCGGCGCGTACTGCGCGCCGAAGTTGGCCCAGACCGCGAACGACGTGTCGGTGTTGAGGTACGCGCGCGCGTAGTACGGCTTGTCGGCCTCTTTTTTGTCGGGGCCCGCCGCCATCTTCAAGGTCAGCGCGCGGCCGACCTCGTCGGCCAGCACCTGCATCAGCGGGTCATCGAACTTCTGCGGCGGCGCGACCTTCACCGGCGCCGGCGGAGCGGCCTTCGCGGCGGGAGCGGGAGCCGCTGCTGCCGCGGCGAGCACGAGCGCGAGCATCATGGCCCCACCTCTTTTCCCGGGCCGGCATTCACGAGCGGGGGAGGGGGGAGCAGCGGCCCGCGCTCATGGCCCTTCGCCTTGCGCTCGACCTCGATGCCGCTGATGAGAATCGACGGCGCGACGGCCGACACGGGCACCCAGCCCGACTCGGCGCCGCAGAAGCCGTTGAACACACGAAAGTCGTCGGCCGTCGCGATGATGCGCTCGAACGACGCGATCGGCGTGCCCACGATGTCGACCCCACGCACCAGCTCGTCGGGCCGCCCGTCGGGGTACACGCGGTAGACGATCTGGGGGATCACCTTGAACGCCTGCGGCAGCCCGCCCGTGCGCGTGTTCGTGAACCCGCCGCTGATCTCTTCGAAGAGCAGCCCGTACGGCTTGCCCTGCGCCTTCACCTCTTCGATGAGCCGCGTGCGCAGCGCGTCGAACGGCACCTTCTTGTTCGAGTCGACCAAGAGGTTGCCCTGCCTCGCCACGGGGCGAAGGCCCTGCATCGCGCGGCCGTGGCCGTTCGACTTCGCGAACCCCGCGATGGGCGAGCGCCCCATCAGAAACGCCTTCAAGACGCCGTTCTCGACCAGGTTCACCTTCTGCGCGGGCTGGCCCTCTTCGTCGAACAGGTAATAGCCGTTCAGCGGCACGTCGCCGAAGTTGCGGCGCGTGGGGTCGTCGGTCACCGAGATGAACTCGGGCACGATGCGCTGGCCCACCCGCTTCGTGAAGGTGTGGCCGTCGTCGGCGTCTTTCTGCCGATGCCCCTCGATGCGGTGCCCGAAGATCTCGTGAAAGAACACGCCCGCCGCGCGGTGCGTGATGATCGCCGGGCCCGCGTACGGCTCGATCGCCGGCGCCTTGCGCAGGGCTTCGAGCTTCTCGATCGCCCGGTTCACCCGCTTCGCGAACTCTTCTTCGGTCGGCAGCGCCTCGAGCGAGGTGGCCTCGGCGTCGTCGAAGAAGTCGAGCTCCATGCCGTCTTCGGCGCGCACGGTGCCGTAGACCGCGAGGCGGGCGAAGAACCGCGGCTCTCGAATGCGCGCCCCATCGGAGTCGACGAAGTACGACGTGAGCGACGCGGCCTGCAGGCCGACCGACGAGCGCAAGATCTGCGGGTGGCTCTTGAACGCGGCCGACAGCCGCCTCAGCACGTCGGGCCACTGGCTCTGATCCATCTGCTGCGAGAGCGAGGCCGCCTTCGCCTCGAGGCGCGTGTTCGGCTTGTCGTCGCTGAAGTCGTTCGCCTTGTCTTCTTCTTCGGCCTTCACCGCGACGTTCGCCTTCACCTTCAAGATCGCCTTCGCCGCCTCGCGGTACGCGTCGTCGGTCGCCTTCCAGATCGCGACCTTCAGCGCCCCCTCGTCGTCGTCGACCGGCAGCGGCCGCCCACCCCCGCCGAAGTCGAACTCGAACCAGCCCCCCCCGCCCCGAACCTTGTGCGTGTTGTCGAGCTGCCGCGTGCCCATGCGCACCGAGACGTCGAGCACCCGGGACCGCCCCGCCAGCTTGCCCGGCGTCGTCTTCGTGCCCTCGAGCGCTCCGAAGCTCGCCGACTGCGACCAGCTCTCGCCGTCGGCCACCCGGTACGACAGGTAATAGAGGGGGGCGTCTTTTTCGCCCTTCAGCCCCGCTTTATTTCGCTGCAGCTCTGAAACGAGCGCATCGAGAAGAACGTCCTTATCTGGCGCGTTGCTGGGTTTTGAGTTGGGTGCAGCAGGTTTTGGGCTGGGTGCAGCAGAGAGAAGCAGAACGACGCAGAGGCTGATCATGAATGGCTACGCACCTTTAACCACACAAATAGAAATCCCCGGACTAACTTGACTTTTTCGGGCTGCTTTGGGAAATTCCGCGCCCCGATTCTTACCCAGTCGAAGGTTTACTCAGGTTTCACCCAGTAAAGGCGAGCGAACGATGAGCGACGCACAGGTGCTGCATTTTTTCGGAGGTAAGGGAGGCGCGGGAAAGACCACGCTCTCGACTGCCTTCGCGCTGGAGCTGAGCGATTCGCTGGGCAAAGACAAAGTTCTCCTGGTTTCGATCGAACCTAACGGAGGTCTGTCGGATCTCGTCAAGAAGAAGTTGACCGACAAGCCGACGAAGCTCCAGAACGGCAAGGGCAACGGCGGGCTGTGGGGCGCCGAGCTCGACCAGGCCGCGCTGGGCAAGGAGTGGAACGAGAAGTACCGCGTCGCCCTGAAGGCGTCGGCGACGAAGGGCCTGATCCTCGACCAGGGTGATGTCGAGAAGTTGCTCGACAGCTCGACGACGGCGTTCGGTGAAGCGGCGGCGATGTTTCACCTGCTCGATCTGCTCGAGACGAAAGAGTTCGACCGCATCGTCGTCGACGGGCTGGGCGCGGCGCACACGCTGCGGGTCGTCGACATTCCCACGCAGCTGCGCAAGCTCATCGGCCTCATTCGTGGTGAGAAGCCGGGCAAGGCGCCGAAGTCGGCTCCTCCGCGGGCACCGCACGCGCTCGACGAGTACGCGGCGAAGGCCGAGAAGCTCTCGGCGCTGCTCCGCGACCCCGCGCGGTTCGCGTTTCACCTGGTCGCGCTGGCCGAGCCGGTGCCCGAAGCGCAGACCCGCTACCTCTTCAACCAGCTCAAAGAGCGCGGCGTGCCGATCGTCGAGATTCTCGCCGACCAGATCGAAGACGGCAAAGACAGCCGCGAGGTCGCCAACCGCCGCGGCCTGCAGGCGCCGCACGTTCGCAAGTACCAGACGCTCGTTCAGAAGGTCGAGCTGATTCACCGGCGCATCGTCGGCCCGCGTGGCTTCGACGAGATGAAGAAGTTCGCCAAAGAGTTCGCGAGCGGCAAAGAGACCAAGGCGCTGCAGTTCTCGGCCGCCGAGGGCCCGCCCGCGCTGGTTCGCGCGCCGTCGATGCCGCCCATCGCGGCGCCGCCGCTGCCGCCCACGCGCTTCATCTTCTTCGTGGGCTCGGGCGGCGTCGGCAAGAGCTCGTGTGCGGCCGCCGCGGCCGTCACGCTGACCGAAAAAGAGGGCCCGGTGCTGCTCATCTCGACCGACCCCGCGCACTCGCTGTCTGACGTGCTGCAGAGCCGGCTCACCGACACCGAGACCCAGGTGAAGGGCACGAAGGGCCTGTACGCACGCGAGATCGACTTCGCGAACTGGTACGCGAACCTGCGCCGCAAGATCAAAGAAAAGGCCGAAAGCGCCTTCGGCCCCGAGGTGAAGGGCCAGGAGTTCGCCATCGACCGCGAGCTGATTCGCAACCTGCTCGACCTCGCCCCGCACGGCATCGACGAGCTCTCGGCGATGTTCGCGCTGACCGACGCGCTGGTTCAAGAGCGGTTCAAGCGCATCGTCATCGACCCCGCTCCGACGGGTAACACCTTCCGCATTCTCGAGCTGCCCGAGCTGCTCAAGGGCTGGCTGACCGCGGTTCACGCCGTGCTCCTCAAGCACCGCGCGAAGGGCTTCGGCCCGCTGTGCGACGAGCTGACGGCGATGCTCAAGCACACCAGGCGCTTCGAAGAGGCGATCTTGAACCCCTCTGAGTGCCGGTTCGTGGTCGTGACGCGCGGCGAAGAGATGGCGACGCCTCCGGCCGAGCGGCTGGTCGAGTACCTCAAGGCCAAGAAGCTGCCCGTCGAGCGCGTGCTGGTGAACCGGGTGCTGCCCAAGACCACCTGCCCGGTCACCGAAGAGCGGCGCAACAACGAGCTCGCGAACGCCAAGAACGTCGAGAAGAAGATCGGCCTGCCCGTCACCGTGGCGCCGGCGCTCGGCCGGCACCCCGCAGGGCTGCGCGAGCTGAAGGCGTTTCGTACCGCCTGGTACGCGCTGTCGGCGACGTCGAAGATCAAGGCGGCCTGAGCGCCTCCGCCTGTCGCCCGATGACGTGCGCCCCAGCCGGGGCGTATCGTCTCGGGCATGACACGCGTCTTCGTCGTCTCGGCTGCCGTGCTGGCGCTGTATGCGGTGGTCGATCGCACCTGGGCGTTGCGCGAGGCGCCCGTGTGCCCGCCGGCGCCCATGCCGGTGTGCCCGCCGCCTCCGACGTGTGCGACGCCACCGCCGACGGTGCGCGTCCCACGGGCGGTTCGCACCCACGACGTCACGCCGCACGCGCAGCGAATCGAGCGCGATCAGCTCGCCGCGCCCGTGGTGATCGACTTCGATCACGACTCCCGTGGCGAGCCCGTCAGGCCCGGGCAAGAGCTCGACGAGCTCTATCTCTCGCAGGGGGTGCACCTGCGCAGCTCGGTCGCCGGCAGCCCGATCGTGGCCGATGAGTACGTCGTCGCGTCGGCGAGCAAACACTGGTCGGCCGCCACGCGAGACCCGAGGTGGACGGGCGACACCGAGATCGTCTTCGACTCGCCCGTGAAGGCCGCCGGGTTCTACGTCGCCGCCGTCGCCGTCGGCGGTACCGGCCTCGAGGCCTACGACGCCGACGGCCAGCTGCTCGGCACCATCTACACCGACCAGGCCGGCGACGACTTTCTGGGCGTGCGCTCGCTCGCCGCGCCGATTCGGCGGCTGCGCGTCTTCCCCGTGCCGCACGTCGACCCGAACTTCACCATCGACGATCTCTCGTTCGAGCCGATCGCTTATTAAGGCGTGCTTTAATATGAGGCCTCGTGGGGCCTGCTTATTAAAGCGCGACGCACCGGCCGCTTCGTTCGTGCCGTCACGCAGGGCGACGTGCACTTCGCCTTCGTGCCGCTGCCGCTGCCTCCACGGCCTGCCGTGGTCGTCGACTCCGAGCGCATCGAGCGCGCCGAGCGCGCCATCAGCCGCCTCGACGGGCTGAGCCGGCTGCTGCCCGACACGTCACACTTTCTCTACGCCTACGTGCGCCGCGAGGCGCTGTTCTCGGCGCAGATCGAAGGCACCCAGTCGTCGCTCGCCGACCTGCTGCTCTACGAGACCGAGCAGGCGCCCGGCGTGCCCCTCGAAGACGTTCGCGAGGTGAGCGACTGTGTGGCGGCCCTCGACGCGGGCATCGGCAAGCCCGTCACCGTCGAACTCTTGAAGCGGCTCCACCGGCGGCTGCTGCGCTCGAGCCGCGGCCGCGAGAAGTCGCCGGGACGGTACCGCACCCAACAGGTCTGGGTCGGTGGCGATCGCCCCAGCCGCGCCCGCTTCGTGCCGCCGCCAGCCGCCGAGGTGCCCCGCTGTATGCGCGAGCTCGACCAGTTCTTGCGCAGCGATGCGCCACCGCTGCTCAAGATTGCCCTCGCGCACGTGCAGCTCGAGACCATTCACCCGTTTCGAGATGGCAATGGCCGCATCGGGAGGCTGCTGATCAGCCTGCTGCTCTGCTCGGAAG
>JAEUJP010000166.1 GCA_016793725.1 Myxococcaceae bacterium | reverse complement strand
AGCCGAAGAAGCCGGTACCCGCCGGGGCCCGGCCAGGAGACGGCGCTGCATGAACGTCGCGAGCTGGCTGCTCTGGGGTTTTGCAGCGACCGCGGTGCTCGCGGCGATGCTCGCCGGCAGCCAGGGCCTCGGCCTCACCCGAATCAACATGCCGTTCATTCTCGGCACGCTGTTCACCGCGAACCGCGACCGCGCGAAGCTCTACGGGCTCTTCGTGCACCTCGCGAACGGGTGGCTGTTCTCACTCGTGTACGTCGCCGCGTTTCACGTGACCGGCTGGTTCAACGCCGGCTTCGGCGCAGCCATCGGCCTCGTGCACGCGGCCTTCGTGCTCAGCGTCGCGCTGCCGGTGCTGCCGGGCCTGCACCCGCGCATGGCGAGCGAGCTGCACGGCCCGACGGTGGTGCGGGTGCTCGAGCCGCCCGGGTTTCTCGGGCTCAATTACGGGCTGCGAACTCCGGTGTCGGTGCTGCTGGCGCACGCGGTGTACGGGGCGTTGCTGGGCGCCTTCTACGCGCCTCATTAGCCTCTGAGAGCAGGTCGCGCAGCAGCTCGTGCGCGCGAAACGCCCGCGTGCGCACGGCCTCTTCCGACACGCCGAGCACCCACGAGGTCTCGGCGACCGAGAGCCCGTCGACGGTGCGGAGCATGAACACGTCTTTGTAGATGTCGGGCAGCTGCTCGACGGCCTGCTCGAGCCGCTCGCCGAGCTGCTTCGACGCTGCGACGTCTTCGGGCCCGGCCTCGCGACCGCCGATGTCCAGCTCGGTCACGTCGACCTGGTCGACGGCGCGGCGCTTGCGCCAGATGGCCTCGTTGACCGCGATGCGCGTCACCCAGCCGCCGAACTTCGCGGTGCCTTCGAGCTCCGAGAGGTGGCTGAACGCGCGCATGAACGTCTCTTGCAGCACGTCGTCGACCTGCGCCTCGTCTTTGAGCACCGAGCGCACGACCTTTCGCAGCCGCTCGGTGTGCCGGTACATCAACATCTCGAACAGCGCGACGCGGCCCTCTTTGATGTGGTCCACCAACTGCTCGTCGGTGATGGATTCACTCATGCGAAACGTTTTCTCGTGCGCGCGCGGTGCGATGCAAGGCGCTCTTTCGACGTTTCGAACCGGTGACGCGAAACCGGCGTTACCGATCAGTCACCCTGGTTCACGACGAGGTCGACCGTCGCGCCGGGCGCCACCTTCGCGCCGCCCTCGGGCTCCTGCTTGAGCACCGTGTAGGGCCACTTGTCTTCGTCGAAGCTGTACTTCGTCGCGCCCACCTTGAACTTCGCCGCCTCGAGCGCCTCTTTCGCCTTCTTCACGTTGAGGCCGACGACCTTCGGCACCTCGGCCGCAGCCGGCCCCGACGACACGCGCAGCCGCACGTCGGCGCCCTGCGCGAGCTCGGCGCCCGCAGGCGGCGTCGTGCCGATGACCGTGCCCGCCGCGACCTCGGCGCTCGCTTCTGCGTCTTGACCCGCGACGACGAGCTTCGCCGCGCCGATGAGCCGCGTCGCCTTGTCGACGGCGAGGTTCGTGGTCTCGGGCACCGTCGCGCGCGACCAGCCCTTCGACACCGTCGCGTGCACCTCGCCGCTGCGCACGCGCGACCCCGGCAGCGGCGTCTGCGCGATGAGCGACCCCTGCCCGACCTGCGCGTCTTCGCGCTCGGCGTCGAGCACCAGCAACAGGCCCTTGCCGTCGAGCAGCTCGCGCGCCTGCGCGACCGTCATGCCGGTGACCGCCGGCACCTCGACCGCGGCGCCCGTCGCGGTGCGCAGGGCGAAGAAGACGGCGGTGCTGGTGAGCGCCGAGAAGAGAATGCTGAGCACGACGACCGTGCCGGCGCGCACACCGCGGTCGATGACCAACGGACCGTCGCTCACGGCCCCGGTTTAGAGCACGGGCGGTGGCCACGGCGCCACCGCGCCGGTCTCGCCGCTCCAGTGGTCGACACACGCGCGCGGGTCTTCGAGCTCGCGCAGCTGCGCGTCGACCTCGCTCGCCGTCGCGCCGGCGGCCTCGAGGGCGCGCAGCCGCTCGTCGAGCTTCGAGATGTGCCCGTCGAGGCAGTCGCGCTGTGCCTGGGCCACGCGCGACGGGCGCTGCATCAGGTCTTTCGTCAGACACGCGCCGAGCGAGGCGTCGCGCCAGCGCTCGACGTACGCCTCGGCGACGGCGCTCGGCCGCTGCCCGAACACCTGGCTCACGTGCATCACGCGCGAGGGCGACCAGAACTCGAGCGAGCCGTACATCGCGCGCGAGCGGCACGCGTCGACGACCGAGCTCATCGCGTAGCGCGTGAGCCCGTAGCCGAGCAGCAGCAGGTACGCGGGCACGAGCACCATCGCGGCGGCGATGCGAATCGCCCAGCGCGCCCTCGAGGTCGGCGGCGGCGGCGCGAGCGCGTCGGCGAACGCGCGCACCGACGGGTAGCGGCGCGACGGGTCGCCGCGCAGGCCGCGCAGCAGCACCTTGCGAATGCGGCGGGGCACGCGAGCGGCCTCGCGCGGCCGTAAGCCATCGGCGCCCATCTGTTCGGCGCACGCGGTGTCGACGGTCTGCAGAAACGGCAGCACGCCGGTGAGCAGCTGCCACGCGGTGACGGCGAGGGCGAACTGGTCTGCCGCCGGCGTCGCGAGCGCGCCGTACATCGTCTCGGGGGCGACGTAGCCGATGGTGCCGACGATGCGACCCGACGCGGTGTCGTCGCCGATGGGGCCCTTCACCGGGGTCAGCGCTTGGCGCGTCTCGTCGCCCTGCACGCGCGCGACGCCGAAGTCGGTGATGCGCGCGCGGCCATCTTTGTCGACCAGCACGTTCGCCGGCTTCACGTCGCGGTGCACGATGCCGGCGGCGTGCGCAGCCTGCAGCGCGGCGCCGACCTGGCACAGCAGGTCGATGACCTCGTGCACGGCGCGCGGGTGGGCGTCGGCCCAGTCTTTCAGGTTCTCGCCGTCGACGAGCTCCATGGCGAGAAAGACGCGCCCCTCCCACACGCCGACGTCGTAGACGGGCACGACGCCCGGGTGCTTGAGCTGCGCCATCGCCTGCGCCTCGCGCTGCAGCCTCTCTTGCTCGCCGCCCTTGTCGACGCGGCCCACGAACTTGAGCGCGACGGGGCGGGCGAGCTCGGGGTCCCACGCCGACACGACGTGGCCCATGCCGCCCGAGCCGATCGGCTCGCGCACGAGGTAGCGGCCGACGGGGGTGCCGGGCTGCGGGGGGCTCCAGGTCTTGCGCAGGGCGCGGGCCTCTGAGGGCGTCAGGGTCGTCGCGTCGGAGTCGGGGCGCGTCGGCGAGTCCAATCGGCTGCACCCTAGATCGCAACTTCGTCGCACATCGACCGACAATCTCATACCCCACGCGGGTCAACCCTCAACCCACGAGACTTCCATGCGTATTTCGAAGGCAGACGTCTACAAAGCGTTGGACAAGGCCGCAGCGAACATCGTGAAGGCGGCGGGCAGCGACGGGCGGGTGAGCCGCACCGAGATGACGAAGGCGCTCAAGGGCCTGAAGGGCACCGAGAAGCAGCTGACGGACATGTTCTTCAAGTTCATCGACAAGCGCGACGCGAAGGCGGGCGCGACGGTGACGAAGACCGACCTGAACAAGGCCATTGCGTACGCGCGCAAAGAGCTGATCGCCGACTACGACCTCAACAACAACGGCCTGTCGGACGACGAGGTCGCGAAGATGTCGAAGACGGGCAAGCTCGCCGTGGCGCTCGCGAAAGAGATGAAGGCGGCGAAGGCGCCGAAGGCACCGGGCAGCGGCGGCACGCGCGTGAGCGGCGGCGAGAGCGGTGGCGGCTCGCGCGGCGGTCGCGTCAGCGGCGGTGAGAGCGGCGGCAGCTCGCGCGGCGGCGGCTACCGGGTCAGCGGCGGCGAGAGCGGCGGCTACAGCTACGGTGGCGGCGGCTACGGCGGTCGCGTCGGCGGAGGCGAGTGACGTTCGGCGGGTTCTCGCCCGCGGAGCTCTCGAAGCTCTCGAAGGCGAGCCTGAAAGACGTGCAGCAGGCGCTGCTCGGGCCGACGCTCGAGCACGCCGCCACACAGATTCCGTATTACCGCGAGCGCTGGGGCAACCGGTGGAGGCGGGTGCGCACGGTCGAAGACCTGCCGCGCCTGCCGCTGCTCGAGAAGCCCGACGCCATCGAGCAGCAAGAGAAGCTCGGCGGCCCGCAGGCGCACCGCTACGTCGGCATCATCTCGTCGGGCACGTCACACGGTGAGCGCCGGCCGCTGCGCGTGGCGCGGTCGGACGAAGAGCTCGAGGCGCTCGACGTGTATCGACGCGCACGTTACGCGCCGCCGCCCGACGCCGACCGGGCGCCCGCCGAGCCCTCGCGCGAGGTGGTGCTCGAGGTGCGCTCGATGCAGCACGGGCTGCCCGAGCACCCGGCGCCCCCACACCTCTTGCGCATACCGTTCTCGTTCACGGCGAACGGCTTTCGGCTGTTTCGCGAGCTGGTGTCGCGGCCGCTGGCCGACGGGCGCAAGGTGACGGGCATCATCGCGGGGCTGGGCGCCATCAAGCCGCTGACGGCGCACCTGCTCGAGAGCGGGCTCGACCCGTCGGACTTCGGCGTGACCGAGATTGGCATCAACGGCTACCGCATCACGACGCACTGGCGGCAGGTGCTCGAGCGGGCGTGGGGCGCCGAGGTGTTCGACGTCTTCAGCCTCTCGGAGTTCGCCACGCCCGCGCTCGAGTGCAAGGCGTGCGGCTACAACCACTGGCAAGACCCGCCGCTCATCGTCGAGGTGCTCGACGCGTTCACGCACCGGCCCATCACGAAGGGCACGGGGCTGATGGCGCTGACGGGGCTGTACCCGTTCGTGCAGGCGTTTCCGCTGATTCGCTACTTCACGGGCGACCTGGTGGAGATCGGCCCCGACTGCCCGCGCGGTGGGCGAGGCGTTCTGTGCCGAGGGCGGGCGAGCCAGTGCCTGCTGAAGAAGGGCGCTCCGCTGCTGGTGAGCCCGATGGACGTCGAGGAGTTTCTCGACGGCACGCCCGACGCGTCGCGCGACGTGCACCCGGTGCAGACGCTCGGGCTCATTCGCTCGCCCGACACCGGCCTGCCGCGCTTCGAGCTGCACGCGGGCCCGAAGGCGCCGCGCGTGGTGGTCGAGCTGCGCTACGACCCACACGTCTTCCCCGAGCGGGCGGGCGAGGTGGCGGCCGGGCTCACGAAGTTTCTGCGCTCGAAGAGCCGCGCGCTGAAGGCGCTCGACGTTCAGCTCGTGGGGCCCGGCGTGCTGAAGGGGAAGCGCTCGAAGTACTAGCGTTGCCTCGAGGCAACACGGCGCACCGAGTCAGCCGGTTCTCCGAGCGGCAGTGCGACGCGCGCAGACCGCACGGTCGGCAGCGGCAGCTCGGCGTCGAGCCACGACCAGCCTGCGCGCGCCGTGGAGCTGGAGCCGGCTGCCGGGCGCCGACATGCGCTACTCGGGCGTGAACGACTGGGGCACCGACGCGGCGTGGGCCGATGGCGCGTGGGCGTTCGAGAGCGCGCTGCGCGGCTCGCCGGCGGCGACGACGTTGTGGCCGCGTCGGCGCGCTACGCGAAGGCTGGTGGAAGAGCAGCTGCGGCGAGGGCTGACGACACACCCGTATTTCCCGCCGAGCTTCAGCGGGCAGTTCTCGTGGGCGCGCAGCGGCCCCGTGTTCTCGGACTCGGTGGCGTACTCGGCCGATGTCGACATCTGGAGGGTGACGGCGTCGGGGCGCGTTTCCCCTGCGCAGCCACGCAGGCGCTACGGCATCTTCGCCAACGCGTTCTGCATCTCGCGAAGCCACTGCAATTGCCGGGGGCTGAGACCATCGGCAAGGCTGGCGACGGCCTTCAGCGCGTCACCCGCTTCGTTCAGTGTGATTGGCGTGGCAGGCCCGCTGAGCACGCTGTGCACGACCGACTCGGAGTCGGGAGGCCGATGCTCGGGCGAACAATCGATGAGTACAGGCTCCTCGTAGCGTGGCGTCGCGCCGTAAATGCAGCGTCAGAGCCGCCGTCGCGGATCTTCTCGATGTCTTCGACCCGACGAACGACGAGCGCCATGCTCGGCCCGTAACCGAGAGCGGGTATGCGTTGAAGCAACTTCGATGCGATCGTTCTGTCAGCAATAGACCGGGCCCAACCGGGTTATTGCTGACAGAAGCGCACGAACATCGCGCTGGCGCGCTGATCAAGGGTCGACGAGCGGCGGCCCAACGAGCTCGGCGCAGCGCACAGAACAGCCGACCGTCGCCTGATGCCGTGACGTCGTGCAGCGACGGAGCGTGCGGTAGTCACGCATGCTCTCTGGCTGCGCCCGAATCACCCGCCCAGCGCGGTGCGCAGCTCGGCCGGAAACGCGGCATCGAACGTGGCCGCCTTCGCCTCTCGCAGCACGGTCGCAGCGGCCTTCACGGCCCCGACGTCGAGCGGCACGCCGGCGTTGCGCACGGGCAGCGACGAAACGTGCACGCTCCACCCGTCGCTCGCGCGCTCGAACACGAACCGCACGTCGAGGCCCCACATCGTCTCGACGGTCACGCGCTGAATGCCAGCCGGCAGGCCGTCGAGCGCCTCCCAGCTCCAGCGGTCGAAGGCGAGCCGCGCGTACACGCCCCGTGCGCCGAACGCGGTGAGCCGCTGCAGCACCTCGAGCGCCCGCACCGACCGAAAGAGCTCGCTGAGGCGGTCTGACGCCGTCAGCGACAGCTCGGCCAAGGTCGGCCACACCTCGAGCCCCTCGAGAAACCCCGGCCCGCCGACCATCGACAGCACCTCGACCTTCAGCTCGGGCGCCTTCTTCACCAACGCGCCGAGCGTCTCGCCGTGAACGCCGTGCACCTCGCGCAGCACGTGCAGGTTCGGCGTCAGCGCCGCGTCTTGAACGAACCGCACCCGCTCGAGCGTCGAGAGCTCGGGCCGCGACAGCAGCGCCGCGACGCGCGTCACGCCCTTGCGCATCACGGTGGCGCCGACCACGAAGCCGCGCTCGAACTGAAGCTCCGACAGCACCTTGCCCTTCGCGCCGGCCAGCGAGCCGAGAATCTGCGGCCGCACCTTTCGCAAGAGCGCCCGCTCGCGCGGCGTCTCTTCGCCGCCCGTGCGCACCCGGTGCTCTTGCAGCGCCATCAGCTCGCCCCACGGGTCGCCGCGCTCGAGCAGCCAGTCACGAAACACCTCGCGCGCCATCGGGTCGTCGGGCGCCGCCCACACGCGCTCGAGCAGCGAAGCCCCAGACTGCGACGACGCCGCGGGGGCCGCCATGTTCACGGCTGCGGCACCCAGCTCGCGCACGCGCACCCGCACCTCGGGCTCGAGCACCAGCCCCGACGCGCGCTTCTCGACGGTGAAGCGAATCTGTTTGAACTTGCCGTTGCCGGTCGCGGCGACGAGCGCCTTCAGCTTCTCGAGCTCGCGCATGCTCGCGTGCCGCCACAGCGCCGCGTTGAACGGCCCGCTGAGCGCGCGCTCGCCGATGGGCGCGAGCTTCGCGAGGCGCGCTCCGACGCGGGGGTCGGCCACTGCGACCGCGAGCGCGTCGAGGCACGGGCGGGTGAAGCGCGGCTTCAGCGCCTTCAGCATCACCTCGAGCGCGTCGAGCAGCGGCGGCACGTCGAGCGGGCCGGCACGGGCGAAGCGCTGCACCCAGGCGTTCAGCTGCTCGGTGCTGGTGCCCGACGGCGGCTCGGCGGGCCGCGACGGAAAGCGGTCGAGCGCGTCGGCGAGGTCGGCGTGCGGCACCTCGCGCCACGCGAGCAGCAGCGCGCGCGCGGCGCCCTCGACGTCACCGGCTGCGAGCGCCGCTTCAGAAGCGGCGAGCGCCTTCACCACCAATTCTTCGAGTTGTGAAACGCGAGCGCGGCCTGCGGCGTGTCGTAGCGGTCTTTCATGTACGCGAGCGCGCCGCGCAGCTCTTCTTGCAGGTCGCCGATGCCCTGACGGCCGCTGGGCATGTACCTGTCCATGTTCGTGCCGAGGAGCTGACCCAGCCCCATCGCCGACGACGCCGCGCCGAGGTGGGTGAGGTTCTTGCGCCCGCTCTGCAGCTCGGCGATGGCGCGCTCGCGCGAGATGCCCGCGTTCGTAATCGTGTAGTTCGGAATGCCGACGCGCCAGCCGCTCTCTTTTTCGATGACGCGGTTGATGGCCGCGAGCGCGTTCGAGTCGGTCGCCCACTCGTCGGGGATGCGCGGGTCATCGAGAATCGCCGTGCGAATCTGCTCGAGCCGCTCGCCCGTCGGCACCGTGGCCCCGCGCACCGAAGCGACCACCGACGCCGGCGGAGGCTCGAGCTTGAAGTCGCCCGGCTTCGCGTTCTTCAGCTTCTCGTACGTCGCCGCGTCGACCTTGCCGGTCTCGGGCAGGCCCGCCGCCTTCTGAAACTGTTTGATGGCGCCCTCGCTCAAGGGGCCCAGCTTGCCGTCTTCGGCGAGCCCGGCGCCGAGGCGATTCAAGAGCCGCTGCGTCTCGAGCACACCCTCGCCCTTGTGGCCGCGCTCGAGCGAGAGCCTGCGCGCGCCGCCCGAGCGAACGTCTTCCATGATGTCGGGAGGCGCCGTCGAGTAGCGCCCGCGGTTCGCGCGAACACCGACGGTCGACGACGCGGCGGGCTCGGTCTCGGTCGGCCGCTCGGTCGTGTGCCCCGCAGGCAGCGCGTGGCGCTCGGCCTTCGCTTCGGCGGCCTCGGCGGCGATGACCTCACGCTTGAACGCCTGCTGCTCGGGCGTGTCTGACGGCATGCGGTCGATGCCGAGCTCGCGCATGCGCGACTCGGGCAAGAGGCCGTCGAGAATTTTGCCGTCGGGCCCGACGACGAGCGTGACGCGGTTCACGTCGTTCAGCAGCGCCTGGCCCTTGGCGTCGACGAGCGTGAAGTCGAGCTCGTAGTTGCCGTCGGCGCGCTGGCGCACGTCGCTCAGCGCCTGCTCGCGGCCCTTCGGCACCACCGGGTGGGCCTCGCGACCCAGCGTCGCGCGGTCGGCGGCCGAGAGCCACGCGGGCCTGGCGACGGCGACGTTGACGCGCTCGAGCTCCGCGGGGGGCAGCGGCCTGGTGCGGGCGCCCCGGGCGACCCAGCCGGTCTGGGCCTCGGTCGACGGCGAGACGGCAGGCTCGGCCTCGAGGCCCTTCGTTCGAACGGGTACGACGGCGCTGCGCTCTGAGACCTTGCCGGGCATCAGCGCGCCTCGACGGCAGCCGAGCGCCGCTCGGGCGGCAGGTACTGGAGCGGCACGTCTTCGAACACGGTGTTCGAGGTGGTGCCGGCGACGAGCCGCTGCTGCGGCTGCACGGGGTGAAGCGGAATCTTCTCGAGCTGGGTCGCGACCGAGACGCCCTCGTTCGTGAAGTGGGTGCGCGCGCGCAAGAGCGACGGCAGGTTCTTCGCGAGGTGCCACAACGTCCACCGGTGGTCCCACAGGCGCTTGCGGAACTTCTTCTGGTAGCTCTTCGACTGGTAGAAGCGCTGCACGTGCCAGTTGTAGAGGCTCTCCATCTCTTCGCGCGATTTGAACGCCTTGGGGATGTAGACGAAGTTGAGGCAGTTCATCAGGCGCCAGTCTTCGTGGAAGTCGCCTTCGACGCCCTGGTTCTGAATGATTTCGTGCCACATCGGCGCGCCGTAGAACGGGGTGAACTTCGTCATGTTCATCTCGTCGAGGTCGAGCTCCATGATGTAGTCGCTCGTCTTCTTGAACGTCTCGGGCGTCTCACCGGGCAGCCCCATGATGAACAGGCCCTTCGCGCGCAGCCCCGCCGCGTGAATGCGCTGCACGCCCTCTTTGACCTCCTCGAGCTTGAGGCCGGTCTTGTGGCGCTCCATCATGTCGGGGTCGGCGCTCTCGATGCCCATCGAGACCTGCAGGCAGCCGGCCTTCTTCATCAGCGAGAAGAGCTCGAGGTCGTCGTTGTGGCCGATGCGAATGGCGCAGTTCCAGTCCATCCCCAGCGGCTTTTTGATCAGAATCTCCATCAGCTCGAGCACGCGCTTGCGCGAGGCCGTGAAGAGGTCATCGTAGAAGTTGATGTGGTGCACCCCGTACGTGTCGCGGAGCATCTTCATGTGCTCCCACACGTACTCGGCCGAGTTGTACCGGTACTTGCGCTCGTACACCGTGCGGTCGCAGTAGCTGCACGTGAACGGGCAGCCGCGTGACGTAATCATCGTCGCGCCCCACCGCTTGCGGTAGGCGAACAGCGGCAGGTGATACCCCTTCGGGAACCCGTCGAGCTTCGAGTAGTCGGGGAAGGGTATGTCGTCCATGTCGTTGATGCGGCCACGACGTGGGTTGTTGTTCACGCGCCCCGAATCGTCGCGCCACACCAGGTTCGGTATCTCTTTGAGCGGCTTGCCGTCGGCGAGGTCTTGAATGCAGCCCTCACCTTCGCCGATGCACAGGTAGTCGATGCCCGGGAACCAATCGAGCAGCTGGCCGCCGATGCTCGACGCGTGCACCGCGCCGAAGATGTTCTTGATGTGCGGCGCCTTGCGGCGAATCAGCTGCGAGATGTCGTAGCCCTCGAGAAAGGCGCTCGTGGTGCAGGTGAAGCCGACGATGTCGGCCTTCCAGTCGACGACGCGCTGGGCCGTCTCTTCGGCGCTCTTCGGCGGCTTGGGGCCCAGGCAGTCGACAATCATCGTCTGGTGGCCGTGCTTCTCGAGCCACGCCGACAGGCACAAGATGCCGATCGGAGCCATTCGGTTCGCGAGCAGCGTGAGGTCGGGTTGCCCGGGGCAGAAGTTGTAGCCGGCCGGGTGAACGAAGGCGACGCGCATAAGTACACGAGTCGTAGGCGAAACGCCGTTCCGTCGGCAAGGGGCCCGTGGTTTGCTCGCCGGCGCCTTGCGCTGCTCCAACTGCCACGCCCCCATCGGCGACGACGTCGAAGAATGTGAACACTGCCACACGGTGACCGAGAGCGGCCGCGAGCTGCGCAGGCAGCGCGCCGAAGCCGCCGCCGCGCAAGAGGCCGCCGCGAAGCAGAGGGCCGAGCGCGACGCGTTCACCACCCGCATTCGGCAGATCGGCGAGGTCACGAGCGCCGCGAACCGCTCGCTGATGGTCTCGCTGCTCGGCCTGCTCGCGTGCTGCCTGCCCGTGGGGCCGATCATCGGCGTCGTGCTCGCGCGCGGCGCGCAGAAGCAGGCTGAAACGCTCAACGTGCCCGGCGGCCGCGGCACGGCGGCGCTGGTCGTCTCGCTCGTGGCGCTCTCGTTCAGCCTCTTCGGCTACGGCATGGTGGGCTGGGTCGCGAAGGCTGAAGCCGACCGCAAGAACGCGCTGCACGCCATCATCGCGAAAGAGGCGTCGGCCGAGACGCTGTCGTCGGCGGGCGCGTGTGCGCTGCTCGAGCTCGAGTTGATCAACGCGAAGTACGAAGAGTACTCGGCGTTCAACGACGAGCTGACGTGCCCGGGCGAGGTCGTGCCGCACGGCGCCGGCGAGGCGAAGCTGCTCGGCTCACACTTCTCGCGCGAGAAGCGGCGGGTCGACGTGGTCGCGTGCTTTCACAAGAGCGCGACGTGGTCGGTGAAGCAGCTGCGAGCAGACGCCGACTGCGATGCGCCGCCACCGCCTCCGCCCGACAAACCGGCTCACAAAAAGCCGCCTCGGTGACGGAACCCGTCTCGTCTTCCCAAAAGCAGTCAGGCTGAGGGCCACTGAAGCCGAAAACACCCGAGGGGGAACATGCGCCACGCCGTCGTCATCACCGTTCTGTTCGCCGCTGCCTGCAACTGCGGTGGCCCCACCACGGCGCGCGACCTGTACGTCGCGCAGTACGCCGAGCTCTGCGCGCTGTACGCGCGGTGCGGGTTCATCGGGCGCTCCGAGGCCGACACGTGTGAGAGCCGGGCGCTCTCGTACTACGACAACTACCTGGGCGTCGTGACGTCGTACGACATCGAGGCGTCGGTGCAGGCGGGCAAGGTGAAGATCGACGGCTCGGCGGTCAACCGGTGCCTCGGGGTGATGCGGTCGATGTCGTGCTCGGCGTTCGGCTCGGGCGGCATCTACCAGTACCTCACGGCGTGCGCGTCGGTGTACCGCGGCGGGGTGGCGCCCGGTGGCGCGTGCGCGAACAGCCTCGAGTGCTCGAGCGGCGCCTGCCAGTCGTCGTTGAGCGGCAACATGTGTGTCGGCGTCTGCGTCGCGTACGCGGCCGAAGGCCAGAGCTGCGCGCCCGGCGTGTGCGACCCCACGCGCAGCTTCTGCGACACGACCGCTCGCGTCTGCCGCCCGCGCGGCATCGCCGGAGCGCCCTGCACGCCCACGAGCTTCGGCTCGGCCGAGTGCGCAGACGGCCTGGGCTGCACGGCCGCGGGCGTGTGCGCGCGACCCGGCGCGGGCGGCGAGGCGTGCGCGTCGAGCGGGTGCCAGAAGGGCTTTCACTGCGTGAACAACATCTGCGCGGCCGACGTGCGCCACGGCGAGAGCTGCGCCGACGCGTATGCGTGCCCCGACGGTGACCGCTGCATCGGGCTGGGGCCAGGCACGTCGGGCGTCTGCACGAGCGTGCTCGACGTGAGCGCGGCGTGCGATTCGGCGCGCGACGCGTGCCCGACCTCTGCGCCCTGCTCGGTCAGCACGCGGCTGTGCACGCCGCCGGTGCCGGTCACCGAAGGCTCGTCGTGCCAGAGCACCTCGTGCACGCAGTCGACGACGTTTCTCTTCGGCGGCGAGCCGCTGTACTGCGACCGCTCGTCGAACACGTGCAAGAAGAAGGTGCGACCCGGCGCAGCGTGTACGCGGCAGAGCACCGGCGAAGACCCGTGCCTCACGTCGTGCTCGGCGACGACCGGCTCGGGCACGTGCAACGCGCCGGCGGTGACCTGCCTCTGATGCGGTGACAAAAATCGGCCGAGAACGTCAATCGGCTTCACGCCCGGGGCGCATTACCCGGCTCGGCGCACGACGTAACCCAGGGGTAGCCCACCCGTCTTTCGGAGACTGCCCATGAGCCGATGTGCCGCGCCCCTGACGTTCGCCATGTTGTGCTGCGCCTGTGGAGGCGCTGAGCTCACCGTGCTCGAGTCGCCCGAAGGTCTTGAAGACGAAAGTGTGGAGCTCTCGCTCGACGCCGACGAGTCGTATGCGCGTGCCAAGGTCGGCGACGACAACAGCATTCAACCGGTCTTCTTCATACCGAGAGACAAGACGCTGAGCCTCGCCGAACGCCGCACGCTGCGGCGCGCCTTTCGCGATGTGGTCGAGTGGTACCGCCGCGAGCTCGGCACCCAGACCCTGAACATCGCGCCGTTTCGGGTGGTGAACGGAGCCTATACCGCGGCTGTCTATCGCTCTTCAGCGGCGCCGGGCGGAATCTGGGCGCTCGCGCCCACCGAAATTCGCACCGCGTTGGGCTTCAGCCCGTGGGACTCGGGCCACTCCGCCGTCGTGTTTGGCGTCGGTCTGCTCGGGTGGGCCGGCGGCGACGGCAACGGCAGCTCTGGAATGGCGGTGGTGGGCGTCGAGTCGCTGCTTCGGCAAGGCGAGTGTTTTGGCGAGTGGTGGTGTTCAGGCGACATGTGGCGCGGCACCGTGATTCACGAGATGGGCCACATGTTGACGCTCCCGCACAACACCCACCCCGAGGGCATCATGTTCTTCCACGGCGACTACACGAACAAGCGGCTCATCGAGCACCCCTACCGCGAGAAGACGAAGGTCAAGGGTACTGTGTTCGACATCGCCTCACCCTGAGCGCTGCCCGCCTTGCAAAGCCGCGGATTCAAGCCGGCACGTTTCGGGCCGGCTTATACTCACAGCAGGAGATGGCGACCCGTTCTCTCGACCTTCGGCTGCTGCGCGCTGCCGGTCGAGGCCGCCGACTCCTCTCGCTCTGCATCGCCCGCGCGGCCTGCCTGCCGCAGGTGGGCCCACCGGTCGGCGACGGCGGGGCTGCTGGCGGCGCCGCCGGCGGCGGCGCGGGAGGAGGCGCGGGAG
>JAEUJP010000101.1 GCA_016793725.1 Myxococcaceae bacterium | reverse complement strand
AGCGGGTGCCGAGACCGAGGCGCTCGAGCTCGCGCGAGAGCTGCGCAGCACGCCGGCCTCGACGCCCGAGCCGCTCGAAGACACCGCCGCCGCGCTCGTCGAGCTGAAGCGCGGGCCGGCCGCCCAGGAGCTGCTCGGCCTCGTGCTCGCCATGCCGCGCGGCGCACGTACGTCGCTCGCCGCGGCGCGCCGGGCGCTCGCGCTGTCGGCCCGCCTGCACCTCGACGCCGGGAGGCTCGCCGAAGCGCGGGCGGTCTACGACGAGCTGGCGCCGTACCTCCGCTCGGCCACGGTGCTGCGGCCTCAGGTGCTCGCGGTCGAGGTGGCGCGGCGCCTCGCCGCAGGTGAGCTCGAAGGCCTCGACGCGCAGCTGAAAGTGCTCGTGCACGACGCGAAGAGCGGCGACGTGCGAAGCCAGCGAGAGGCCGCCAGGCTCGAGACCGCGCTCGCGCAGCTCGAGGGCAGGCTGCCGGTGGCGCCCCCGGGCGAGGTCACGGGCGCCATCGAAGCCGCGACCCGCGGCTGGCAGGGCGCGCGAGCCGCAAACCAGCCGGTGCTGGAGGCCGAGGCGTTGGCTCGGCTGGCCGACGTCTACGCGCTCGGCGGGCGTGACGCCGAGCGCCGGCAGACCGCTGCTGCGCTCGATGCGCTCGCGTCGCACATCGGCTCGACGCGATGGCATCACGAAGCCGAGGTGATGCAGCCCGTGGGGCTCGAGCGCCTCGAGCAGCTCGCCGCCGCGCCGTTCGTGTCACCCGTTGCGGCGCGCCGCGCGCAGGCGCTGCTCGGCAGCGGCAAGCCCAACCCGCATGACGCCGCCGTGGTGAAGGCGCTCGGCGTCGTCGCTCCGCGGCTGGTGCTCGAGGCGCAGCCCGCGTTCCCCGGTTGGGGCATCGACGCGGGCACGAAGTCGGTGTGGCTGCCGGGGCGCCGGGTCGAATTCGAATCGCGGCCGCTGCTGTTCTCGGTGCTCGAGCAGCTGGTGAAGCATGGCGGGGCCGCGAGCAAAGAGGTGCTCGTCATCGCGGTCTGGGCCGAGCGCGAGTACCACTCCGGCCGGCACGACCCGCGCCTGCAGATGACGATGCGCAAGCTGCGCGAGGCGATCGAAGACGACGCGTCGGCGCCGGCGCGCATTTTGACGACGGCCGACGGGTACGCGCTGGCGGGGCCGCTGCGGGTGCTCGGCGACTTCGCTCAGTAGCGAATGCGCACGTCGTCGACGCGCACGCGCGCCTGACCGCCGTCGGCGGAGGTGCGCGTGAATGAGGCGCCGACATTGGCCTCGCACAGCGTGACGCCGGTGAGGCGGGCGGAGGTCAACAGCGCAGAGTCGCCGCGCAGCGCCGACAACGGAACCTGCAGGGTCTGCCACGCCTCACCGGGTGCCAGCGTGAACGGCTCGAAGCGGAAGACCTCGCAGCCCGCAGGGCCTTGCACACCGAGCCACATGCGCGAGTAGAAGTACGGCGCCGTACTGCCGTTCGAGATCTTCAGCTCGTAGAACGCGGTGGCGAACACGCCGGGCCCCAGGCGCGAGAGGTCGGCGGCGAGCTCGCTGAGCTTCAGGTTCGCGGGGCAGAGCTGGTCGGTGGTGCCCTGGCAGAAGGGGTCTTCGACGGCGACCCACTCCATCACGCGGCCTGCCGCGGGCGTTGCGGGCACGTCGCGGTAGTTCGCCGGCCGGGGCTGCCCCGTGATGGGCGTGTCACGAAACACCACGATCTCGTCGGGAAGATCGAGCAGGGTCGACGCGGCGACGACGGGCGAGCGGAAGACGCAGAGCGCGTTGTCGAAGGCATAGAGCTGCGCGGCCCAGCTCTTCTGCGGCGTGAGCCCTCGGGCGGTCGTGCCGTCGACGAGATCGTCTGTGCCGCCGGTGCGCTGGAGCACGTAGCCGCCGAGCTCGGGGTTCTGGTCGGGGCCATAGACCCGGGCGGTCGATGTCTCGAGCGCGTCGGCGGTCTCGGCGACGCGCAGCTCGTAGCGCACGAACGCCTCGCGGCCGGGGCCGGGCTGCCAGTGGTAGCGAATCGCGTTGCTGGTCGACCACTCGGCGCGAAAGTCGCTGAAGCTGACGGCGGGCGTGCAGGCGGTGTCGACGCAGCGGTCGCGCGAGAGATCGCAGATGAACCCCGGCGCGCACGGGCACCGCTTGGCAGAGAGGTCGACGGGCGTCAGGCACGCAGCCGACAGCATGCACAGGCTCGGGAGCAGGTGCTTCATCGGGCGCTCGCGAGGATAGGTGAAACCGGCCCACGGTGCCGACCATGTGCGGTGCTCGTATACTCGAGACGTGCCGAGCGCTCCGAAACGCCCCGTCGCGACCCTCGAGGAGGCCCTCGCGCGGCCCGACTCCGAGCGCATCGAGCTGATCCGCGGAACGCTGGTTCCGAAGGCGGCGCCCACCGGCGAACACTCAGACGCGCAGGTGCACCTCGACCGCGGGCTCGGCCGGTTTTTCGACCGCAAGCCGGGAGGGCGCTGGCCGGGCGGCTGGTGGATCCGCACTGAGATCGACGTGCAGCTCGGCGGTGAGCTCTTCCGGCCCGACGTCGCGGGCTGGAGACGGGAGCGGTGCCCCGATCGGCCGGCTGGCCGGCCCATCGCGCTGCGGCCCGACTGGATCTGCGAAATTCTCTCGCCCTCGAACGAAGACACAGACCGGGTCGACAAGCTGCAGTCGTACTTTCAGGCCGGCGTACCGCACTACTGGCTGGCGAACCCGCTCGAGCGCGTGCTCGAGGTCTACCGCCGAACCGAGCTCGCGTACGCGCTCGTGCTCACCGCGAAGAGCGGGCAGAAGATTCGCGCCGAGCCGTTCGACGCGGTCGAGCTCTCGGTCGACGAGCTCTTCTGGGCCGACCCTGAAGACTCTGAGCCTTAGTCAGGGCGTCAGCGTCGTCCGCAGCTCGTACGTCATCGCCTCGTCGTAATACGTGTCGACGATCACGAACACCGAGCGCGCGGTGCCGGCATCGTTCGTGTAGCGCACCGTGTCGGGGTCATTCGCGACGCCGACGTCGGCGCCCGCGAGGCACTGCGTGAGCACGGGGGTGCAGGTCGCGGCGGCTCCGCCGAGCAGGTACACGGCAGGGTCCCACCCGGCGTCGCTGTCGGTGCGCGCGCCCGGAGTCACCGTCGCCGTGAGCGTCTGCCCCGAGCCGACGTTGATCGCATAGACGCGGTCGGGCCCCGCGACGCTGAGGCGCCCGCAGCCGGTGTTGGGCAGCGCGACGTCGTAGTCGGGGTAGAAGCCCGTCGTGGTCTGCGCCGTCAGCGTGCCGGCGTCGATCGGCGTCGCCGTGCCGCACTGGTCGCCCGCCGGAGGTGGCGGCGTCACCGCGCTCAACGTCGCCGACAGGCTGAACGTCTCACCCGGCGTCGGCGGGCGAAACACGCTGACGTGCACGTACGCCGTGCGGGTGACGTTCAGCGTGTTGTTGAAGACCGCGGTCTCGGGCTCGCCGTCGTCGCCCTCTTCGGCGCGTGCGACACACGCGAGCGGGGCTGCGCAGCTCGCCTCGGGGCCTTCGATGATGTTCAGCGCGATGTCGTCGCTCATCGGGGTCGCCACCACCGTGAGCTTGCTCAGCGCGGGCACGTCGATCTTGTAGAGGCGGTCGGGCCCGCTCACGAACCGGCAGCTCAGCGGGCCAGGCGAGTAGTCGGCTCCGAAGTCAGCCCACGTCTGCGCGGTCAGCGTCGCGCCGAGCGGTATCGCCGTGGCGCAGACGTCACCCTGCGGAGGCATCGTGTTGATGCGCGAGACGATGTTGAACGCGCCCTCGTCACCCGCCTCGAAGCCGTCGACGATCACGAAGAGGTCGAGCGAGGTGGTGCCCGTGTTGAAGTACGAGACGCTCTCGGTGCCGCGCGCGTAGACCCAGTCTTCCGACACGAGGCACACGATGCCCGTCGTCGTGCCGCCCATGGTCGTGCCGCAGTTGGCGGCCGGCGCACGAACGAGGTGCACGATGGCGTCGAACTCGGAGGTGACGTCGACCGTGACGCGCTGGCCTGCCGGGGCCGTGACCTGAAACACGGCGTCGGCCGTGTTGTCGACCGAGCCGCGGCAGATGCCGACGTCTTCGAAGTTGTAGTCGTCGGTGAGCCCGGCCGTCGTCGACCGAAACGTCGCGCCCGGCATCAGCACACGCGGCATGAGACACGTCTCACCGGCCACCAGCGTGCCGCCGTCAGGCGTCGGGAGCACCGCGCCGCCCGCCGTGCCGGTGCCGCCACCCATCGCGCTGCCTCCCGCAGTGCCAGCGGTGCCGCCGCCCGTCGCCGAGCTGCCCGCCGTGCCGCTGCCGCCTGCGGTCGCACCGCTGCCGCCTGCCGTGCCGCCCGGCGGCTTGTTGCCGCTGCACGCGACGAGGGTGAGGAGCGCAGCCAAGGCAGAGACGACGGACCGGAGATGCATGCGGTCGCTCTACCCTTTCCCCGCAAAAAAGAAATCGCCGGGCGGCAGATGCGGGCCGCCCGGCGATTCCTATCGAACCGTCAGACTTACTGGATGTTGATGGTCAGCGAGTAACTGCCACCCGCCCCCGCGGTGTAGCGGTCAACCACGACGTACACCTGGCGAGCGGCGCCGGTGGTGTTCTGATACGTGGCCGTCTCGGTGCCGGGGTTCATGGCGGTACCAGCGCCTTCGGTGTCATCACCGTCGAGGCACATCGCGTACGTCGCCATGCAGGTACCACCGGGGATGATGTAGATCGCGGGGTCGAACCCGATCGCCGGCGTGACGGCCGCGGTCAAGGTCTGCCCGTTGGGAATCGTGACCGAGTACACCTTGTCTCCACCGGTGTTCGTGCCGGCCGAGAAGGTCGTGCACGTCGCCGCACCCGTCGAGATCGAGATGTCGTTGGCGTAGCCCACGGTCGTCTCGTTCATGATCGTGCCCGACGATGTGATCGGCACCGCGTTCGTGCACGTCTCACCGGGCGGCGCCGCAGGAATCGCGCCGATGGTGATGCCGAGGCTGTACGTCTCGCCGGCGGTCGGAGCTCCAAACCGATCGACGACGAGATAGACCGTGCGAGGCGCTGCGGTCGTGTTGTCGAGGAAGAGCGTCTCAGGCCCAGAGCCGCCAAGGTCGGCGTTCGAGATGCACGGACCTGCGTTCGAGCAGTTCGTGGCAGGCTGATCGACGAAGTTGAGCGCGTAGTCACTGGCCGTCGGCGTGGGCGTCACCACCGCGGTCACACGGTTCATGGAGGGAATCGTGATCTGGTAGACCCGGTCAGGGCCGCTACCAAACGCGCAGCCACCCGAGAAGCCCGAATAATCGCTCACGTAGCCCATAAGCGACTCTGAGGCCAGCGTTGTGGTCGCCGTGATGGCCGGGCCCACGTTGCCGCAAACGTCACCCGGCAACATCGCGGGAATCGCACCCAAGGTGAACGCGACGTCGACGGTCTCACCTGCGGCGAGCGGGCGGAGGGCATCGAGCACCACGAACACGGTGCGCACCGCGGCCGTGGTGTTGTCGAACTGAACCGTTTCGGCGCCCGTGCCCACGGC
>JAEUJP010000067.1 GCA_016793725.1 Myxococcaceae bacterium | reverse complement strand
CCACCCTCGGCGGCAGAGAGGACGAACAGCTCGGCCTCACCGCGCGCGTGAGCAGTCACCGTGCCCGCCTTCGCCACCACGGCGCCGCGGTGCACCTGCGCCTTCGCGACACCGCGGAGGAGCAGGCCGACGTTTTCGCCTGCGCGAGCCTCCTCGAGCAGACGGTGGAACGTCTCGATCGCCGTGACCACGACCTCACCGGCAGCGCCCGCGCCGATCAGCTCGACGGCGTCACCGGCGCGCAGCACACCGCGCTGCACACAGCCCGTCACGACCGTGCCGCGGCCGGCGATGGTGTAGACGTCTTCGACCGGCATCAAGAACGGCGCGCCGAAGTCACGCACGGGCGTGGGAATGTGCTCGTCCATCGCGCGCACCAGCTCTTCGATGCACGTGATGCGACCGTCGAGCGCGCCCTCGCGCGCCGCTTCGAGCGCTTTGAGCGCAGAGCCCTTCACGATGACGACCTTGCCGAAGCCGAAACGCTCACACAGCGCGAGCGTCTCGTCTTCCACGAGCACCAAGAGCTCGGGGTCGGCGACGTCGACCTTGTTGATGAACACGACGAGGTGCTTCACGCCCACCTCGCGGGCGAGCAGCACGTGCTCGCGGGTCTGGGGCTGAGGGCCCGTGGAGCCGTCGACGAGCAGCACCGCACCGTCCATCTGGCTGGCGCCGGTAATCATGTTCTTCACGTAGTCGGCGTGGCCCGGGCAGTCGACGTGCGCGTACACGCGGTGCGCGCTCTCGTACTGCACGTGCTTCGCCGTGATGGTCACGCCGCGCCTCCGCTCTTCTGGGGCGCGGTCGATCTGCTCGTAGTCCAGCGCCTCACCTCCGTATCGGAGCGCCATCACCTGAGTGAGGGCTGCCGTGAGCGTGGTCTTGCCGTGGTCGACGTGGCCGATGGTGCCGACGTTGACGTGCGTCTTCTGCTTCTGCATGGGTACTGCCTCCTTTCGGTGTGGTGCTGCGGTGAAACGGCGGCAAAAAAAAGAAAGCCCCCGCGAGGCGTTCGAGCACTCGCGGAGGCCGTGACTTGCTCTGCGCATGGGCCGAAGAGCCCGGCAGTCGGCCATCACCTCGAGACGAATCGTAAGGGAGCCGAAGGCATCACGGCGCTCACAGACGCCCCAGGAAGCTTCGGCTGACGGCGGGCGTTAGACTCGGCACCGCATGGACCTGAACCGCACCGTGCCCGAGCTCGACGCCTGGCTCGACGCGTACCGCACGAAGAGCGATGACCTCGCCGACGCCGCCGCCGCCGAGCTGATTCGCGCGAAGGCGCTGAAGGGCGACTGGGCCCTCGCGCTCGAGCACGGCGGGCCGGCGTGTCGTCGCCTCTACGAGCAGGCGCACACGGTGCCGTCGTGGGTCGACTTCGAGCGCATGCGGGCAGGCGCTCAGCTCGGCCTGCGCACGCCGGTGCAGTCGGCGCTCGCCCTCATCATGGGCTCGCTGATGGAGCTCTACGCCGGCGCCCGCGGCGCCAAGGTGCTCATTCGCAGCGGCCGCCTCGAGTCGCAGGTCATCGCGCGGCTGCACGACACCACGCAGTTCGTGCTCGAGATCGCTGCGTCGCGCGGCTCGAGGCCCGGCACGTACGCGCACCGCCACATCTTGCGCACCCGGCTCGTGCACGCGTTCATTCGCCACGGCATGCTGAAGCGCGGCGACTGGAACGCGGCGGCCTGGGGCCACCCGGTGAACCAAGAAGACTACGCCGGCACGCTCATCGCGTTCTCACACGTCTACCTGCGCAGCATGGAGCGCATCGGCGCGAAGCTGACGCTCGAAGAAGAAGACTCGGTTCACCATGGCTACCGCTGGGTGGGCTGGGTGATGGGCGTCGACGAGGGCCTGCTCACCGCGAGCCGTGACGAAGAGCGCGTGCTGTACGCGCACATCACGCGGCGCAACCTGCACCCCGACGACGACAGCCGGGCGCTCGCGCGCTCGCTGCTCGCGGCGCTCGATCGGCGCGCGCCGACGTTTCTGCCGGCTGTGGCGCTCGCTGAAATCAGCCGCGAGATGATCGGCGACCCGTTGGGTGATGCCCTGGGCCTGCCGCGCGCGCCCCGCTGGGCCGCGTTCGGAGACCGCGCCCTGCCGTGGCTCTCGAGCGTTCAGCGCACCGTCGAGCGCCTGCCGCTGGCTCGCGTGCCGATCGAGCTCGTCGGCGAGCAGGTCGCGCGCGCCGTGTACAAGTATGGCCTGCGGGCGTGATGTAACCGCCCGAGACTGCTGCGCTCTTTTCAGCGTGCGCACGACAGCCCCGTCACGGGTCTTGCCTGTCGATGTCACACCACGGTCTAGAACTCTCTGTCATCGTCGCCGAAGACCTCGAGCTGGGTACCTCGGCCGAGCCTGCGGGCACGAGCGCGCCGGTGTGGCTCTTCGACATCGAGCTGCCGTCGCCGGCCGGGGCCGCGCCTGCGGTGACGCCGCCCATGCCGGCACGTCAGCGGGAAGCGCTGCGGCAGAAGAGCGTCGAGGTCGACCCGTTCGAGGCGTTTCTCAAGTCGACGAAGGTGACGGCGAACGAGCCGCACGCGCTCGCCGAGCCGACGGTCGTCGACGCGAACCCGCTGGGTGCAGGTGGTGAGCGCTGGTGGATCGACCCGACGCCTTCTGCGCCGCGCGCGCAGGTCGAGCGCGAGACGGCGCCAGCCCCGACCCCTCCGCAATGGAAGACGAAGGTGGCGCGTGCGCTGCCCGGCCCCCGCCCGACGCCGCCGGCGTCACCGAAGGCGCTGGCGCAGACACAGCTTCCTCCTCCGCTGCCCCCGCGCCGCGCGCGGGTGATGTCGCTGATGGGCGGCATCGTGGTCGGCGGGCTCGCGGTGCTGCTGCTCGGCGCGAGCGTGTCTTCGGCCGCGACTGATTTGTTGGTGCCGGCGCCGCCCGAAGCCACGCGCGCTGCGGTGCTCGCGCCCGAGAAGTTCGAGCCGGCAGTCGAAGAGAAGGTTGTGGCGCCGCCCCCGGTCGAGAGGCCCAAGGTGAAGAGCGCTGCGAAGAAGCGCGAGCTCGCGAAGAAGAAGTGGGACGCCGAGGTGTGGCCGGCCGAAGAGGTGAAGCCGGCTCCGGCAGCAGAAGAAGCGCCGGCGCCCACGCCCGAACCCGCGCCCATCGATGACCTGAAGCGCCCCGAGTTCTAGTCTCGTCGCCGGCGCAGCATCACCAGCGCGGCCAGCACCAACGGCACGCCACCCGCTGCGCTGCAGCCACCATCGACGACGCCACCCGAGATGGCCGGAGCGACCTTGCGCGGCGTACCCGCCGGTTCGTCTTCGATGGCCGCGCCGCCGCCGCCGATGGTCAGCGACAGCGTCGCGGTCGCGGCCCGGTCGCCGAGCTCGTCGTTGTCCATGTTCACCGAGTTGCCGGCGGCGTAGAGCATCGCGGTGCCCGCCGTCATCGGCGCCGTGTACGTGAAGCTGAATGCCGCCGAGCCCATCGCGAACGCGAGCGGCGCCGAGTGCGTCACCTCGCCGCCCATCATCTTCGAGCTCGCGCCCGCCATCAGCGTGCCGCCGCTCGCCGACGCACCGAAGCCTGCGTACATGCCTGCGCCGCCCGAGATTGTGACCGTGTACGTCGCGCTCGCGCCCGGCATCAGCGTGTCGGGCCCCGTCAACGTCACGGTCGGCGGCGCCCCGCCGGTGTGGCACGTGTTGCACGAGCTGCCCTGCTTGCCCGACAGGCCGGGAACCCCCGCAGCATTCGCGAGCACGACCGGGGCGACGAAGAAGAGCGCAGCGAGCACACGTTCCCCCAATTCACCGCCCGTGCCGCGGCGCAACCGCGCGAAACGACGCCGAACGTAAGCGCAACGGTTGTGCACAGGAGCATCGATGCTCCGATCACAATGGAGCATGGCGCGTCACCAAACTGACTCTCAAATCGTGTGAAGTCTGTTAGGCCATCGACCCATGAGCCCCCTGTTCGCCGGAGCCATCGTCTTTCTCATGCTGCTCGCCTTCGGCATCACGATGTCGTGGCGGGTTCGAGCGATGCGCGCCCTCAAGCCCGAGAGCCGCTTCGACCGCGTCGGCGACCGCATCAAGGCCCTCATGCTCTTCGGCTTCGGCCAGAAGCGCATGGTCGACCCCGAAGAGTTTTCGCCGGGCCTCATGCACGTCTTCATCTTCGCCGCCTTCCTCGCGGTGCAGCTGCGCTCGGGCATGT
The DNA here is from genome assembly GCA_016793725.1 of Myxococcaceae bacterium. Classification (GTDB taxonomy): domain Bacteria; phylum Myxococcota; class Myxococcia; order Myxococcales; family Myxococcaceae; genus Xiheicaenimonas; species Xiheicaenimonas phototrophica. The sequence continues at coordinate 6,323 of JAEUJP010000067.1, read as the reverse complement.
TGTTCGTGATGGGCTTCTCGTCGAGCGCCGTCGAGCTGCTCACGAACCTCTCGCACCCGTTCTGGCTCGAGCACGGCGCACTGCTCGCCGCCTACCAGGGCTACCTGTTCGCGAAAGACATCGCCGCTGGCCTCGCGCTCATCGGCGTCATCTACTTCTTCATCTTGCGGCTCGTGGTGAAGCCCGACCGCCTCACGAAGTCGAACGAGGCGCTGCTCATTCTCGGCTTCATCGGCGGCCTGATGGTCACCGAGTTCACGTTCGGCGCGAGCCACATGCGCGAGCAGGGCATCGGCTTCTTCGTGTTCGAGCCGGTCACCAGCGTGTGGGGCATGATGTTGTCACCGCTGTCGACGGGCGCGCTGCACACGGCCGGCGTCGTCTGCTTCTGGGCGCACCTGCTCATCATCGGCACGTTCTTGAACTTCTTGCCCTACGGGAAACACTTCCACGTCATCGTCGGGTTGCCGAACGTCTACCTGAAGAAGCTGCCGCAGAAGGCGGGCGTGTCGACGAGCGCGAAGCTGCCGACGCCGAACCTCGAGAAAGAAGAGTTCGGCGCGAAGACGTTCAAAGACCTCACGTGGAAGCAGGCGCTCGACGTCAACACCTGCACCGAGTGTGGCCGCTGCCAGACGCACTGCCCGACGTACCTCACCGGCAAGCCGCTCACGCACAAAGAGGTGAACCAGAGCCTCAAGAAGTACCTCTGGGGCAACGAGCGGCTGCTCGTCACCGGCAACGGCGAAGACGGCAAGCCCGCCGAGCCCGCGCTGCTGGTCGGTGGCGTGCTGAAGCCCGAGACGGTGTGGGCGTGCACGACGTGCGGCTGGTGCGAGACGGCGTGCCCGGTGTTCATCGAAAACGTGCCGCGCCTCATCGACATGCGCCGCTACAAGGTGCAGGTCGACGCCGACTTCCCGCAAGAGGCGCAGCGCGTGTTCGAGGGCATCGAGCGGCAGAACAACCCGTGGGGCCTCGGCCAAGAGAAGCGCGAAGACTGGGAAGGTGAGCTCAAGATTCCCAAGTGGAGCGACGGCGGCGGTGACTACGAGTACCTCTTCTTCGTCGGCTGCGCGGGCTCGTACGACGACCGCCTGAAGAAGGTGACGCGCTCGCTCGCGAAGGTGCTCATCGAGGCCGGCGTGAAGTTCGCGACGCTCGGCAAAGAAGAGGCGTGCAACGCCGAGCAGGCCCGCCGCATCGGCAACGAGTACCTCTTTCAGACGAAGGCGAAAGAGAACGTCGAGAAGTGGAACGGGCTCAAGGTGAAGGCCGTCATCACGCAGTGCCCGCACTGCTACAACACCATCAAGAACGAGTACCCCGAGTTCGGCGGCGACTACAAAGTCATCTCGCACACCGAGCTGCTCGCCGACCTGATTCGCGACAAGCGCGTGAAGCTCTCGAAGGTGATGAACGAGAAGCTGACGTACCACGACCCCTGCTACCTGGGCCGGCACAACTCCATCTACGACCCGCCGCGCGAGGTGCTGAAGGCGATTCCCGGGCTCGAGGTCGTCGAGATGCAGCGGTCGAAGCGCGAGAGCTTCTGCTGCGGCGCCGGCGGCGGCCGAATGTGGATGGAAGAGCACATCGGCCAGCGCATCAACCACAACCGCGTGAACGAGGCCGCGCTGACGCTCGCGCACCTCGCCGACCCGTCGGTGCCGTACCCCGACCCGACCGACCTGAAGAAGCCCGGCCAGGTGGGCCAGTTCGCCGGCAAGGCCGCGGGCACCGTCGCCGTCGCCTGCCCGTTCTGCCACACGATGGTGAAAGACGGCATCGCCGACACCGGCCGCGAAGAGACGATGAAGGTGCGCGACATCGCCGAGCTGGTCGCCGAGTCGATGGAGACGAAGGTCGTGACGCCGCCGTCGGCCGAGCCGCCGCCCGATGCGATTCCGTCGGCGCCTGCGCCTTCGACCAGCGGCAGCTGAGCGCCGGAGCTGCTAGAACTTCGGGTGATGGTGAGCGTCGGCGACATCGCTCCAGACTTCAGCGCGACCGACTGCGCGGGGCGCGAGTTCAAGCTGAGCGACTTTCGCGGCAAGAAGGTGGTGCTGTTCTTCTTCCCGCGGGCGTTCACGCCGGCGTGCACCATCGAAATTCGTGCGTTTCGCGACAACCAGGCGCTGATCGAGTCGAAGGGCGCGGTGCTCGTGGGCGTGAGCGTCGACAACCACACGCGGCAGTGCGACTTCGCGAAGAGCGAGAGCATCGACTTTCACCTCATCGGCGACGAGCACCGCACCATCAGCGAGAAGTACGGCGTCGTCTGGCCGGTGCTGAAGATCGATCGCCGCGCCACGTTCATCATCGACGAGCACGGCCTCGTCGAAGACGTGCTGCACCACGAGGTGCAGGTCTACAAGCACCTCGACGACGTGCTCGTGAAGCTCGGCGCGGTGCCGGTGTAGGTCGTTTCCGAACGGTACGTTTCCGACCGGTGACGTGCGCGGCTGATCCAACGCGCGTAAACCCGTGGTCGTGAGCGGGGACGTGCAGGTTGGCGACCGGCTGGGCCCCTATCGACTCGACCGTGTCGTCGGTGAGGGCAGCATGGGGCGCGTGTTTCTCGCGGTGCACCTGAAGCTCGGGCGCCGCGTCGCGATCAAGATGCTGCGGCCCGAGCACGCCGCGAACGGCACCGTCGTCTCACGGTTTTTCGACGAGGCGCGCGCGGTCAACCGCATCAACCACGAGCACATCATCGAGATTCACGACTTCGTCGAAGACGGGCCGCACTGCTACTGCGTGATGGAGCACCTCGACGGCATGAGCCTCGCCGACACCGCCGAGGCGGCGCCGCTGCCGGTGCAGGCGATCATCACGGTGATGCAGCAGCTGTGCAGCGCGCTCGGCGCTGCGCACGAGGTCGGTGTGGTGCACCGCGACGTGAAGCCCGAGAACGTGATTCTGCTCCGCCGGCCTGGCGCGCCGCTGTTCGTGAAGGTGCTCGACTTCGGCGTGGCGAAGCTCGGCGCCGACCTGCGCCGCACGCCGGTCTCGCAGACGGCGCAGGGCACGCTGCTCGGCACGCCGCTGTTCATGGCGCCCGAGCAGATCGTGGGCCTCGAGGTCGACCGCCGCGCCGACGTGTGGGCGGTCGGCTGTCTCTTGTACTGGCTGCTCGCCGGGCGGCTGCCGTTCAACTCGCCGCACTTCGGCCAGCTGTCGATGCAGGTCATCAAAGAGGCTCCGCCGCCGCTGCCGTCGCGCACGCCGGGCGGTGAGCGGGTGCCGGCGGGGCTCGCCGACCTGGCGCTGAGGTGCCTCGCGAAGTCGCCCGAAGACCGGCCGTCGTCGATGCACGAGGTGCGGGTGGCGCTCGACCGCCCCGACGCGCCGTGGCGCCGCCGCCTGCCCGAGATGGCGCGCCTGAAGGTCGCCGCGATCGCCGCGGCGCTGCTCGCCGCAGCGGCTGCCTGGTCGTACGGGTGGAAAGAGCCGGCTCCGGCCGCCACCGCCGTCGACGCGGTGGCGCAGCCGAAGTCGCAGCAAGAGCCGCAGCGGGCTCGAGAGAGGGTGGTGCCGCTTGATGTCGATGACACGATCGATCCTTTTGCTCGTTAGCGCCGTCACCGCCCAGGAGCAGTTCGACGCCGCCGAGCACGCCTATGACCTCGGGCAGTTCGACCGCGCGCGCAGGCTGTACACCGAGGCGTACGAGCTCGACCCGCGGCCGGGCCTGCTCTTCAACATCGGCCAGTGCCACAAGAAGCTCGGCGACTGGTCGCAGGCCGCGTTCTTCTACCGGCGCTACCTCGCGCGAACGCCGAAGGGTGAGGGCGTCGAGAAGCTGCAGGAGCTGATCACCGAGATGGATGCCAAGGCCGCCGCCCTCGCCCAGCAGCGCCCACAGCCGCCGCCTGCTCCCGTGCCGGCGCCCACCACCCCGTCAACCGTGAAGAAGGCTGCGCTGAGCCTCGAGCCGTCGCCGGCGCCACCTCGGCCACCCACGTTCGCGACGCCGACGGTCGAGGCTGCTTTGGCCGACAAGCCGCTCTACCGCGAGTGGTGGGTGTGGGCGGCCGCCGGCACCGCGACGACCGCGACCCTCGCCGGCGTCGTCGCCGCGTCGGTCGCGGCCTCACAGCAGCGGCTGCCGCGGTACGGGGAGCTCGACGCGCGATGAGGCTCTTCGCGCTGGTGCTGGTGCTGGCGGGCTGTGGTGAACGAGGCACGGCCGTGCGCGTGCGCGCAGACTTCGACACCGCGATGAGCCTGCAGCAGCTGCGCTTCTCGGGTGAGCGCTGGTTCGGGCCCGAGGTTCGGCCGGGTGCGGCCGAAGGTGTGCTGCAGTCGGGAGGCGAGCTGCTCGTGTGGCTGCCCGACGACGCGAGCGGCGACGTGAGGTGTGTGGTCGAAGGTCTCGTCGGTGGCAAGGTCGTGGCGCGAGGTGAGACGCGGGTGCGGCTGGTGCCCGGGCGCGAGGTGCCTGCGGTCGTGACGCTCGCGTGTATGGCGCCCGGCAAGGGGCCCGGTCGCCTCGGGCGGTGTGACGATTGACGTGCTAGACCCCGGCGTATGGGTGCATCGACGATCGAGCTGACCGAAGCGAACTTCGAAGCCGAGGTGAAGAAGAACGGCATTCTCTTCATCGATTTCTGGGCGTCGTGGTGCCCGCCGTGCCGCGCGTTCGCGCCGGTGTTCGAGGCGGCGGCGCAGAAGCACCCCGACATCGTGTTCGGCAAGGTGAACACGGAAGAGCAGCCGGGCCTGGGGCAGGCGTTCGAGGTTCAGGCGATACCGACGCTGGCGGTGTTTCGCGAGGGCGTGCTGCTGTTCTCAGAGGCCGGCGCGATTCCCGCGAAGGCGCTCGAGCAGCTCGTCACGAAGGTGAAGGAGCTCGACATGAACCAGGTGCGCGCCGACATCGAAGACATCAAGAAGCGTGAGGGTGCGAAGGGCGAGCCGAAGTGAGCTCGTCGCTCTTCGGGCTCGTCGGTCTCGTGCCGTTCATGGCGGTGTGGGTCGTGGCGGCGGTCGTGGCGGCCACCCGGTGGAGCCGGCACCCCGTGGTCTCGGCGCTGGTGGTGACTTCGGCGGCGATTCACGCGCTGACGATGGTCGCGCAGGTGGTGTTGCCGATGAGGCTGATCGACAGAGGTGGTTCGGCGATGTCGATGGGCCTGGTGTCGGCGGGCATCGGGCTGGTCGGCATGGTGGGGTCGGTGTGCCTCATCGTGGCGGCGTTCATCGGCCGTCAGGAGTCAGGGTCGCCGGCAGTCTCGCGGTTGTTTTGAGAGACCGGCAACGCCCAGAACCGTTTCGTCACGAGCGCGTCGAACGCGCGATTCTCGACGAGCTGCGCTCGCTGTTGCAGGGCGAGGTGACCGACCCCGCGCTCGGTGGAGTGTGGGTGGTCGACGTTCAGGTGTCGCCCGACGGCAAGAACGCCCGCGCGAGCTACGCCGTGCGCTCGACGGGCGAGGAATCAGACGTGATGAGGGTCACGAAAGAGGCGTTCTCACGCGCCGCCGGGTTTCTGCGCGCCCGCATCGCCGGCAGCCTGAACCTGAAGCGCACGCCTCAGCTGAGCTTCACGTTCATCGGGCTCTTGCTGCCTGACGCCGAGCCCGACCGCGCCGCCGAGTAGCAGCGCAGTGCCCTGCACCATGACCGCGTGAAACATGGGGTCGTGAACGAGGCAGAGCAGCACGAAGAAGGCGAGCGCAGCGAGGCCGGCGGTGCGGGCCTTCGAGGGCCGGGCTCGCAGCAGCCGCAGCGCGACCCAGCCGAGCAGGAGCGCGAAGAGCAACGCGTGCCCGACGCCACCTTCCGCCGCGAGCGACAGGAACTGGTTGTGCGACTTGCCGGCGTTGTCGAGCAGCTCGGGTGGAGCATCTGCCCGGGCGAACAGCGAAGGTTTGAAGCGCCCGAGGCCGACACCGGTGAGCGGGTGCGCAGCGACCGCGTCGAGGCCCGACTGCAGAATGGCCGCGCGTTCGCCGCTGCCGCTCGAGGTCGTAGACGACAAGAACCGCTCGCGCAGCCCGGGGGTGAGCCCGACGAGCGCGATGGCTCCGACGATGAGCGCGGCCGAGAGCCAGCGAGGCCTCACCGTGAGCGACAGCGCGAGCACGAGCGCGCCGGCGGAAGCGCGAGCGGCGGGAAATACGAGCACCGAGACGAAGCCGAGGCCAGCGAGCGCGAGGGCGAGCGGCCTGCGCACCGCGACCGCGACGATGACCACCAGCGCCGTCACCTCGGCGAACTTGAGCCGATGAAACGCGAGGCCGCCGGCCATAAATCGACCGTCGGAGCCCGGCACGGGCTCATAGACCCGGGCATAGGGAATTTTCGTCCACCCGATG
>JAEUJP010000559.1 GCA_016793725.1 Myxococcaceae bacterium | reverse complement strand
CGGCGACACCGTGCTCGTGAACGCCGAATACGAGCCCCACGAGTACGGCGGCCTGAAGGTCGAAGAGATCGAAGGCAACCCGCAGCGGTTCAGGCGGGTGCCGACGAGCGACGATCGCATCGCGCTCGCCGACATGGAGGCCTTCGCGAAGCAGCACCCCGACGAGCGCCTCAAAGAGTCGCTGATGCTGGCGCTCGAGGCCCCGCGGCCCGAGCGGCGGTTTCGCGCCGTGCTGGGGTGGTTGCCGCAAGAGCAGCACGCCTGGCACCAGTTCCGGCACGGGCGGCTCGAGGCGCGGGCGCGCGCGTGGCTCGAGCAGCTGGGGCTGCAGCCCGAGTAGCCGCTACGTGGCCTTCGCGGCCGGCAGGTAGCGGTCGACCATGACGTAGCGCGCGGTGATGGCGGCGAGCGCGATGCCGGCGAGCACGGCGGCGCCGGCGTAGAAGAAGAACAGCGGCGCGCCCTTGATGGTGAGCAGCGTCGAGAGGCGGGCGACGGCGAGGTTGCCGATGGCGGTGGTGAGCAGCCAGAAGCTCATCAGCGTGCCCTTCATCTCGACGGGGGCCTGCGAGTAGGCGAACTCGAGGCCGCTGGTCGAGACCATCACCTCGCTCAAGGTGAGCAGCACGTACGGCCCGAGCTGCCACATGATGTTGAGCTGCTGGCCCTGGTCGATGGGCTGCTGCACGAGGCCGGCGGCGACCCATGAGCCGGCGGCGACGAACATGCCGATGGTCATGCGCCGCAGGGGCGTCATCGGCAGGCCCAAGCGCGCGAGCGCCGGGTAGACGACGACCCCCATGAGGGGAATGAGGATCATGACGAGCGCGGGGTTGATGAGCTGCATCTGGGCGGGCTCGAACACGACGGGCACCTGCTGCCAGCCGGTGTACTGGGGTGACGTCAACATCCACACGATGCGGGCGGCGACGCCGGCGAGCGCGACGAGGGTGACCTCGCGGCCGAGCCAGCGGGCGAGCGTGTCAGAGAAGAGGAACAGGGCGACGAGGGCGACACACCAGGTGCCGAGCTCCATGCGGTAGAGGTCGACCATCAGGGTGGCGATGTGGCCGTTCATCGACTTCGCCTGCACGACCCAGGTCGAGGCCTTCTGGTCGAAGAGGGCCCAGAAGAACGGAATCGGCACGAAGACGAGCAGCACCTTGAGCACCGAGCGGGTGCCCTCGATGGCGGTGGCGGGGTGGCGCTGGGCGGCGGCCTCCCACGAGCCGGCGGTGAAGCGGCTCTTCAGCACCTGAAAGAAGCTGTGCGGGTTGGGGCCGCTGGGGGGGCTCTTCACGTAGCGGTCGCGGCCGAGCCAGAAGATGAGCGTGGCGATCGCCATGAGCGCGCCGGGGATGCCGAAGGCGACGCGCGGGCCGGCCCACTCGGCCTTGAGGAGCTTGGGGATGAAGGCGCTCGCGAAGAAGCTGCCGAAGTTGATGCTCCAGTAGAAGGCCTGGAAGACGCGGCTCGCGAGGTGTTTGTTCTGGGCGGTGAACTGATCGCCGACCATGGCGCTGACGCAGGGCTTGATGCCTCCGGAGCCGAGGGCGATGAGGAAGAGGCCGAAGTAGAAGCCCCACTTGTCGTTCACGAAGAAGGCGAGGGCGAAGTTGCCGAGGCAGTAGACGAGCGAGAGCCAGAAGATGGTGCGGTACTTGCCCCAGTAGCGATCGGCGAGCCAGCCGCCGAGCAGGGGGAAGAGGTAGACGCCGACGACGAAGTCGTGAAAGTGGGCCTTCGCGAGCGAGGTGCGGGCGTCGAGATCAGGCACCTCGTTGCGGAGCAGGTAGTCGATGAGGAAGACGGTGAGAACGTTTCTCATGCCGTAGAAGCTGAAGCGCTCGCAGGCCTCGTTGCCGATGATGAACGGAATTTGCGGCGGGAGCTTCTGCTCGGGCTGGGCTTCGGGCGGCTTCGGTTCGGTGTTGGGCTCTGACATCGCGCGCCGAGCCGTATACCCTGCTTACTGCCGTTCGCGACGGCCGCCGCCGGGGCCGCGCGGGTCGCCGTCGCCGCCCTGGCGACCGAAGCCGCCGCTGCCACGCTGCTCGCGGCGCAGCTGCTCGTACTGCCTCTGCTGGGCCTCATCGAGCGTGGCCTTCATCGTCTTGTCGGTGTCGCGCTGCAGCTCGCGCGTGCTGCGAAAGACGTCGCGAAAGTCTTTCGTGCCGGCGCGGGCCTCGGCCATCAGCGCGTCGCGCTTCTGCTGCTCGGCGTCGAGCGCCTGGGTGAGGGCCTGCTCCTGCGCGTAGTTGAGGTGGGCGTCGGCGATGAACTTCTTCCACTGCTCTTTCTGCTGCTCGGTGCGCTGTGCGGTGGCGGCCATGCGCTGCTCCATGCGGGCGCGCGCCTCTTCGGCCTGCACCTCTTTGAGCGCCTCTTTGAGAAACGCCTTGCCGCCGGGGCTGTTCATGGCTTCGCCGGCGACCATGCCGTGAACCTCTTCGCGCAGGCGCGCGACCTCGGCCTGGAGCGCGGCGGGGGCACCTCCGTCGAAGGTGAGGTCGGCGGTGGCGACGCCGGCGCGCTGCAGGCGCTGAATGCGATCGAAGAGGTCGCGCTGGTTGTCTTCGACGTCGTCGAGGCGGCGCTGCAGCATCTCGAGCTCTTCCGGCATCACGCCCGTGGTGGCCGGCGGTGGAGGCAAGACCGGGTCGCCGCGCGGTACGAGCGAGAGCGCCAGGGCGATGGTTGAGAGCGCGAAGCAGGCGATGAGCAGGGCACGGTTCATGGCGTCGTGACGCTACACCTGCGGCGATCTTCGGGTCGCCGTGCTCCCGTTTCCGCGCCAGAGGCGCGGGGGTTCACGTGGGCGGCGTCGCTTGTCTTTTCTGAGGGTCGGGTGTTGGAGCCGGCGCGTAGAGTGCACGCCCGATGAAGCGCCTCGCGATCGTGGTGGTAGCCGTCGCGGCGGTGCTGGCCGGGCTGTATGTCGTCTCTCGCGAAGAGCAGCCGGGTGCGTCGCACCGGGTCGCCGCCGTCGAGCTTCCCGCGCCGCGGGTGGTGGGGCCGTGGTCGCCGCCCGTCACGGCCGCCGACCTGACGTTGACGGTCGTGGTGAAGCGAGCCGGTCGCGCGGTGCCCGGCGCGAACGTGCGGCTGACGCGCGACGGCGCGGCGCTGCCGGGCGTGACGACCGGCGCCGATGGGGTGGCCTCGGTGAAGCTCGCGCCCGGCCCCGTCGAGCTGGCCGCTGAAGCGGAAGGGGCCACGGCACGCCGCGCCGTCACGCTCACGCCGCTCGTCGGTGATGCGCGCGTCGAGCTGGAGCTGACGTCGGGCGCCCCGCTCGAGGTGACAGCGCTCGACGCCGTGACGAAGCGGCCGCTGCGCGGGGCGCACGTCGAGGTGCACCTCTCGCCGACCGAGCCGCGCCGCGTGCTCGCCACGGCCGACGCCGACGAGGCGGGGCGCGTGCGCGTGCAGGGGCTGCCGCCGAACGAGTACCTGGTCTCGGTGGTGCTCGAGGGGTACGTCGACTCGCGCAACGGCATCGTGCGGGCGCCGTCGACGAGCGAGCGGTGGCTGCTGCCGCTGCAGATCGGCGGCGGGCGGGTGGTGCTGCCCGACGGCCAGCCGGCGGCAGGGGCCGAGGTCACCTCGACACCGCTGAGCTGGGAGAAGGCCGAGTCGGCGACGGCCGATCGCGACGGGCGGTTCACTCTGCCGGTGAGCCCGAACGGGGCCCGCGTGTGCGCACGGCTCGGGGCGCTCGCGGGTGAAGGGAGGCTCGCGGCCGACGGCGGCGTGGTGGTGCTCGGCCCGCAGCGGCGCTTCACGGGGCGGGTCGTGCGCTCGGAAGACGACGCGCCGCTCGAGGGCGTGGCGCTGCGGCACGCGGTGGGCGCGCTGGTCGAGACGGCGCAGACCGGCGCCGACGGCGGGTTCACCGTCGGTGCGCTGTGCGGCGAGCAGCCGTGGGTGCTGTTCGAGCACGAGGGCTACGTGACCGAGGGCGCGCTGCTGGAAGACGGGCAGACCGTCGCCCTGTCGGCGGTGGCGGCGCTGCGCGGGCGGGTGGTCGACGACGAAGGGCTGCCGGTGGCGAACGCGCACGTCGAGCTCGATGACCCGAGTGAGACGACGGTGAGCGACGCTGACGGGCGGTTCGGCTTTCTGCGCGTGAAGCGTGAGGTTCGGGTCAGCGCTGAAGAGGGGGAGCGGGGCGGCTCGGTCGACGCGCTCGTCGAGGCGGGCCAGCTCGTCGAGGTGACGGTGCCGGTCGGCCCGGTGCTGGTGAAGGTGCCGGTCGAGGTGCTCCGCGATGGCGCGCCTGCGGGCGGCGTGTGGCAGGTCGAGGCGGTGCGGCTCGACGGCCGGCCGTGGCGGAGGTCGACGCAGTGGCACGCGGGGGGCCGGGTGAGCGACGTCGTGTACGCGACGGGGCTGAGAATGCCGGCAGGCTCGTTTCGAGTCACCGCGACCGAGAGCGTCGTCGACGACGATGAGGCCGGCGGCTCAGGCTCGACGGAGTACCGGCTGGAGCTCGGCGGAGCGGAGCCCGCGCCGATTCGAGTTCACGCGAAGTGGCCGCCACCGAAGCCGCCGCCGGCGATGCGGCCGCTGAGGGTGAGGGTGCTGGGGGCGGGCGGCGAGCCGATCGTCGATGCGGGCGTGTACTGCAGCGGCGCGAACAGCGGCTGGGCGTACACGGGCGCCGATGGGAGGGGCGCGTGTCAGCTGCTCGCCGACGGTGAGCTGCCGGTCGACGTGACGGCGCGGGTCGGCGGCGCTTTCGCGGGGGCGAAGCCGGCGGGCTGGGAGGCCGAGGTGCTGCTGCAGCTGAAAGCGGGCATGACGATTCGCGGGCGGGTGACGGGCGATGCCGGCCCCGACGCGTTCATCAGCCTGGTGTCGGGCGTCGAGGTGACGGGGCAGCCGCTGCAGCGCGAGTTCGTGTTCGAAGACGCGCCGTCGGTGCGCAGCATTCTGTGCGTGCAGACGCAGGAAGTGACGCACGCGTGTGCCGTGGTGGTGCCCGACGGCGGGGTTCAAGCGGTGACGCTGGCGATCGGCGCGCCGGGCACCCTGCGGTTCACGGTGTTCGATGCGCGCGGGCAGCGCGTCGACGAGCCGGTGCTCTACGTCGATCGCATGAGCCGGCGGGTGGTGACGGAGCAGGGCGTGGTGACGATGAGCCTCGCGCCGGGCCAGCACGTGGTGGTGGTGAACGTGCGCGACGGCCCCGAGCGGTGGGAGCGCGTGCTGAACATCGAGAGCGGCAAGACGGTGGAGCTGGGACGGGT
>JAEUJP010000922.1 GCA_016793725.1 Myxococcaceae bacterium | reverse complement strand
TTCGCCGCGCTGCTTGCGCTCACCGTGCTCGGGCTGTCGTCCGTCTACCCGTGGTACGCGCTCGCGGTTCCCACGGGGTGTGTCGTCGTGCTCGCCGTGGCACAGCGCACGACGACCAAGACCTGGCCCGGCTGGCTCGTGACGGCGGCAATCATCGCGTTCGTGGTCTTCAGCAAGGCGTTTGCCGGTCGGTCGGCTCACGACGTCTTCACCTTCGTTCTGCTGTTGCACCTCTTTGCGGTCGTCAGGCTGGCCGTGACGCGCGACTGAACCTCAGCCCGTCGGCTCAGCCGGCGCATAGCGCGGCGAGCTGAAGTCGAGCAGCTGCCGCTTCGCCGCCACCTCTTGCGCCAGCGCGGCCGCCAGCTTCGCCTGGTCGCGCAGCTTGCCGCGCAGCCCCGGCTCACCGATGGGGTGGGGCGCGAGGCCCAGCTCTCGCAGCACGTGGTTGCTCTTGTAGAGCAGCGCCGTCTCGCGGAGCGCGCGCGTGAAGTACGTCACCGAGAGCGTGATGGCCACGCCGCCGCCGTTCTTCACCAGGTGCGGCGCCGTCGCCGGCAGGTACACGCCGCTGCCCGGCTCGAGGTCGTGCGTCTGTGCGCGCTGCAGAAAGTCGTTTCGAAACACCACCAGGTCTCTCGACTGCTTCGCGTGGAACTGCTCGAGGCTGCGCTCGGTCACCACCTCGCGGTCGAGCGGCTCCCAGACGCTCAGCTTCATCGAGCCCTGGCACTGCAGCACGAACGTGTTCTCGTGCTCCATGTCGTACGGCAGCGTCGCGTTCGGCGCCGTCACCACGATGTGGGCCGCCCGCGCGTGAACGCCGGGGTCTTTGCGAAGAATGCGCGGCTCGATCTCGCCCAGCACCTGGTCGACGAGCGCGCGGTACTCTTCGTCGGTCTGAACGTCGTGCAGCGCCAGCGCCTGCTCACCGCGCTCGACCGTCTTGAGCCGCGTCGACAGCTGCTTCAGCGCCTCGAGCTGCAAGAGCGCGTGGTCGGCCCACCCGTGCCGCACGGGCAGCACGCGCTGCGGGTGAAACATGCTCTCGTCGAATTGGGTACCGCGGGTCATGGTGCCTGGAGAATACTGACGAGCGATGCAGGGCACCGCTGCAGATGCGTTCTTTTACGTGATGGTCGTCGTCGAGCACGAGGGCCGTTTCCTCATGGTGCAAGAGAACGACCACTCGTGGTTCTTGCCCGCCGGCGCCATCGAGCCGCCCGAAGAGCTCGGGTCGGCCGTCATGCGCGAGGCCTGGCAAGAGGGCGGCATCATGGTGCGGCCCACCTCGCTCCTGAAGTGTGAGTACCGGTGGTACCCCGGCGAGCGTGGCATCACCGCCTGGTGGCGCTTCACCGTGCGCGCGCAGCCCAAGGGCGAGCTCGCGCCCAAGTCGCTGCCCGACGCCTACTCGCTGCGCGCCGCCTGGTTTTCGCTCAAAGAGATAGAGGGCATGACCCTGCGCAGCCCCGAAATTCTCGAGGTGCTGCGCGACGTCGCCCGCGGTGCGCCCGAGCTGCCGCTGCCGCTCGCGGTCTGACTCAGTCTGGCGGCAGCCCCTTGCCCGGAGGCGTGTTCCAGTTGCGGTTCGCGCCGCCCGGCCCCGGCTTCTGGTTCCACCCGAAGCGGCCCGTGATGTCGTGGTGCACGTCGACGCCGTTCGACTCGTGGGGCACGCCCTGGTTGTTCAGCACCACGTGCACGAACTCGTGCGCCGCCACCTTCGTCTGCCGCGGGTCGCCGTTGGCGCCCACGTGGCGCTCGTTCACGTAGACCACGTCTTTCGCTCCGGCCTTGAAGATGTCGGGGTCGATTCGCTCGAGCTCTTTTTTCGCCGCCGCGATCTGCGATTCGCTCGGTTTCTGGCCGCCGTTGCGCGCGGTCGCCAGCCGCTCGGGGCCCGACTCGGCGATCTTGGCCCGATTGGCCGCATCGAGCGTCGTCGCCGGGTTGTCGGTGCTGCCCCCCGTCGCCAGCTTCAGGGTCTCGTAGTCGCGCGGCGACAGCGCCTTCACGTCGGTGTTCTGAATCATCTTCGCGACCTCGGCCGACGTCACCGGCGGCTTTCCCTGCGCTTTCAGCTCGTCGTTCAGCTTCGCGATGGTCTTCGGGTCGGTGAGGTCTCGCAGCGCGGCCGCCTTGTACGCGGTCGACACCTTCTGCGGGGTGTCGAGCGGCGTCAGCGCCGCCGGTGTGGGGATGCCGAGCTGGTTGAGCAGCTGCGGGTTGCCCAGCGCCTGCTGAAACTGGTCGGCGAACGGCTGAAACTGCTCCGCGAACTGCGGCATCGTCGGCAGCTGCGGCTGCTGCGCCGGAGCTTGCGTCTGCAGCTGCTGCGAAATGGTGCTGACCGCCGACTGGAGCTGCCCAAACAGACCGTTGATGCCGTTGCTCATAGGTGCCGGGGTTATCGCTTCGCCCCTGAGGCCCATGCGCCGTGATGCACCGTCACGCCGATCGACGTAGGCCGTGGAGCCTCGCGGGCCACACGGCGCTACCCGACCACATTCACTGACACGTGCCGTTCATGCACTGGTCGCCGGTCACAAAGCAGTTGCGGCACGCGCCGCCGTCACGCCCGCACGCGATGCTCGAGTTGCCGTTCTGGCAGCGGCTGCCTCCGAGGCCCTGCTCGCAGCAGCCCGTGCACGTCAGCGGGTCGCACACACACTGCCCCATACGGCACACCGAGCCGGGCTCGCAGGCGCCCCCGAAGCCACACCGGCAGCTGCCGAGCTGGCACGAGTCGCTGCGCTGCGGGTCACACACCGAGCACACCGACGCCGCCCCGCCGCACGCCGTCAGCGTGTTGCCCGGCATACACATGCCGTTCTGACAGCACCCCTGGCCGCAGTTCTGGAAGTTGCAGCTCGAGCACTGCCCCATCTGGCACTGGCCCGTGCCGCAGCTCGTGCACGCCTGCCCGAACCGCCCGCACTGCATCGGCGTCTGCTGGTTGCCCTGCACGCACACGTTGCCGTTGCAGCACCCGCCCGAGCAGTTGAACCCGTTGCACGCGCACTGGCCACCGGTGCACGGCACGCCGGCCGGGCACGGTGCGTTCTGGCCGCAGCGGCACGCGCCCGCCGGGCTGCAGTTGTCGGCCGCCGTCGGGTCGCACGCGAAGCACGCCGAGCCGTTGTCGCCGCACGTGTTCACGCCGCGGTTCTCGCACTGCGGCCCCGAGCAGCACCCGTTCGGGCAGCTCTGCGCGTTGCAGTTGCTGCACACGCCCGCGTCGCACGAGTTGTTGCCCGGGCAGTTGCGGCACTGCTGGCCGCCGCTGCCGCACTGCGCCGACGTGTTGCCCGGCTGGCACACGTTGCCCTGGCAGCAGCCCTTGCAGCTCTGCTCGGTGCACTCGCACGTGCCGTTCGCCGCACACTCGAGCCCCGGCCCGCACGCCGGCCCGTTGCCGCACGCACACTGGCCCTGCGCGTTGCAGTTGTTCGCGTTGTTCTCGCAGCGCACGCACGCCGCGCCGTTCGCGCCGCAGTTCACGCGGTTCGGAGCCCCGATGCAGGCGCCGCCCGCCGCGCAGCAGCCGGTGCTGCAGTTCGTGCACGTCGGCCCTGCATCGACCGTCGTGCCGCCGGCCATACCGCCCGCTGCACCGCCGCTCGCGCCTCCCGAGCCACCTGCGGTCATGCCGCCGTCTTCACCTGCATCGGGCAGACCCGCGTCGTCTTCGACACCGCCGCCCTGCGCGGTGCCACCCGCGGCGTCACCGCCACCGGCCTGCGCCGAGCCGCCACCTTCCGAGTTGATGCCCCCGCCGCCCGCCTCACCGCCGTCGGAGGAGGGGATGAAGGGCACGTTCTGACAGTTGCACCCCTGCTGAACCAACACGAACAGCAGGCCGAAGACGGCGAGAGACCGGGAGCGCATGGCCACATTCGACCATGCTGCCCCGCTCGGGTCACGCCGCCTGTTGCAGCGGCTCGGCCACTGTTACCGCCCCCGGTCGCGGAGCGTGCATCACGATCTCGGCCGGCTTCAGCGTCTGGCCTTCGAAGATGGCGCTGACCCCCGCGGCCAGCCGTTCGGGCAGCTCGCGCTCGGCGTACACGTGCACGCGCTGCAGCCCCGAGAAGCCGTACTGCTTCCACCGCGCGAGCGCCTCGTCGTCACCGACCCCCGGCGCGATGCCCAGCTGCAGCTCGAGCTGCCCGTTCTCGACCGAGAACAGCGGGTGGTCCCACAAGAACGCCGCCTTCGCCGACGCCGGCGGCCGCACCGACAGCCACTCTTCGGCGTGAGAGCAGTCGACCGCGCCGTCGCGCCGCCGCTTCCACTGCAACAGGCCGTCGTCGGGTCGCGACGACGCCGAGCCCATGTCGTAGCCGTCGAAGTGGTTCTGGTGCGCCCACTCCATCGCGAGGTACGTGTTCATCGCGTTCGCCTCGCGCAGCTTCTTCTGCTCTTCGAAGATCTCTTTCGGGTACCCGAACCGCAGCGTGATGAACGTGCGCTTGCCGCCCTGCTCGAGCGTGTAGCCGAGGTGGCACGCGACCGGCTTGCCCGCGTTCTCGACCACGTCGAGGCGGCCCGTCTCGAGCGCCATGTTCATGACGTCTGACAGCGGCGGGCACACCGCGTCGGCGCCGTGCCGCGCGCGCGCGTAGGGCACCAGCATCTCGTCGTTGAGCGCGGCGATGCGCGCCGGGTCGGTCACGCGCGTGAACGTGTACGCGCCGCGGCTCTTCTTCAGCGTGCGCCGCAGCTCGCGGTCGTAGCGCGCCGTGATCTCTTCGAGCGACCGGCCGAGCGGCACGATGGTGTGCAGCTCGCACGGCACCCGATACGCACCGGGGATGATCATGGGCGAGACCAGCGCCACGTTCGAGTCGAGCCCCTTCTCGAGCTCGCACGGCGCGCCATCACCCTCGAGCTGCATCAGCGCGCGCCCGTGGTGCTCCGACGGCGGCGCGAACGTCATCACGTCGTACGTCTTCGCGCTCCACCGGCGTGCCTCCCACCGCCACGGGGTGAGCAGCGGCGCGCGCACCTTGATGCGCGTCGCGAGCCGGCGCAGCGTGAAGCGGGTCTGGGGCGAAAGAAGACGTCGAGCGAGACTCATGGCGGCACCATCACGGGTATGCGTACTGCGTTGTTGGAGTAGTCCTTCTCTGCGATCACGTGCCGTGGGTTCACCTCGACCTCGAGCAGGTAGTTGCCGCCCGCGATCGCGGTCACGTCGATCCACTGGCACTCCAGCGACCGCTCGTAGGTGTCCGACCAGCCCACCGTGATGCCCTGGTTCATGCACGTGTATTTTCCGGGCCCCGCGTCGGCGTAGTACGGGTCGTTGTCGAACGCGCAGAACGCCTGCTTGTGCCCGGCCAGCACCATGCCCCCGTCGGCGCTCAAGAGCCGGTACTCGGCGAAGTCTTCGTAGTGGTAGTGCATGTGACACGGCGACCACGTCGCCCGCGGGTTGTTCGCCGGGTCGCCGATGTAGAAGTCGCCGTCGCCGATGTTCGGCGTGCGCACCGAGAACCGCAGCAAGAAGCGGTTGCCCGCCTGGTCGACGCAGCGCTCCTGCACGCCGCAGTTGAACGGCCCCAGGTTCAGCACCTCGAACATCGTCGAGGTCACCATGAGGTTCTGGTCGACCGTCAGGTCGGGCAGCCCGCAACCGCCCGCGGCGTTGCACGGCGTGTTCGGCGGGCAGCACGTCGCGCCACACCACGTGCCGCGGCACCGCGTGTCGGGCAGCGTCACGGGGAAGGTGAGCTCGTTGTTGTCAGACCGCTCTTCGGCAATCTTCCCCTGAGGGTTGATGCGCACCTTCAGCGAGTACGTGCCCGCATCGAGGCCGCTCACGTCGGGGTACCGGCACGCGCTGACGTCGTCGCTGTGCTGAATCGACGCGAAGCCGCTCGACAGCCCCTGCGCGCTGCAGGTGAACGTCGGCGCGCCGCTGCCGCTCACGCGCTCGTCGTCGGCCAGGCAGTGCACGTCAGACGAGCCCGCGGCCACCACCGTCGTGCCAGCGAACAGCTCCCAGTCGGCGAACTGACGCAGCGTCGTGCGCGGCAGGCCGGTGCACGACTCGGTCAGCACGCCCGAGTCGGGCGCTCTCAAGTCGACCGCGGTGCCACCGGTGTTCGCGATGCGAAACCCGTAGCGCAAGATCGCGCGGTCGCCCGGCTGCGAGCACCCGCGCTCCACGTCGCACCACGCCGGGTCGAAGTTCCGCCACTCGAGCAGCACGCCCGCATCCGACGGGAGCATCACGAGGTCGGCCGGCCCCGCATCGATCACCGGCTGACCCGCATCGGGCTCGCCAGCATCGACGACGACACCCGCGTCGCGCTCACCGGCGTCGATGGGCGGCTCGAGACCCCCGCCCGCGCCTCCCGCTTCAGCCCCGCCACTCTCGCCGCCGCCACTCTCGCCTCCGGCATTGCTGCTCGAGCCGCCCGCGACACCCCCGGCCGACCCGCCGCCCACTGCCTGTGGCCCGACCCAGGGTTTGGGTTCGGTACAACCCGCCACACACACGACGATGAGTGCTGCCCGCCACGACGTCATCCGTCCTCCGCGGCGTTTTGATTAACGGCGCGCCAGCGCGAGTGAAGACGATCGTCGAAGGGTTACGCGGGGGTGCCCGTTACGAGACGGTGTCGCTCAAGGCTCGAAGAAGCCCGTCAACGTCGCCGGCCAGTCGCGCAGCACCTCTCGAAAGCCCGTGTGGCTCGCCCCGGTCGCCGTCTGCAGGTCGCCCGCCGCCGCCGCCGCCAGCTCCGACGAATTCGACGGAGGCACCACCTCGTCGGCGCAGCGCGCGATGAACAGCGTCTGTTTGCCCTTCAGCTTCGGCG
>JAEUJP010000546.1 GCA_016793725.1 Myxococcaceae bacterium | reverse complement strand
CAGCTGCCCGCTGCCACCTTCGCCCCAGCAGTACACCGTGCCGCCCATCGTCAGCGCGCAGACGTGGTCTTCACCCGCGACCAGCTGTGTCGCCGCCGGCAGCCCCGCAACCAGCACCGGCGTCGAGACCGGCGTCGTGCTCGCCGCCTGCGCCAGCTGCCCGCTCGTGTTGTCGCCCCAGCACCGCACGCTGCCGTCGTCGTGCAGCGTGCAGTAGAAGTCTTGGCCCGCCGTGATCGCCGTCACCGGTATCGCGCCCACCGCCGCCGGCGAAGCCGTCACCCGGCCCGTCGTCGTGCCGTCTCCCAACATGCCGCGGCTGTTGCCGCCCCAGCACAACACCTCACCCGTCATCATCAGCGCGCACGTCGACGCCGTCTGGATGCTCGTCGCGATGGCCGTGCCCGTGCTCTGCATCGTCACCGCGACGTCGCGCACCGGGCCCGTGACGGCCGTCACCAGCCTCGGCGACTCCGCCACCAGGTTCGTGCCGTCGCCGAGCTCGCCGACCAGGTTGTCGCCCCAGCAGTACAGCGCGTCGGTGCTCGTCACCGCACATGCGTGCCCGTAGCGGTACGTCTGCTTCGTCGTCGCGAGCGTGACCACCGACCCCAGGCCCGTCACTGGCGCCGGCGATGTCACCCGCAGCGGCGCCGCTGCCCCCATGCCCAGCTGACCGTCTTCGGTCATGCCCCAGCACCACCGGCTGCCGTTCGCGTACAGCGCGCACGACGTCTCTTCACCGAGGTCGAGCTGCGTCGGCGACGCCGGCAGCCCCGTCACGCGCACCGGCGTCGTCACGTCGGCCACCGCCCCGTTGCCGATCTGCCCGCGCGCACCGCCGCCCCAGCACCACACTTCGCCCGTCGCGTTCACCACGCAGTTGTGCGTCGAACCCGCGGCCAGATGGGTCACCCCCGTCAGGCTCGGCACCAGCTGCGGCGTCGTCTGGTTCGCCGTGCCGCCGTTGCCGAGTCGGCCGTTCGCACCGCCGCCCCAGCAGTACACCTGGCCCCCCGCGTTCAGCGCGCATGTGTGGTTCGTGCCTGACGCCAGGTCGACGATGTTCGAGAGGCTCGTCACCGCTGTCGGTGAGCTCACGTCGACCGTGCCGGCGTCGTTGCCCTGCTGGCCCGAGGCAGCGTCGCCCCAGCACGAGACCCCGCCGCCCGCGGTCATGACGCAGATGTGGTCGCCGCCCGGCGCCAGCTTCGTCGCCGTCGACAGACCCGGCACCAGCGCCGCCGTGTCACTGTCGGTCGTGCCCGTGCCACCGCGCCCGAGCTGCCGGTTGTCGTTGTCGCCCCAGCACATGACCTCACCGGTGCCGAGCCGCGCGCAGATGAAGTCGTCGCCCGCCTTCAGCTCGACCGCGCCCGACACGCCCGGCACCGTGAGCGGGAAGGGGCTGTCGGTCGCCGTCGCGCGGCCCGGCTGCCCGAGCGCCGACTCGAGGTTGTCGCCCCAGCACGACACCGTACCTGCGTCGGTCAGCGCGCACGCGGTCGTCTCGGAGCAAGCCACCTCGACGACGTTGCTCAGCGGCACCTGCACGGGCGTGAACACCGGGCTCACCGTCGTGCCGTCACCGACCTGCCCGTCGGTGTTGAAGCCCCAGCAGAACACCAGCCCCGAGCTCGTCGTCAGACACCCGTGACCGTTGTCGTTGCCCACGCCGTTCAGCGACACGCTCGTCACCGCGCCCATCGTCGTGCACACGCTCGGCTGCCCCGCGCACGAATAGCCCGGTTGAATCGCGCAGCTCACGCAGCCATCGCTGCCGTTCATGTTGCCGTCGTCACACGCCTCGCCCGCCATCACGATGCCGTCGCCGCACACCGCCGAGCACGTGCTCGGCGAGCCGGAGCACGCGAAGCCGCTCTCGACCTGGCAGATCGCGCTGCAACCGTCGAACGGGTCGCGGTCGCCGTCGTCGCACGTCTCGGCGCCGTTGCGCACCCCGTCGCCGCAGACCGCGCTGCACATGCTCGGTATGCCCGCGCACTCGAACCCGGGCTCGATGGTGCACGTCGCCGAGCAGCCGTCGCCGCCCATCGTGCCCGAGTCGTCACACTCTTCTGCCCCGACGATGAGGCCGTCGCCGCACACCTTCGTGCAGACGCTCGGCAGGCCTGCGCACACGTAGCCCGCCTCGATGCGGCAGATGCCCGAGCAGCCATCGTTGCCCGTCGGGTTGCCGTCGTCGCACGTCTCGGGCGCGATGATGAGGTTGTCGCCACACGTCGGCCCGCACACGTTCGGCGTCGCCATGTTGCACGAGTAGTTCGGGTCGACCACACAGCCCGTGCACCCGTCGCCGGGCATCACGTTGCCGTCGTCGCAGGCTTCGGTGCCTCGCCGCACGCCGTCGCCGCACACCGTCACGCAGACGTTCGGCGCGGCTGTCGAGCACTGGTACCCCGGCTCGACCGTGCACACCGGCGAGCAGCCGTCGTTCGGGTCCTGGTTGCCGTCGTCGCACGTCTCGGCTCCGAGCCGCTCGCCGTCGCCGCAGTTCGGCGTGCACGCGCTCGGCACGCCCATACACGCGAAGCCCGCTTCGATCGCGCATGCCGCCGAGCAGCCGTCGCCCGGCATCACGTTCATGTCGTCGCACGCCTCGGTCGCCGTGATGACGCCGTCGCCGCACGTCGGGCCGCACGTGCTCGGCATGCCCGTGCACGACCAGCCCGGCTCGCGCGAGCACGTCGCCGAGCAGCCGTCGCCGCCCTCGAGGTCGCCGTCGTCGCAGCCCTCGGCGCCCACCACGATGCCGTCGCCGCAGCCGCTCGTGCAGAGGCTCGGCGTGTCGACGCACGACCAGCCGGGCTCGATGGCGCACGTCGCCGAGCAGCCGTCGTTGGGGTCGGTCGCGCCGTCGTCGCAGGCCTCGCCCGGGCCGATGATGGCGTCGCCGCAAGACACACCGGCGTCGGGCGTGCCCGAGTCGGCCGGGCCGGCGTCGCGGCCGGCGTCGTTGCCGCCTGCGGTGCCCGAGTCGATTCGGCCGGCATCGAGCCCGGCGTCGCTCCCTCCGTCTGTGGTGCTCGGCCCGGGGCAGCCGAACAGCGACACCGAGAGCACTGCGAGTGTTGCCGTGAGGCGGCGCATGTCGAGGTTCCTCATGGCGTGTAGGTGAAGCGAAAGGCCGTGTTCGGCTGAATGCCCGGGCTCACCGAGCTGACGTTGATGGCCAGCGCCGCGAGGTTGTCGCGCGACTCGAGCCACGACGTCGCGCTCGAGCCCTGGTGCACGGTCGCGGTCGTCGACGTGCTCGACATCGTGCCGTAGTGGTACTCGATGTCGCCGTTCGCGAAGAACTTCGTCTGGAAGTTCAGGTTGTAGAGGGTGCTCGTGCTCGACCTGAAGGCCTCCCACGAGACGATGGTCACCTCGTCACCCGTGGCCGGCAGCCCGTCGGGGTCGAGCTGCTGCCAGAACAGGCCCGTCGTCATCGCGGCGCCCGCCGACATGAGGTCCCAGAACGGCGCGATGCTGCCCATCGGCGCGGTGCTCGACGGCTCGGTGCGGTTCGTCGACGTCGGCGCCGTGATGGCGGTCGTCGACATCCACCCGTGCTGGCTCACGTACAGCGTCGAGACGTCGTCGCCGTAGTACCGAATCGGCTGTGGCAGCGCGACGGGGAACACGGCGCCCGTCGTCGACGTGCTCGCCGTCAGCAGCGTGCCCGTCGCGGCGATCGGCTGAAAGCCGCCGGCCGGCAGCGCGCTCA
>JAEUJP010000873.1 GCA_016793725.1 Myxococcaceae bacterium | reverse complement strand
CGGTCGCTCGTTCGCTCGAGCAGTGGTTCCCCGGCAAGCAGCGGCCCGGCGTCGAAGAGGTGCTGTCGCGCGGCACGGTGTCGGTGCGCGCGCCCGCGCCGATGCCGCGCGTGCTCTGGGCGCTGCTGGTGGTGCCGGTGGTGATCATCTCGGCCGCCGCGACGTGGTGGAAGATGCGGCCCTTCGAGGCTCCGCCCGCCCCGACGCCGACACCAGTGGTCGCCGTGCCCGCGCCAGAGCCTGCGCCACCGACACCCGAGCCCGAGCCCGAGCCCGAGCCCGAGCCGGCGGCTCCCGCGAAGCCCGCGGCGGCGAAGGGTCAGCTCTGGGTGAAGGTGAAACCCTGGGGCCGCGTGTTCGTCGACGGCAAGCTGCGCGGCACGACCCCACTCGCGCCGCTGCCGCTGCCGAACGGCGCGCACCAGGTGCTCGTCGTGAACGAAGAGCTGAAGGCGAAGAAGACGTTTTCGGTCGACGTGCGCGGAGGCAAGACGACCGAGCTCAAGGTCGTGCTCAGCGAGCAGTGAGCTCGAAAGAGAGCCCGCTCTCCCCTCTTGGGGAGCGGGGCCTCTTCATGACTTCCTGGCGATGACACCGAGCCGTCGAATCAGCTCGTGAATGTGCACGCGGTTGATGCCGCTGCGCCGCGACGCCTCGGTGATGTTGCCCCCGCACGCCTCGAGCAGCTTCGTCAGGTACTCGCGCTCGAGCCCGGCCACCAGCGCCTCTTTCTGCGCTCGCCACGGCACGTCGAGCGTCACCGGCATCACGCCCGCCGGCCGCGCCGCCGCCTCGGGCAACAGCCCGTGCACCGCCCGCTCGACCGCCGCGCGCAGCTCGCGCACGTTGCCCGGGTACTCGGCGTCGGCCAGCCGCCGCAGCCCCGCCGCCGGCAGCTGCGCCCCGGCCAGAAAGTGCCCGATCAGCTCGTTCACGTCTTCTACCCGCGCCCTCAAGGGCGGCATGCGAATCACCGCCACCGCCAGCCGGTAGAAGAGGTCTGCCCGAAACGTGCCGCGGTTCACCTCGACCGGCAGCTCGCGGTGCGTCGCCGCGATGACCCGCACGTCGACCGGCACCGGCGCGCTCGCCCCGAGCCGCTGCACCTCGCGCCGCTCGAGCACGCCGAGCAGCTTCGGCTGCAGCTCGCGCGGCAGGTCGCCCACCTCGTCGAGAAACAGCGTGCCCCCGTTCGCCCGCTCGAACGCCCCCGCGAACGACGACGTCGCGCCCGTGAACGCGCCCCTCTCGTGACCGAACAGCTCGCTCTCGGCCAGCGTCACGGGCAGCCGCCCGCAGTCGACCACCACCAGCGGCTTCTCGCGCCGCGCGCTGTGCTCGACCAGCGCCTCGGCCGCGAGCTCTTTGCCCGTGCCCGTCTCGCCGAGCAGCAGCACCGACAGCTCGGTCGCCGCCACCCGCTCGAGCTGCGCGTACACCGCTCGCATCGCCACCGACGAGCCGATGAGCCGCCCGAACGACGTGCGCTCGGCCAGCGCCTGCTCGCTGCTCTCTTTCAGCACCTCGAAGCGCAGCGTCGTCTGACCCACCACCAGCTCGTCTTTTTCGGTCAACCACGCCGACGCCGCCCGCCGCCCGCCGAGCCACACGCCGTTCTTCGAGCCCAGGTCGCGAACCTTGAACCCGTCTTCATCGGCGTGAAGCTCGCAGTGCAGCGCGCTCACCGCCGCGTCGCTCAGCTTGAAGTCGGCCCCCGGCCCCGAGCCCACCATCACCGGCACGCGGTCGAACGTCGCCTCACGCTTCTTGTCGGCGCCCTTCACCACCTTCAGCCGAAAGCGCGGCAGCTCGAGCGCCTTCGCCACGCCGTCGGCGCCGGTCACCACGCGCAGGGTTCTCGTCACCGACACGCGCCGGCTCTACTACAGTCGCGCGCGATGGGCTGGCTCCTGCTCAGCGCTGCGCTGCTCGCGGCTCCCGAAAACCCGCACCTGAAGCGCGGCATCGAGCAGCTCGCCGAGATGGACGAGGCCGGCGCCGTGCGCACCCTCGAGAAGGCCCGCGCCTGGCCGAAGAACTCGCCGCACGACCTCGCCCTCATTCACCTCTACCTCGGCCTCGCGTACGCCGGCCTCTCGCAGCAGTCGAAGGCCGTCGACGCCTTTCGCGCCGGCCTGCTCATCGAGCCCGAGCTCGAGCTGCCCGCCGACGCCAGCCCCCGCATTCGGGAGTGGTGGGTGAAGGCCGGCGGCAGGCCCCCGACCGCTCCCACCGTCGAGCCACCTCCGCAGAAGCCCGAGCCCAGCGCAGAGCCCGACCCGGCACCGGTGCCCGCGCCGGCTTCTGCTCCTGCTGTCGCCGTCGTCGAAGCGCCTCTGGCGGCCCGGCCCCGCTCGCGTGTGCCCGCACTCTTCACCGGCGCGCTCGGCTTCGTCGCGCTCGGCTTCGGCATCGGCGGAGTCGCCCACGCGCTCGACGTCTCGAGCCGCTACCAGCTGCAGCAGCCGGGCGGCCCGAACGCGTCGAGCCCGACGGTCAGCCGCTCCGACGCGTCGATGGCGCAGGTCGTCTTTCCGCTCGGCATCGCGGGGGCGGTCGTCGGAGCGGTGCTGCTCGGCGTCGCCCTCTTCTTGGCATTGTGAGGCACGGGCGGCGTAGGCTCCGCAGCGTTCGTGACCGCGCGCCAGATTCTGATCGCAGAAGACGACGACGGGTCGCGCGCCCTGCTCGAGAAGCAGCTCAAGCACCGCGGCTATGCGGTCACCAGCGTCGGCGACGGCGAGCTCGCCCTCGCTGCGCTCAAGACCCACGCCGACTTCGACGCCGTGCTGCTCGACGTGATGATGCCGCGCATGTCGGGCTTCGAGGTGCTGCGCCAGGCGCGCGCCGGCGGCATCACCGTGCCCATCATCATGGCGACGGCCGCCGCCGCTCCCGAAGACATCGTCGCCGCCCTCGACGCCGGCGCCGACGACTACGTCACCAAGCCCTTCAACTTTCCCGTGCTCGTCGCGCGCCTCGAAGCCCGCCTGCGCGCCACGCCCGCCGCCCCGAAGCCCATGCCGAAGCCCGTGGCCCCCGTCACCGAAGACGGGCTCGTCGCGCGCCTGAAGGCCATCGCCGCCCGCATCAAGCCCGCCGCACCCATCGAGCTGAAGCCCGGCGTCGAGCTCGGCGGCCGCTACGCCATCGTCGGCCGCCTCGGCGCCGGCTCGTTCGGCACCGTCTACCAGGCGCGCCACATCGACCTCGAGCAAGACGTCGCCGTGAAGGTGCTCACCCGCGGCGGCGAGCGGGGCAGCATCGAGGCCCTGCGCAAAGAAGCGCAGCGCGCCTGCCGCGTGCGCCACCCGAACGCCGTGCGCGTCGTCGACTTCGGCCTCTTGCCGCCGAGCTCGGCGTTTCTCGTGATGGAGATGCTCGACGGTGAGACGCTCGACGCGAAGGTGAAGAAGGGCCGCCTCGGCACCGACCTCGTGCTGCCCGCGGTGCGCGGCGTGCTCGGGGCGCTCGCGGTGCTGCACAAGCAGGGCCTCGTGCACCGCGACGTGAAGCCCGGCAACGTGCTGATGCACAAAGAGCGCGGCGGCGAGACGCCGAAGCTCATCGACTTCGGCACGGCCCGCTCGCTCGACGAGCCCGACGAAGAAGAGGCCATTCTCGGCTCGCCCGCGTACGTGAGCCCCGAGCGCATTCGCGGCGACGACTACGACGGCAAGTCAGACGTCTATTCGTGTGGCGTGATGCTCTACCGGCTGCTCGCCGGCGCGTTGCCGATTCCCGGCGACACGCACGACCTCGACAACATCGCGCGCTGGCACCTCACCGGCGCAGCGCCGCCGCTGGGGCAGCCCAAGATCGACGGCGTCATCAGGCGACTGCTGGCGAAGAACCCTGCCGACCGACCGAACGCCGAAGAGGCCGAGAGCCTCGTCGAGATGGTCGTCTGGGGCTGAGTTTGAGACGACGGGTCAGCTGGGCCTCCGAAGGCCACTGCACATGTCCGGCCCCGGCAGTCGAGAGCCGGGCACAGCGCGAACGACGCCCCAACCGTCAGGCGCGAGCCCCATCCCGCACGCGCCGCGCCGTCTCGAGCGCCAGGTTCAGCTGCGCGTCGGCATCCAGGTGGGCCCGCGCCGCGCCCAACACTTGAGCCACGTGCTCGCGCGCCGCTGGAGCCACCAGGTAGATCGCCTCGAGCCGCTGCGCGCGAGGGTCGCTCGGGTCGGGCGCCCACGGCCGCGCCAGCTCCTCCGTCGCCGCCACGCGCGCGCGGGCCTGCTCCGCCGCCTGCGCCTTCTTCGCCTGCTCGAGCCGCGCCTTGCGGTACTCGGCCATCTGCTCGGCGTCGCGCTCGCGCTCGTATTCGGTCGGCTGCGCCGCCAGCGAGCTCTCGAACTGATCGCCCCCCTCGCGCGCCTTGCCTACCGAGATGATGCCGATGACCAGCATCACCAGGCCCACCAGCGCCAGCGCGCCGCTGCTGCCCGTGCCCTTCAGCACGAAAGAGCCGCTCAGCCCACCCATCATGAACAACGCCCCCATCACGATCAGTCGCATACGCCTCCTGGTCTGGAGGTGACCCCGAAGCTCCGTCTCGGGCGCAGCTTTTTTCCCAAGCCCTCGAACCTGCTAGAGCTTCGAGCCGTCATGGCCACGCAAGCCTCCCGATTCCCCACGCACGACGTCGAGAACACCCCGCCGCCGCTCACCCCGTACGACGCCTGGGCCACCGACCCCGCCCTGCAAGAGACGCTGAAGCGCGAAGGCGCCGGCTGGGCGAACGGGCTCATCGCGAAGTGGGGCCCCGTCGCCGGCGGCGAGGCGCAGACGCTCGCTCAACAGGCCAACGAGAACAGACCCAAGCTCAAGCTCTTCGACCGCTACGGCAACCGCTGCGACGAGGTCGAGTTCCACCCCGCGTACCACCGCCTCATGGAGCTCGCGATCGAAGCCGGCATCACCTCGTTTCCCTGGCGCAACGAAGACAAGCCCGGCGCCCACGTCGCCCGCATGGGCCTCTCGTACCTGCTCGGCCAGGGCGACCAGGGCACCGGCTGCCCCACCACCATGACCTACGCGTGCGTACCGAGCATTCGCCACTCGCCGAAGCTCGCCGCCGAGTGGCTGCCGAAAATCACCGCGCCCGTCTACGACCCACGCTTCATTCCCGCCGCGCAGAAGAACGGTCTCACCATCGGCATGGGCATGACCGAAAAGCAGGGCGGCAGCGACGTGCGCGCCAACTCGACGAAGGCGCACCCGCTCGGCGAGCGCGGCAACGGGCAGCCGTACGAGCTCGTCGGCCACAAGTGGTTCTTCTCGGCCCCGATGTGCGACGCGTTTCTCGTGCTCGCGTACGAAGAGGCGGGCCTCTCGTGCTTCCTGCTCCCGCGCTTTCGCCCCGACGGCACCCGCAACGCCATTCGCATTCAGCGCCTCAAAGACAAGCTCGGCGACTGGAGCAACGCGTCGAGCGAGGTCGAGTTTCAGGGCGCGCTCGCGTTCATGGTCGGCGACCCGGCGCGCGGCGTCGCCACCATTCTCGAGATGGTCGCGCTGACGCGGCAAGACTGCATGATCGGCAGCTCCTCGGTCATGCGACAGGCGCTCGTGCAGGCCCTTCATCACACGCGCCACCGCAAGGCGTTCGGCAAGCGGCTCGTCGAGCAGCCGCTCATGCTCAACGTGCTCGCCGACCTCGCGCTCGAGTCCGAAGCCCACCTCGCCCTCACCGCCCGCATCTCGCGCTCGGTCGACGCCAGCCACCGCGACGAGAACGAGGCCGCCTTCGCGCGCATCGGCACCGCCATCGGCAAGTACTGGGTCTGCAAGCGCTGCGCGCCGTTCGTGAACGAAGCGCAAGAGTGCCTCGGCGGCATCGGCTACGTCGAAGAGAGCGGCATGCCGCGGCTGTACCGGCAGGCCCCGCTCAACTCCATCTGGGAGGGCAGCGGCAACATTCAGTGCCTCGACGTGCTGCGCGCTCTCGCAAAAGAGCCCGCCACGCGCGGCGCCCTGTTCGCCGAGCTGAGCTCCGCGAAGGGCGGCCACGCCGCATACGACGCCGAGCTCGAGCGCCTGCCCCAAGAGCTGACGGACCTCGAGGGCATCGAGACCCGCTCGCGCCACCTCGTCGAGCGGCTCGCCATCGCGCTGCAGGCGTCGCTGCTCATTCGCGCCGGCAACTCGAAGGTCTCTGACGCGTGGTGCGCATCACGCCTCGACGGCAAGCACGGCCAGACGTTCGGCACGCTCGACAAGAGCGCGCCGATGCAAGCGCTCGTCGAGCGCGCGTTCGCGGGCTGAGCCGCACGTGGCCGACCACCACACCACCGAAGACCTCGCCGGCGGGCTGCCCGACGCCGCGCCCGTCGACGTGCGCATCGGCGAGGGGCCCGACGCGGGCCTCACCCACCACTTCGAGAGCGGCGTGCTCACGCTCGGCACCGGCGACGACTGCGGGCTCAAGCTCAAAGACCCGTCGGTCTCACGCCGACACGCGACGCTCGAGCTGATCCCCGGCGGGGTGCGCGTGCGCGACCTCGGCTCGAAGAACGGCACGTTCTATCTGGGCGCCCGCGTCGACACCGCGCTCGTGCCGATGGGCGGCAGCGTGCGCGTCGGCCGCACCACGCTCGAGCTCACGCCCGTGAAGAGCGCCGCGCCGCTCTCGGCGCGCACCGAGCTCGGTGGCCTGCTCGGCCGCTCGCTCGCCATGCGCGCCCTGTTCGCCCAGCTCGAGCGCCTGGGCCCCAAGGGCACCCCCGTGCTGCTCTCGGGCGAGACGGGCGTCGGTAAGACCGCCGTCGCCCGCGCGCTGCATGACCTGTCGCCGCGCAAAAAAGAGCCCTTCGTCGTCGTCGACTGCGGCGCCCTCTCGAAGCAGCTCGTCGAGAGCGAGCTGTTCGGCCACGCCAGGGGCGCGTTCACCGGCGCCGACAAGGCGCGCGCCGGCGCGCTCGAGGCCGCGTCATCGGGCACGCTGTTTCTCGACGAGGTCGCCGAGCTGCCGCTCGACCTGCAGCCGAAGCTCTTGCGCGTGCTCGACGGCTCGTCGTTTCGCCGCGTCGGCGAGAACCTCGACCGCACCGCGCGCTGCCTCGTGCACGCCGCCACCCACAAAGACCTCGAGGTAGAGGTGAAGGCAGGCCGCTTTCGACAAGACCTCTACTACCGCCTCGCGGTCGCGACGGTGCAGGTGCCGCCCCTGCGCGACCGGCCCGAAGACATACCGGTGCTCGTCGAGCACTTCGCGAAGGCGCGCGGCGGCGTGACGCTCTCGCCCGCGACCGTGGCTGCGTTTCAGTGCGACGCCTGGCCGGGCAACGTGCGCGAGCTGCGCAACGCGGTCGAGCGCGCGCTCGCGCTGGGCGACGCCGATGCGCCGGCCCCGGCGAAGGGCGCAGCGCCGGGCTTCAAAGAGGCGCGCGACAAGCTGCTCGAAGACTTCGAGCGCGACTACCTGCGCACGCTGCTCGAGCGAAACGGCGACAACCTGTCAGAGGCCGCGCGCGTCGCCGGCATCTCACGCGCCCAGTTCTACCGGCTGCTCGAGCGCTACGGTCTCAGGGGCAGGCTACTTTCCCCCGATACGAACCCGACGAAGTGAACCGCAGAGTACGCGGGGAAAGTTGCCTGTCCCTCGGGCACTGCGGCTCTGCTGAAAGGCTCTGCCGAAGGAATGGGCGTCTTCTTCCGCGAGCGCTCTAGGAGTTTCTCAGGTCGGGCTCGGGAAAAAGCAGCCCGTCCCTGCCGACTCGGCGATCGTCAGCAGCGCGAGCGCCACGTTCGCTTCAGACCACGGCAACTTCTTCAGCTCACGCCGTGCCCGCCGCGCCGCCTGCTCACCGCGCAGCGCCTTGCCCGTCGCGTACAGGCACAGCACGTAGACGATCAGCACCTGCACCGGCGGGTCGGGCTGCGCGAACCGAATCTCGAGCAGCACGAGCGCCTCGGCGTACCGGCTCTCGCCCACGAGCTCTTTCGCCCGAGCCTCGAGGTGCACGTTGCTCTCGGTCGACAGCCGCACGAGCCGAATTGTCTCGCGACCTCGCGCACGGCTTCAACGGCGCGCCGCGTCGTGACTTCCCGGTAACTCAGAAGCGGGTCTGGAAAAATGACACCTCGGCCAGCCGGTCAATGCGCACCGCGTCGCCTTCGACGTCCGCCAGCCACAGACGGGGCCGCTCCATCCACTGGCTCGTGAAGACGGTGAGGTCGACGCGCGCAGGCCCGTAGCCGCCGTTGCGGTGTACGCCGCGCTCCTGCGCCGTCAGCGGCACCCGAATGTGCCGCTCGACCCCTTCGGAGTCGGTGTAGTCGAAGTTCAGCGTCGCCGTGTCAGCGGTCGCCCACAGCCCGCGCACCAGCACCCGCTCGACGTGCGTCGCCTCGAGCTCGAACAGCAGGTTGTTTCGGTTCACCTCGACCACCGCGAAGCTGCCGTCGGTGAACGGGCAGGTGCTCGTGTACCCCACACACTTGACGCCGCGGCTCGCCGGCCTGAACTCTTCGCCCGACTCGCCGACCCGCAGCTCGTTCTCGAAGATGCGGTGCTCGAATGCCATCTCGAGCGGCCTCCCCAGCGAGTCCGTCACGTAGGTGCGCCCGGCCGTGAACGACCCCGCCCGCAAGGTGCCCGGCCGCCCCTCGAGGAGCGTGCCGTCGAAGTTCGCCGTCGCGCGCCCGCCTCGCGCCAACATCGCGCCGGTCGCATCGGCCTCGAACAGCCGCCACGCCAGGTCACCCCGGTCGTCGATGAACTCGACGAAGTGCCGCGGCTTGAAGACGTCGTACTCGTCTTCGGCGGGGCTCAAGTAGGTCTCGGGCGTGGTGGGAAACGTAATCTGCCGCAGCGTCGGCAGCGTGGCCGCGTCGGCGTTCGGGTCTCGGCCGCCCGGCCACACCGCGAACGCCGGCAGCTTCACGTCGTGAAGCACCGGCCCGAACGCGAGCATGCTGCGGTTGTTCCAGTTCACCCGAAAGCAGCGCGGCTCACCGCTCGGCCCCCGTGTCTCGGCCTGCAGCACGTCGAAGGTCGCGCTGCCCTGGGCCGGCACGTCGAGGCGCGAGAACGGAAAGAACCGGCTGCACCCCTCTTCCGTCGAGCCCTCGTCGCTCTCGAGCATGACCGAGACGTCGTGCTCCCAGAGCAGCGTCGGTGTCACGCGCACCGAGATGCGCATCAGCTGCTCCGGCACGCCACACGCGCTCGCGAGCACCAGCACGAGCAGGGCCACGCGCCGCATCAGTACCGCCCCTTCAGGCCCAACATCGGCAGAATGATGGGCAGCCCGAACGCGGTGCGCTGCAGCGTCGCGCTCGGGCCCGGGTTCACCACCGAATACGTATACCCGAGCGTCTCGGAGCCCGCGCTCGCGTTGAACACGTCGAGGTACAGCTCCAGCATGAAGTCGTCGAACGCCCACGTCTTCGCCACGCGCACGTCGAGCCGAAAGAACGGCGGCAGCCGGTCGACCCGGTCGAGGTCTTGCGGCACCCACCAGCGCGACTGCGTGCGCGGGTCGACCGCCTCTCGCATGTTCCTCGACGACACGTCACCGCCCTCGGGCCGGCCGGTGTTGAAGTGTACGCTCACGCCCGCACTGAAACCGCGCGGCAGCTTCACGCCGAACGTCGCGTTCAGCACGAACGTCTGGTCGAACGCGAACGGCACCTGCGCTTCGACCAGCTCGGCCTGGGCGCGGCCCGCGTCGTCGTAGCGCGCGACGAAGCGCGACCGCTCGCTGCGCTGCAGCGTCGCCGAGAGCCAGCCGTACCAGCGCCCCTCTTGCACGCGCTTGATGAACAGCTCGACACCGTAGCCCCTGCCACGTGTGGCGGGCGACGTGAGCCCGAGCTCGCGGCGCGGGTCGACGAGCTGGTCGACGCGGTACTCCACTGCGCGCGGTATCGGGTGATAGAAGCCGGTCGCGCCGAGCTCGAGACCGAGCGGCAGCTTCACGTCGGCCCCGGCCTCGAAGTGCATCGCCATCTGCAGACCCTGCTCGAGCGCCGACAGCTCACTCGCCGGCAGCGCGAGCAGCAGCGTCGGCGGCTGGTAGAAGATGCCGGCGCCGGCGCGTACGGCGACGTCGTCGCTCAGGCGAAAGCGCTGCTCGAGCCGCGGAGCCACCCCGAAGAACGCGCGCTGGTCGGGGTTCGTCAGGTCGTACAGCTCGCCGCGCACCCCCGCCGTCGTCTCGAGCGGGCCGTACCGCGCCTGCGCCATCAGCCACGCCGACGACAGCACGCCGTACACCTCGGGCCGCACGAGCTCGAACGCCTGGTCGGGGTCGTCGGCGCGCTCGCCCCACGCCGTCGACGAGGTGCGCTGCGCCTCGGTGTCGACGCCGCCGCGCACCGTGAGCGACTCGCCGAAGGTGTACGTGGCCGAGACCCGCGCGGCGAACAGGTCGCGGTTCATTCGCAGGCCGAAGACCGTCTCACCGTTCTGCTCGCCCACCAGCGCGACGCGGTCGGTGCCCAGCGTGACGCCCGCCTCGACCTGCAGCCCGCCCGACCGCGCCCGGGCAGACACGTCGGCGCGATGAAACGTCGTGTCGAGCAGGCCCGACGGCGTGTCGAAGACGTTCGAGACCAGCCCCGCCTTGTCGTAGCTCCCGAACACCAGCGCCCGCAGGTAGACGGGCCCGAGCTTCTGGCCGATGCGGGTCTGGTAGTCCCAGAAGTCGGCCACCGGCGTCGGCGCCGGCCGCGCCGCGGTGCCCGGCAGCAGCGCCCCCGCGACCTTCGCGCCGATGAGCGGCGTGTAGCTGATGCGCCCCGCCGCGGTGAGCTCGGTGCCGGTCTTCTCGATGGGCGCTTCAGCGAACGCGCTCGCGTTGATGAGGTCGATCGAGGCCGACGCGTGAATGCGGCCGTCGCGCGGGCGCGAGACCGTCGCGTCGACCGCGCCGCCCGTGAGCCGCCCGTACGGCACCGGCGGCAGGCCCGGGTAGAAGTCGATCTTCTCGACGAAGTCGGGGTGCAGCACCGAGAGCCCGATGAGCGAGTGAAACAGCTGCGGCACCCGCACCCCGTCGACGAAGTACCCCGTCGCCGCCGGCTGCGTGCCGCGCACCACCGGGTACGCCAGCCCCGACGCCACCGACGCGACCCCCGGCAGCTGCATCACCGTGCGCAGCGGCTCGCCCGAGCTGCCCGCGGCGTCGACGAGCTCGGCCTTGCTCAGCGCGACGCGGGCCGCCTCGGTGCGCGCCTTCAGCCCCGTCACCGTCGTGCGGTACGGCGTCGCCGTGTTGCGCTCGAGGCGGTAGACGACCTCGACGCCGATGCCGGCGTCGGCGCTCTCGGTGAAGTCGCGCGCGTGGTAGCCGCCCGCCGAGACCCGCACCGTGCGCTCGCCCGCCGGCAGCTCGAGCACGAAGCGCCCCGCCCCGTCGGTCTCGGTCTCGACGTCGCCGCACGACAGGTGCGCCGCCGCGAGCGGGTCGCGCGTGCCGAGCTCGCGCACCTCGCCGCTGAGGCGAAATGTGGTCGGCTCCGCTGTGCCCGCGTCGGCGTTGACGGCAGCGATGAGCAGCGCCGCACAGAGCCCCACGGGCCGACCGCGTAACACGGGTTTGCCAAGAGTCTCCAGCGGCGGGATGCTGGCGAACTGTTGCTGCGCAGCCCTCTTCGAACGTCTCCCTGGCTCATCGCCTTGCTCGCGTGCGCCTCGGCCTGTGACTGCAACCCGCCCTCGGTCGACGGCCAGGTCTTCGCGTGCGCCGACGACACCGAGTGCGCCGACGGCTACCGCTGCGTCGCCGGCGTCTGCCGCACCGATGGCGGCACTGCCGGTGGTGGAGCCACCGCAGGAGGTCGAGCGGGTGGCGGCGCCACGGCAGGTGGCGGCGACACGGCCGGTGGGGGTGGTACCGCCGGGGGCGGCGACGTGGCCGGCGGGGGCGGCAGCACCGCGGGCGGCGGCTCGGCGGGGGGTGCGACCGCAGGCGGCGGGGCTGCAGGCGGAGCAGCCGGCGGCGCCATGAACCAGCTCGCCTTCACCGCGCTCTCGACGAACTTCACCCGGCGCGTCGCCCTCGCCATTCAGCCCGTCGTCGCCGTGCGCAACTCGAGCGGCCAGACCGTCACCACCTCGACCGCACCGGTGGCCCTCGCCGCCTTCACCGACGCTGCGTGCAACACCGCTGCGGCCGGCACCGCGCTCTCACCCGCCTCCGCCGCCGTCAACGCCGTCGCCGGAGTCGCGACGTTCGACTTCATCGCGCTCGACGCCACCACCCCGCTCTACCTCGGCGCCACCTCACCGGGCCTGCAGCGCGCGTGCTCGGCCGTCGTGTCACCCGGCGCCGCCCTCTTCAGTGACGAGGCCGCGA